>JAYVNO010000246.1:0-9968 GCA_043758415.1 Burkholderiales bacterium
GCTGTTGCAGACGATGTATCTGCGCGAGGACACTCGCAAACTCGATGTGCGCGTGGAGGTGGATGACGCGTATCTGGGTGGCGAGTGCACGGGGGAGAAACGTGGGCGGGGCTCGCCCAACAAGGTGCCCTTCGTGGCGGCGGTGCAAACCACGATGGACGGCCGTCCTCATCTGATGCGGCTGTCGCGGGTGGCAGGGTTTACGAAGGAGGCCATTGCCCTGTGGGCAGAAAAGGCGCTCGCGCCGGGCACGCATGTCGTCTCCGACGGCCTGTGGTGCTTTCAGGCTGCAAACACCAACGAGCGTACCCACGAACGCATCATCGTTGGCGGCGGCTCGCAGTCGGTGCAGCACGCGGAGTTCCGCTGGGTCAACACGATACTCGGAAACTTGAAAACCGCCTTCGCTGGGACTTATCACGCCTTCGATTACGCCAAATACGCCCATCGCTATCTCGCTGAGTTTGCCTACCGATTCAACCGCCGCTACGATCTGGCCGCGATGGTGCCGCGATTGATCGCCACCGCCGTGCTCACCTCTCCTCACCCTCGACGTGTTATCTGCCTTCCTGAGGCAGGTAACTAATCAGGATTTTGTAAGGGGGCCAACGGGCTAGTGCCAGGGAGTGCGAATCCGGCTTGGCTGGTTGGCGGTAACGAGTTAAACCTTTTCTGCGATTGCAGGTTTGGTCAAAATAAGTTTGTTGGCTTTGGTGATCCGCAGCAAATACGTCTCTCCGGCGTGAGCAATTTTTAGTGCTTTTCGACCGGCGGTCAGGCGCTTTAACGGCACCGTGTCGACCGCGTTCGCCATAGCGGGTTGCGCGCGCGTTGCGCTGCTAACCACACGAGGCACCTGAGATCGAATTTCAGATGAACCGCGCCCCGCAGCGAGTGAAAGTGTTGCGCGAACAGTGCATGTCGTCTGCTGCCGGTTCACGTTTTCATGCGAAAGATTTGGCGCAACGGCGGGCAATTCGTGGTGATCTGACATGGTTGGCGAGGTGTCTAATAAAGTGAGCTTTAGGTCAGCTGCGGGGGTCAAAAAGCAGCGATGCATGAATATTACTGCAAATGCGAATACTTCGCAATAAGTTTGCTAATATTGTTTTATTGGCTGTTTCATTGATTGTTTTGCTGATCGATCCTCAAAGTCAGGGGTGCGAATTAAAACTTTCTGCACTTATCACGGAGTCTCGCCCATGCCCAATGCAAAAATTCACGCAAGCCTTGCCGCTTACAGCGTGCCCGACCGTCTGACATGGATCGTTGAATTGATGAGCCGCTATGCCGCTGAAAAGGCTGACAGCCACGAGTGCCCGCGCTTGGCTGCGGCCATCGTCACGCACTTGAAAGCGTTTCTGGTTGGCCTGCCCACGCACGGTCAATTGGCCGACACCGTGTCGCATTGGCTCGACACTTGGGAGCCGTTGATGCAGCGGCATGTGGCGTCGCAGCGCGCGGCCGCGCCACAACCGTTGGTGGAGCCGACGAGCGCGCTGTCTGCACTGGTTACGCGGGCGCGTTATGCATAAGTGGACACGCCATCGGTGTCGAGCGCGACGGCCTGTGCTTCATAGTTGCTCAGCAACGCACGGCTAATGGCGCTATCGATGCCCGCGATCCAAAGCACTTTGGTGAGCGCATCAGCCACGGCGCACAAAGGCGCGATAACCGTGATGGACGCCTGCGTTTCTGCACCCGTGGCGCGAACCCCAATGACGGCGGTTTGTGCCGCGTCCGCGCCGCTGCTCGCAACAAAATAATCTCCACTAGTCGCACAACTCAATTCCTGGAGAATGGCGATGGGGATCTGCTCGCCGGGGTTCGAAGGATGACGCAAGTGGATCGGTTGCCCGGTATCACCAAACACGCGAAGATCGCCACCTGCGTTGACCACACCAGTGTTCACGCCATGATCAATCAACACTTGAGTCGCGGCGTCCACCGCATAGCCCTTGGCAATGCCGCCCAAGTCAATCCATACAGGTCGCAAAACCCGCACGACCAGCGCCGTTTCGACGCGAATACTGCTCGCGAGCGTCGATGGATTCGGAATGCTTCCCGCGCATGAGGGTCGCGGCAGCAAGCCACGGCGAACCAGCGTGGGCGCGATCGTTGGATTGAAAATACCTTCGCTATCGTGCTCAACGTGTAGCGCGAGTTGCAGCACGCTCGATGTGTCCTGATCAACAACCACACACTCACCTGCACAGCACCGAGCAATGGCTTGCAAATCGCTAGTCTGCTCATGAAAACTCATGGCACGATGGATGTTTTCGATCCGCGCAAAGGCGGCGTCAGTTGCGGCTAACAGCAATAATTCGTTGTCTCCGTTGACGCTAATTTCAACTAACGTTCCGAGCAGCGCTTTGGCGCGCTTGAGCGCTTTAATTGAATCGCCCCAACACCGCCAACGCGTCCACTGCAAACACAATCCGGCGTACGCCGTCGGTGACATGCGTGGCGCTCATGGTGGCACCACTGATATTGTTAATGTCCTCAGACAAGCGCAGTTTGTCGCGTTTGTCTTTGCCGACAAACTGCTTGCGCCACGCGGGGAGTCGCACCTCGTAACCATGGCTTTCGCGGTAGGCCAGTATTTCCACTGAACGTAACTTGCCACTCGGATCAAGACCCACCGCGTAGTCGATCAAATCAAATTTCCCGAGCACGGCATCGATCACGACGATACCAATTGCCTTGTCGCCGTGCAGCGCGGTGAGGGCTCGGAATCGCACCGCACGGGCACTGATGCCGGCGTCCGATGGCAGCGCTTTCATCTCGTCAGCGGTGAGTTGAAGCTCGCGTTCTTTGAACGCCGTCGCATCAGGAAATGCGCGCTTCGCGGCCTCTTCTGCGGTTGCATATTGGACAGCGTGAACCGGCGCAATCGCGGTAACGAACGCTGCCATCGGCAGCACTGGGAGCCATTGCAAACTTCGCATAGTGACTACTTAAATTTCGCGCTAGAACGAAAAACCAAGACCGAGGTTAAACCGGTTGGACTCACTCACAATTTTGTAGCGCTGATAGTCGGCCTTGATGACGACCGTGGGTGCGACGTTGAAATTGATGCCAGCCGTCACGATTGACTCGGTGTCGTAGGCGTTCACGTTCTGTCCCGGCACCACACCGTCGAAACTGCGGCCGGTGTTTACCCGCTCAAAGCGCACGAATGGTGAGAGCCGGTAGTCGCCTGCCAATCGGAATTTGTAGGCGGCTTGTGCGTACCAGCCGTCAAAGGTTTTCGGCACCAAATACGGCGCGCCGAAGAACGTTTTGTTCAGCGCGCCAGCCCCTGATATCGAGCCGCGCGCGTACACCGCCGCAAAGTCCCATGCGCCGGGCGTCCATTGCGTGTGAGCATCCCACAAGAGCGTGCGCGCGTTCGGTGTGGCAAACCCCGCGGTGCCGTGGCCCGCCTTACCGGTAGTGAAACCAGCGCCCACACGCAAGCCGGGAATGCCGCGCCAATCGGCCGCGCCGAAGAACGACAGGTCTTTTGATTTCGCGAACTGGCCTTCTTGATGGAGCGTACGCAGCGGCGATTCGACGCCTTCGCCATTCAGCGGATCCCACTTGGTGAGATCAAAGCCTGTGGTGATGCCAGCGCTCCATGACATACCTTTGTCATGCTCGCCAAACACCTGCACGCCGACTTCACGCAATGTGGATGGAATGATCGCCGTTTCGACCGTGGGTCGATTCACGCCGTAAAACGTGTGCGGCTCATGGTTTTGATTAATCAGTCCGAGCGGAATGAGGAACAAACCCGCTCGCACGCCAAAGTTTTGGTTTAGGCGGTGCTCGATGTACACCTGCTCCACCGCGACCTCGCCGCGATCGCCTGAGGAGGCCACGGCGTGCTCCACTTCAAGCTCCGCCACGACCTTGGTGCGGTCATTGAAACGATGTTGAAAGCCAGTGACAAAACGACCCACATCCGTTGATGTTGCGCCGCTGTTTTTGCTGGGTCGGCTGTATCCGATTTCGCCATAGGCAGTGAGCGTGGTGGCGGGTGCGCCGCTGGCGGAACTGCTGGCATACACCGCACCGCTCGGCACGGCGGCGGCAGCAGCGGCTGCGGTCGCCTGTTGCTCTTTCATTGCCTTGAGTTCAGTTTTTACCTTTTCCAGCTCGCTGGCAAGCTGATCGAGTCGGCCCATCAGTTGCGCCTCGTTACTCTGCGCGTGGGCGGTCGCGGCCAACCCGACGGTCACGGCAAGCGCGACCAGTTTTAATGAGAAAGTGCCGCGCGATGCGTGCTGGAGAGTGATTGGATAAGTCATATTAAATTTATTTGATGGAAAAAAGTTATTGCCGTATTGCCGATTAGCCGCTGCAGCGCAGCGCTCCAAACAGCCCTGCCGCTTCGCCTTCGGTGCCAGCGGCAAAATAGAGCGCGCTGCTGTCGCCCAAGCTCACGCCATTGCCAAACATCAAGCTTCACAGGCCGTCGAGCGCGATTACATCTCCATCGGGATTGCGCAAAAAGTCGATGAAGCGCCCCGTGTCTTGATTGAACACGGCAA
Source organism: Burkholderiales bacterium (assembly GCA_043758415.1). Taxonomy (GTDB): domain Bacteria; phylum Pseudomonadota; class Gammaproteobacteria; order Burkholderiales; family Casimicrobiaceae; genus Casimicrobium. The sequence goes on from JAYVNO010000246.1 coordinate 4,536, forward strand.
CCTTGCCTGCGCCGCCAAAATTGCCGACCAACAAGCGGTTGGAATGCAAGCCAAATTTCGCCGTGCAATGGCCACACCCCACGGCGCGTTGAGACGACCAAGGTCGTCAAACACGCGCACCAGTTCGCCCGCCATCGTGTATTCCACGAGCTTGCCGCGATTGGGGAAGCCGCCCGCTTTGTCCTCGCCTGCGGCGTCTAGGGAGTCCTCCTCAGACGCAAAAAATTGCCCCGCATCCACAATGAAACCGGCCTCGTTGCGTAGCACTTGGCTCACGCAATACATGACAAACACGCGGCCGTTGAGCACGTGAATGTTGAACGGCACAGGCTCGCCGGGTTGTGCCTTATTGCCCGCGCCGGGATTTGCGGCGTCGCGCAATTCGCCCGGCACATTCATTTCGGCCAAACCGTCCTGAAACATGGTGCGCAATGACGGAGTGGCGGATGCCGTGACGTCGCCAATAAATTGATGTGACTTGCCGCCAGCCGTCACCCAAAAATGCCTGCCTGCGCCTGCGGGCCGAATGGCAATACCCCATGCATCGACCATGTCGTTGAACGTAAACGCGGCACCGTAGGACGCTTTGCTGGTGGCGAAATTGGCCTGCGCGTAGCTGTTTTTGCTGGCCAGCGTTGGCACCACGCTGCGCCGTGCGGAAGCCGCGAAAGGCAACATTCTGGTGGCAGTGGCCGCGAGGGTCGCAAGCAACAGCTCGCGACGTTTACCGGATTTCATGGATATGACACCTTTGATGAAGCTTGCCGACGCATCGCAAACGGTCGACGATTCATGCACTGTGCCGGACACAGCGGCAACACAACACAAAACAGCTTACCGATTGATTGACAATAGCCATGGTAGTAAAATAACTGACAATGCGAACTATTCGCATTATTTCCCGCATAGTCAAGCAAGTCAAGTGAGTTTATTTGAGTAGTATCAAACGCGTTGCCCGAGGCCTTATTGCTGCGAGTGTTGCACTGTTCGACACGTCGCGGCGGGAGCGATAATGTGCGCGCATGCTTTGCTGGCGGATCGAGTTCGTCTGCCGCGCTGGCAACGCTCGGCAACCTACGCGAGCTTTACTTCGCTATTTTTAACGGGCACGTTCTGGTGGATGCTTGATCTGCAGCGCGGCGAAAATCCAGCGAATGCGCCGCAGGTTTGGCTGCTGCGACTTCACGGCCTCGCTGCAATGCTGGTGCTAATTTGCTTTGGTGCCCTACTCACCAATCATGTACGCATAGGTTGGGCCGTGCAGCGTAACCGCTGGCTGGGCGGGACGATGGTGGCGCTGACGGTGCTGCTGACGACAACCGGATATGCGCTGTATTACACGGTGGGCGATACGATGCGGCTGTCGGCATCGTGGATTCATTTTTGTATAGGGGTAGCCACGCTTCCGCTGCTAACACTGCACATTTGGCGCGGTCGCAACACACGCATCGCGTTACTCGCGGCTGCAAATAGAGAACGAGCACGCAATGACCGTTGACGATCTGCCGATTGGACGCGCCGCTCGCGTGGCGCACTTGGCACCGGACAAGACGAGTATCGAATTGACCGAACGGCTTGAAGAGATCGGGTTCACGCTCGGTGAATCGGTTGCGGTTTTGACGCGTGGCATTCCGGGCGGTGACCCGTTGGTGGTGCGCGTCGGTCAGTCGCGATTTGCGTTGCGGCGGACTGAGGCGCGGTGCATACACGTCGCGTTGGAGTGAGCGGATTACATGTCTGACGCCGTAATTCACTTTCACCCGACCGGCACGTTGGTCGCGCTGGTTGGCAACCCAAATTCAGGCAAGTCGGCGCTGTTTAATCGGCTTACGGGCAGTCGGCAAAAAGTGGCGAACTATGCGGGCGTGACTGTCGAGCGTAAAGAAGGCAAATACGTCACGGCAACGGGACGCGCGCTGCGCATTCTTGATTTGCCAGGAACGTACAGCCTGAATCCGCGCTCGCTCGATGAGCGCGTGACCTGCGACGTGCTTGCCGGTCGATTTAAGGCGGAGCGACGGCCCGATGTCGTGGTGTGCGTGGTCGATGCGACCAATTTGCGACGTCATCTGCGACTGGTGCTCGCGGTGTTGCGGCAGGGTTTGCCGTGCGTGGTGGCGCTCAACATGAGTGACGTTGCCGAACAACGCGGCATACGTGTGGATGCGGCGCTGTTGTCGGCGGCATTGGGCCTGCCGGTGGTTAAAACCATTGCGGTGAAAGCGTCGGGGGACAACGACTTACGCGCGCTGCTTGACGACGTTGCCAAGCTACGAATCGTCGCTCCGGCCAATCTGGATCAAACAACCGGCGATCACGAAACCGTGAACCGCATCCTGTCTCAGCTCGGGCTGACCGACTCCGTGCCACACACGATGACCGATCGCATTGATCGCGTGGTGCTGCATCCGGTGCTCGGGCCGCTGCTGCTCGCTGTGCTTTTGTTTTTGATGTTTCAGAGCGTGTTTTCATGGGCTGAAGCGCCGATGACCGCGATCAAAGCAGGCACCGCTTGGGCGGGGGCGTGTGTGAGCGGGTGGTTGCCTGACGGTTGGATCAGGAGCTTGCTGGTTGACGGCATTATCGCGGGCATTGGCGGAGTGATTGTTTTTTTGCCGCAGATTTTGATTCTGTTTTTTTTCATTCTGATGCTTGAAGAATCAGGCTATTTACCGCGTGCCGCGTTCCTGCTGGATCGCATCATGGGCAGCGTGGGTTTGTCTGGACGGTCCTTCATTCCGCTGCTGTCGAGCTTCGCCTGCGCCATCCCCGGCATCATCAGTACGCGCACCATCGCCGACCGCCGCGACCGCATGGTGACCATCATGATTGCGCCGCTGATGACCTGCTCTGCAAGGCTGCCGGTGTATGCGCTGATCATCGGCGCGTTCATTCCGCAGCGTGTGGTGTGGGGCGTGTTTGAGCTGCAAGGCATCGTGCTGTTTGTGCTCTACATCGCGGGCATCATCGGTGCGATGGGCGTGGCGTGGGTGCTCAAACGCTTCACCACTCAGGGGCGGCAAACGCGCCCGCTGATGATGGAGTTGCCGAACTATCACTGGCCGACCGTGGCGGGCATCGGGATGGGTTTGTGGCAGCGCGTAATGATTTTTATGCGGCGGGTTGGTGGTGTGATTCTGCTATTGACAATTTTGCTGTGGTTCCTCGCCAGCTTTCCCGGTGCTCCTGCTGGCGCGACCGGTGCGGCCATCGAACACAGTATCGCAGGCATGATTGGGCATGCGCTGGAATACGTGCTCGCGCCCATCGGTTTCAACTGGCAAATCAGCATCGCGCTCGTGCCCGGTATGGCGGCACGCGAGGTGGCGGTGAGCTCATTGGCTACGGTCTACGCACTGTCTGCCACTGGCGACAACGCCGCACAGGCGTTGAGTCCGCTGATCAGCCAAAGCTGGAGTTTGGCGACGGCGTTTTCGCTGTTGGCCTGGTACGTCTTTGCGCCGCAATGTTTATCGACGTTGGCGACGGTGAAGCGCGAAACTGGCGGCTGGAAAATGCCGATTTTGATGGCAGGGTATTTGTTTGCGCTGGCCTACGCGGCGTCGTTTGTGACTTATCGCGCGGCGCTGGCGCTGACCTCGTAGGAGCGGCGAAAGCCGCGATAAGCTTTGACGTCTATCGCGGCTTTCGCCGCTCCTACGTGAACATGACCGCCGCGCTCTCAACCTATTTGCATTTCCCAAATTGCCCACATATAATATTGAGAATCGTTCGTATTACTATAAATTCTTAAGTTATTTCAAAATTTATTTACCCATGATTGTTTGCATCTGTCACGGCATCAATGAAAACGCGATCCACGAGGCGGTGGGTGATGGGGCATGCACGATGAGCGATCTGGCGTGCATGACCGGCGTGGCGACGTGCTGCGGCAAGTGCGCCGATTGCGCCCGCAACGTGCTGAACGAAGCGCTTGGCGCGACTTATGCGCAAGCGGCGTAGCGCGTCCGTCGCGACTTGTAGGTGGTGAAAATTCAGCTATAGCTTTTTGCGCAATCGCCCGTTTAATATGGGCTTAGATGACGATTCAACTCATTATCGACTTAGCACGTTTTAAGTAGTTACGCCCATATAAAATGGCGCGTTACGAAAAAAGCTGCTAGCCAGATACCGTCAAATAACGATCGCAAGCAATTCGCATTCTCACTCGTGCTACCGCATAGCAAGTCATTGATTTATTTGACTTTTTAGTCGTCAAAGCGGAAAATCAACATTGAGCCCCGCTAGAGACCAAGGCTCTGCAAAGCGCGCCTGAACCTATTGCTAGAGTGTGCTGCATAGGTCTCTTGTCGCAACGCATACCTTGGAGTACTTCATGAACGGCGACAAACAAGTCATCAAGCACTTAAACAAAATTCTTTACAACGAAATGGTGGCGATCAACCAGTACTTCCTGCACGCGAGGATGTACAAAAACTGGGGGCTTGACAAGCTCGGCGCGCATGAGATGCACGAGTCCATCGACGAGATGAAACACGCGGATCGCCTGATCGAGCGCATCTTGTTCCTCGACGGTCTGCCCAATCTGCAGGACCTCGGCAAGATCATGATCGGTGAAGACGTCAAAGACATTTTGACCTGCGATCTGAAGCTCGAAATGATCGCGCATCCGGATTTGAAGGCCGCGATCGCGGCGTGTGAAGAAGCCAAAGATTACGTCTCGCGCGACCTGCTCAAAGAAATTCTTGAGTCGGAAGAAGAGCACATCAACTGGCTCGAAACGCAGTTGCAGTTAGTCGAACGCGTTGGTATCCAGAACTACCAGCAGAGCCAAATGGAACCCAAGTCGGGTTCATAAGCGCGACGCAAATAGGCGTGAAAAAGAGCAGGCATCACCTGCTCTTTTTTATTGCGCATCGACCACCCGGCTTTGGCGCAAAGCATCCATCGGTCACGGGAACCTTTGCGGCGAGAATGGTTACCAACTTGCATCCCCGCATTCAGCGAAAATCAGCCAAAGCACGCCTATGTCACACCGAACGCTTTTCTCCACGATCACTGTTGTCATCGTTGCCGCCGCCCTCCTCGCCGCCTGCACTTCGTTAGACGACTTTCAGCGTCAAGTCATTTTCCGGCCGAGCAAAGAATCGAATCGAACGCCCGCCGAATACCAGGCGAAGTTCAAAGACGTTTGGCTCAAGTCGGGACCAGCCGGCAGCGGACAGGGTAAGCTGCACGCATGGTGGATTCCCGCGAGCAACGGCGTCACCGATTCGCCCGCCGCTCTGTATCTGCACGGCGCAGGCTACGGCATCTCGGCCAACCTGCCTCGCATCATGAAATTGCACGAAGAAGGCTTCTCGGTGCTCGCGATTGAGAAGTGGCTTCGCAAAACTGAACAGTGGAATAAGTGGAAACTCTGGGCCTCACGCTGGACCGATGACGGTCTGGCAAGCAGGAGTTACAGATGAA
>JAYVNO010000247.1:0-9864 GCA_043758415.1 Burkholderiales bacterium
CGACGCGGATTGATTCAGGGCACGGGACACCGTCAAAGCTAGCGTTGGCGTCGGACGGCGCTCCGCTGGACTGACGTTTTAAGGCCGGGTTCGCCCGGCTTTTTCTTTTCCCGCTTTCGGCACGTCGTCGGAGCGATAATCTCAGCTATTAATCCTGTACAGCAAGAAGCACATAATGACTGTCGAAGACCTGATCAGCGAGCTGAAACCCGCCATTGCCCTGGCAAACAGCAAAGTTCATGAACTCCGGGGGTTACTTTGAATATGACAAAAAGTCGCAACGCCTGCTTGAGGTCAACGCCGAGCTAGAAAGTCCCAGAGTATGGGACGACGCCAACCGCGCACGCGAGCTCGGTAAAGAAAAGCGCCTGATCGATGACGTTATTTCACGTATCAATACCCTCACGACGGAATCACAAAGTGCTGCAGAACTGCTCGAACTCGCTGAAATGGACGGCGACGAAGCCACGTTGATAGGCCTTAAAGTCGACGTCAGCAAAGTCAACGCAATCCTCGCCGAGCTTGAGTTCAAGCGCATGTTTTCTGGCGAGCAGGACGTGTCAAATTGCTTCCTTGACATCAACTCCGGATCCGGTGGCACCGAGGCGCAGGACTGGGCGCAGATGCTGTTTCGCATGTACTGCCGCTACGGCGAGCGCCGCGGCTTTAAGGTCGAAATTCTTGAAGAGTCCGACGGTGACGTGGCTGGGCTCAAGAGCGCGTCGATCAAGCTCACTGGCGATTTTGCATACGGTTATTTACGCACTGAAACCGGCATTCACCGCCTCGTGCGTAAAAGCCCGTTCGACAGTAACGCGCGTCGGCACACTTCATTCGCATCGGTGTTTGTCTACCCCGAAGTCGATGATTCCATCGAGATCGACATCAATCCGTCGGACGTGCGTACCGATACTTTCCGTGCCAGCGGTGCCGGTGGCCAGCACATCAACAAAACCGATTCGGCAGTACGCCTGACCCACATTCCTACTGGCATCGTCGTCCAGTGTCAGGACGGTCGCAGCCAGCACAGTAACCGCGATGTTGCCTGGAAGCGGCTGCGCTCGCGCCTGTACGAGCATGAGCTGCGCATCCGTCAGGCCGCGCAACAGAAACTCGAAGACACCAAGAGCGACATCGGCTGGGGTCACCAGATTCGCAGCTACGTGCTCGACCAGTCGCGCATCAAGGACCTCCGAACCGGCCACGAGACGGGCAACACCCAGGCCGTGCTAGATGGCGATCTCGATCCGTTCATCGAAGCCTCGCTCAAGGCCGGGGCGGAGCTCGGTGTCGGGGAGGCGTAGCGCCGCGATCATTCACCCGCAACATTTCTTGAACCGCCTGATTGATATGATGTTGACGCGGAGTTGAGTTCGAAATCGCTGGAGTAACGCTCCCTGAAAGGTCACAATTTCGCTGTGATTGGTGTGAATTTTGTTGGGCGAACGGATGCGGCAGGAGGGTACTTCTTTTGTCCGCGACTCGATGGGATAGCACCATGATTACGATTTGAATTTCGCAGGGGCGCTGGGTATGTTGTCTTCGTTGCTCGTTCAGACCCTCAACGGCCTCGCGTCTGCCTCATCGCTATTCCTCGTAGCCGTTGGTCTCTCGCTCATTTTTGGCGTCACCCGCATCATCAACTTTGCGCACGGCTCGTTCTACATGTTGGGCGTGTATGTGGCGTACAGCGTGGCGAGCGCTGTGGGCGGCGCGCTCGGGTTTTGGGGAGGCGTGCTGGGTGCGGGACTGGTGGTGGCCATTGCCGGTGTGATTGCAGAACTTTTGATCCTGCGTCGCATCTATGGTGCGCCGGAGTTGCTGCAACTGATTGCGACGTTTGGCCTGGTGCTCATCATTAAGGACGCAACGCTCGCCATCTGGGGGCCAGAAGATTTGCTGGGGCCGCGCGCGCCGGGGTTTCGTGGTGCGGTTGACATTTTTGGCAAAGTCTTTCCAACATACGATTTGTTGTTGATCGTGCTTGGTATGTTGATGCTGTTTGCGTTGACCACGTTGCTTAAAAGAACGCGATTTGGATTGCTGCTGCGCGCGGCGACGCAGGATCGTGAAATGACCGATGCGCTGGGCGTGAATCAAAAAAATTTGTTTACCGCCGTGTTCGCGCTCGGCAGCTTTCTGGCAGGTATAGGCGGCGCGTTGCAGCTGCCACGGGAGCCAGCAAATCTGGCGATGGACTTGACAATCATCGCCGACGTGTTTGTAGTCGTCGTCGTCGGCGGCCTCGGCAGTTTGCCCGGAGCGTTCGTTGCGGCCATCATCATTTCGCTGGTCAAGGCGTATTGCATCGGCCTCGGCGCGGTGACGTGGTTCGGCATTGATTTTGAATTGAGCAAGTTCACGTTGGTGGCCGAATTCATCGTGATGGCGATGGTGCTGGTGTTCAGACCGAATGGCTTATTTGGCAAACCGATCGCCCATTCGCGTTCGCTAAGCGTTGCCCAAACGCTGGTGCAACTACCATCGCGCGCGGCGTTAATCGCCGCTGCTGTCGGCGTCGTGGCGATGCTGTTTTTGCCCGCACTCGCGAGCAGTGAATACACCCTGGTGCTGGCCGTCGACATGATGGTGTTCGCGTTATTTGCGGCGAGCCTTGGGCTCATTATCGGGCCCGGCGGTATGGGCTCGTTTGGTCATGCAGCGTACTTCGGGCTGGGCGCATACGGTGCCGCGCTGGCGGCCAAGTTGGGTTGCGGAATTCTGGTGGCGACCGTGAGCGGCATTACGTTGGCGGGCATCGGCGCTTTGCTGTTCGGTTGGTTCAGCGTGCGCTTGAGCGGCACCTATATGGCGATGCTCACGCTCGCGTTCGCGCAGATCACCTGGTCTATTATTTTTCAGTGGGACGCGGTAACCGGCGGCAGCAATGGACTGGTCGGAATCTGGCCACCTCCATTGCTGGCAGCGCGTCAAGACTTTTATTGGTTCGCGCTGGCCGTTTGCGGCGCTGGCTTGCTGCTGTGTGCGTGGCTGATTCACACGCCGTTTGGTTACAGCTTACGCGCGTCGCGCGACTCGCCGGTAAAGGCGCGCGCGATCGGCTTGACGCCCGGGCGTTTGCGGTGGGCGGCATTCACGTTCGCCGGCGCGTTGGCTGGTGTTGCCGGCGTGGTCTATGCGTTTTCCAAGGGCAGCATTTCACCAGAAACGTTGTCGATTCCGCGCTCGGTAGATGCACTTGTGATGGTGCTGCTTGGAGGCGTCAACACAATGCTCGGGCCTCTTGTCGGTGCTGCTGCATTCACCTGGTTACAGGACACGCTGGCGCGCTCGACCGAGTATTGGCGAGCGGCGCTAGGCGTGATTATTGTGCTTCTGGTGTTGATGTTCCCGCGCGGCATCGTCGGCACGATTGGGGTCTGGTTTGAGGCAATGACGGCGCCAAGGAGAGCGCAATGAGCTTGGCTCTTGAAGTGTCGGGACTAAAAAAATCCTTCGGTGGTGTCGCCGCCGTTAAAGGCGTCGACTTCGCCATTTCAGCGGGGCAAGCGGTCGCCTTGATCGGTCCGAACGGCGCGGGCAAAACCACCACATTTAATCTGATCAACGGGCAGATCAAACCCGACGCAGGTCGGATCAGTTTGCACGGTGTTGACATCACGGGTCAAGCACCGGAGCAACTATTTCGCCTGGGCGTAGCGCGCACGTTTCAGATCACGGCCAACTTTGCATCGATGACGGTGCGTGAGAACGTGCAGATGGCGTTGTTGAGTCGCAAGCATCGCGCACATTCGATCACCGCATTGGCGACGCGTGAAGGCCTGCGCACCGCAGAGGTTTTGTTGACGGACATCGGGTTGGCAGAGCTTGGCCGTCGCGTAGTCTCCGAACTTGCTTACGGTGATTTGAAGCGGCTTGAACTTGCCATGGCGCTCGCCAACAATCCACGTCTGTTGCTGATGGATGAGCCAACGGCGGGCATGGCCCCTACTGAGCGTGAATTGCTGATGCAGCTTGCCGTGAAAACGTGTCTCGACCGAAACGTCGCGCTACTGTTTACCGAGCACGATATGGATGTGGTGTTCGGCTTCGCGGACCGTGTGATCGTGATGAATCGTGGTCGGATCATTGCGCAGGGCTCACCGGCGGACGTGCGCGCGGACGACGAGGTTCGAGCTGTCTATTTGGGTGGTGCAACCGCGATCAAGGGCGTGAGCCATGCTTGAAGTGCGAAACCTGTGCGTGCGTCACGGTCGGGCGCAATTGCTCTTTGATGTCAGCTTCAGTGCCAAGGCTGGTGAAGTTTTGGTGCTCGTTGGTCGCAACGGGGCAGGCAAGTCAACGACGATGAAGGCGATCATGGGCTTGCTCCCTGACGTAACTGGCGAAGTGAGTTTCGACGGCGCGCTGATCGCCGGACTGACTGCACATGAGATCAGTCGCCGTGGCTTGGGATACGTGCCTGAAGACCGCCGCATATTCACCGATTTGACGGTAGCTGAAAATCTTGAAGTAGGTCGCCAGCCAGCGCGCGCTCATGCCACTGATGCGCCTCGCTGGACCGTTGAGCGCGTGTGCGAACTTTTCCCGAGGCTCGCTGAAATGCTGGAGCGACCGGGCGGTCACATGTCCGGCGGCGAGCAACAGATGCTCACTATCGCGCGCACGCTGATGGGCAATCCCAAATCGATCCTGCTCGATGAACCGTCTGAAGGCTTGGCCCCGATTGTGGTGGAACACATCACCCGAAGCGTTCAGTCGTTGAAGCGGGAGGGTGTCTGCGTGATCCTGTCCGAACAGAACCTGCGCTTCGCGCGTGTTGTCGCAGATCGCGCGGTGGTGATTGATCGCGGCAGCGTGACATTCAGCGGCAGCTTCGCCGCGCTTGAGGCGGATCCCGTACTGCGCGATGAGCATTTGGGCCTCTGAGCCCCCCGCGCTGGCGACGCGCTAAGGCAACTTCTGCCTGTCGTAGGTGCTGCCAGTTTCAACCCCACGATCAGTATCTTTCAGTCCGCGGGCGACGTCGGTTGCGGCCTGCTTCATAATTTTTCTGGGCGCGGAGGCTTGGCTGCTCGCCGATTCATCCTGCTCGTGCGGCAAAAGATCAACTTTGTTTTGTCCGATACTTACCTGCACGGTAGACTTGCGCTGCCGGGTTGGGCTGCGCGGTGGCGGTGTTTGGATAGGGGTGTTGCTCATGTTGATGCCTTGCTTAAAGTAGGGGAGGGAACCCGCGAAGCATCCGATCGGACGGATTTTCGGCGTCGGTACGGCTCGGAAACGACGACGTTGGGTTGCATGGAGATGCTTCGAAGACAACGGGTGCGGCAGACAGATCAACATCGCGATCGCCGCTCATCGCCCGGCATTCTTCAGCAGTCGCTATCGGGTCGCTTCGTGGATTCACCATTCCAATGCTTGATCGTGTTCCAGCAATTGTCGCCACGCACCGTCGCCGACAACGTAGTCGAAACTTAACCTGCGCTGTAGGACGCTGCCGCCAACACTGTGCCGCCGCAAGCGTCAGGGCTATTAAGTTGGCGGCACGCGCTGTTGCAGCAACTGCAGATACAGCGCGCCATCCAGCGCCTGCCCGGTGCGTTGCGATTGCCACAACGTTTCGCCCAAGCATTCGAGCATTTCGTGTTTTGCGGCGTGCTCGTTGTCGTGCTTCGCAGCCAGCTGTGCATGAACCGCGCGAATGCCGTGCGGCTGATCAATGTCGAGCTGTTCCTGAATTGCGAGATGAAATCCGAGATGCAAAAACGGATTGATGTCGCCAGCTTCGGGGCGCCAGTCTTTGGTCATGAATGAAGTCGGGTTTTCAAGCACGCGATGATATTCCGGATGCAGTGCGATGATGGCTGCGGTCTTCTCTTCGAGCGCTGAAAGCGGCAAGCGCGGATCACGACGCTGAAATTTGGCCCAGGTGTCGATAAAAAATTGGCGCGCCTGATCGCGATTTGGATTGAACACGACTACCCGTTGCCTGTCTGCAATGCACGCAGTTTGTGCCGTCCGGAAAATTCGCAATCGTCAAACACCGCGCAGTCGGCGCACTTCGGTGAGCGCGCCACGCAGGTATAGCGTCCATGCAGAATCAGCCAATGATGCGCGTACTTTAAAAACTCAGGTGGCGTGAATTTCATGAGCTTCGCTTCAACCTGGTCGACATTTTTTCCGGGCGCGAGTTTCATTCGATTGGCAACACGGAATACATGGGTGTCGACCGCAAACGTGTGCTCGCCGAAAGCTTCGTTCAACACGACGTTGGCCGTCTTGCGGCCCACGCCGGGCAGTGCTTCCAGCGCGGCACGACTGTGCGGCACCTCGCCGTTATGCAGCTCGATAAGCTGCCGAGCCGTGGCAATTGCGTTCTTCGCTTTGTTGCGAAACAGGCCTATGGTTTTGATGTGCCCCATCAGCCGCGCCTCGCCCAATAAAACGAGATCAGCAGGTGTTTTTGTGGCCGGAAAGAAACGGCGTGTAGCCACGTTCACGGCCCTGTCAGTGGTCTGCGCGGACAGCAAGACGGCAATGACTAATTGAAACGGGTTGCCGTATTCAAGCTCAGTCTTTGGCTCGGGATTCGCCTCGGCGAGCTTCGCAAAAATGCGGCGGCGTTTTTCGGCGTTCATATCCGCGCCGGATTCAGGACGCTCATGATCGAGCTTTTGCCTTCGCCAAGATCGCCGCCAACACCGCCTTTTTGTCGGGCATCATTTTTGGCGCATGGACTTCAGCCTTCGCTTCTGCGCGTTCAAGAAAGCGCGCCTTGTGCGCGTCGTAACTGCGCTTGAGCATCGCAACTTGAGAAGTTCGTTCGTCGAGCGTTACATGAACGCGATTCGCGGGCGTCACTGCCGAAATCAACGCGATGCAATCTACCGGGCAGGCGATGATGCACAGCTCGCAGCCGGTGCAAACGTCCGCAATCACGGTGTGCATGCGTTTTGACGCACCGATGATCGCGTCAGTAGGACACACCGGCAGGCAGGCCGCGCAACCGATGCAGGCAGCCTCATCAATCAAGGCGACGTGTTCAGGGGCGTAGGCATCGACGTCATCGGCTAGCGTTAAACATGCGTCGTTGCTACGTTCAAGCAGCGCGAAAAGCCCATGGCGCGTGGCCTCGCCGCCGGGAGGGCAGCGATTTGTTTCTGCTTCGCCGGTGGCGATGACTTCGGCGTAGGCGTGGCAATCGGCATAGCTGCAGCGCTGGCATTGCGTTTGCGGCAACAACGCATCTATCGCGAGCACAGTCACTGAAATTGGAACGGATATCATCAGTTCGATTATCCCGGAAGCGCGCGGCGCTAAGCGTTTGCAGCGCGGAGAGAATGGGGGAGGACTTGAAACCAACGTTGACTACTGCGGTCGGGCAGCGTGCGCCGGGCAGCTACGGACCGTTATCGGCGCTGGCTGCGCTGGCGATGAAGCTCTGCGGCTGGCGCGTTGAGGTGGCCGATCCGATCCCCGACAAATGTGTGATCGTCATGTATCCGCACACCAGCAACTGGGATTTTCTGGCGGGTTTGTTTAGCAAATGGGCGGTCGGCCTCGATTTCAGGCGCGAGCGCCTGTGTTTTGCTGGCAAAGAGAGCCTGTTCAAAGGCCCGTGGGCAGGCTTTTTTCGCGCGGTCGGCGGCTTCCCGGTCAACCGCCGTACGGCTACCGGCTTTGTGCCGCAAATGGCCGAGCGCTTCGCCCGCGAACCACGCATGCGCTTCGTCCTCGCCCCGGAGGGCACGCGCAGCTACGCGCCGCAGGTGCCGATTGTTTTGGGCGCGTTCGATTACCCGAACCGGCGCGTCGTGGTCAACGCCATGTTCACGCCCAGCGGCAACGTGGACGTTGATTTAACGCTAATTGCCGATTATTACAAACGCCTGGGCAACCAAGGCGCGCAGCCTGAGTTGGCTGCGCCGTGGGTGTTTCGGTCGCGATTTTGAGCCATCAACTTTTGCGTTAAACCGCCGTTTGATCTGGGCTTGGAGGCGCGATTTAGCCATAGTCGATAAAGTCGAAAAATCGCGCGTAGTCCCGTACTGATGGTGCTTCCAACTAAAAGCTGATCAACGGAATCGACCGCAAGTCCACGTTTTTTGGAAATTTGACGAACGGTTGACGGCGACGGCGGGCGTTCACTCGCGGTCTTTGTCGTCCGAGGTCCCCGTGCGCGCCGCGATCTGAACTTGATTTTGCAGCGCTCGCGCTAAGTACCATGCGCCCAGCGCAGATAGCATCGCGCAGAACAGGCCAATCCAGAGGGTCGTCTGGAAAGCGTGCCAGACCTCGGTATCGAGCGACGTCGACGGCGCGGCAATCACCACGCGCCACTCGGTGCCAGCCACGCGGGCGACGCTTGCAGTCATGGCGACGCCATCGCGCGTGACGGCAGCGTAAGGCGTGGTCAGACCCGTTCGAATGGCCGCTTGCGTCGCATCGGTCGCTGGAAGGCCGACGAAACGCGCCGCGTCCCGTGAGCGGGCGATCTGGATCATGTTTTGATCAACCACGGCCGCGATCCAGGTGTCGGGCAGCGGTTGCTCGTGTACCACCTCGCCAATGGCGTCGCTCCACATGGTCGCTCGCAAGATCATCGCGATCTTGTTACCTTCTTTGACCGGAACTGAAAACGAGACGAGTTTCTTCCCGCTGATGGAGCCCGTGGCCAGTGGCGAAATTTGCGGCGTGCCGGTCGCGAGCACGCGCTTGTCAAATTCGCCGAGGGACGTTGGGGGGAGCAGCACAGCAAAAGGCGCAAGTGTCGAGAAGCGGCGATCACCTGCGGCATCCACCGCAGTGATCGCGCCAATTCGCGGCGACACCGCAACGATGCGACCGGCATGCGCGTGCAGCGCTGCGTAATCGCCGCGCAGCGCGGCGTCGCTGGTGGCGAGCGATTCAAGCGTGGCGAACACAACTCGCACCTCGCGCGCCAGTTCGCGCGCAGCGAAATCGGTCTGTTGCTGCAGTTCAACGTGAAGCGCAGTTTGTTGCTGATTCAGCAGCGAACGACCTGCGAGTAGCGAAAAGGCCAGCATCGGCAGCACCGCGAACAGGCCAATGGCGAGCATCCATCGGCGCGTGCCGGGGCTCCGCGACGGGTCAACACGATCCGACAAAAATAATCTCCCGGCAACCCACGGCATCGAGCGTGGTTAACTCATGGGCACCTCTAGGTGCCCTCATGTGTATTGTGTTGGGCAACGCCGTGGTGCATCACCCCACGTGATTGTTACACACGCACTTTAGGGGGCGGGCCGGAGCCGTTTGCCGCTTTTGGCGGGGACGCTGCGCTAGCAGGGCGACTAAACCTCGCCGTCCATCCCCAATTCGTGAATCTTCCGCGTGAGGGTGTTGCGCCCCCAACCCAACCATTCACTGGCCTCAATACGGCGGCCTTTGGTTTGCGTGAGTGCGGAGCGAATCAGGGTGGCTTCAAATTCGCGGGTCAGGCGCTCGCCGGACGCGCGTTCGCCTTGCTGAATGGAGTGTGTGCGACACCAAATATGCCATAGGACTTGACATTTTCAAGGGGGGGATAATCTACCGGTGAGTCTGCAATATCAATAATCCGAGATTCTCCATTAGGTTTATCGGATCGTTCTGAACGCGGCAAGGGAGGCGATTTCTAATGACCGTCATTAGGCTAAGGCATTGAAAGATAATGAGATTCTTGTTTTTGCGAGATGAACGACGCATGAAAGCTACAGCCAACGAGGCCACCCTCCATTTCAGCGGCAAAGCCGTCACCGCCTGGGGCGCTCTGGCCCTCATGCATCGCATGTTGACGGCTATCTGGATCTCCCCCGTTTCAACGGAGCGTTTGAGGCTAGAGGAACTCTAGCCAATTACAACGATACCATCACCTCCAAAGCAGGGTTATCCACGGGG
>JAYVNO010000248.1:0-3177 GCA_043758415.1 Burkholderiales bacterium
GTCGTCGCGCGGTGCTCGCAATCCTCACGTACCAGAGCGTACGCTCCGGTTGCTGCGCTCCGGGCTCCTAACACTGCATCCCCAAAAATGAATTATTAGAGGTGCCCTCAAGGCGGAACGCTAACACGCGTCTGGCTTTTGTAGGAGCCGCTCCTACAGTCGAACCACGCATCTCGGATTTGCCCTGTCAACTCGCCCTGCGCACGTCACGTTACCAGCCCGCTACCGGAGCACTCTCGTTCGCGGAGCGTCAATCTTTCAGGAGAAAAACGATGAAGATCAGCCAGTCCCGCCGCGAG
The DNA here is from genome assembly GCA_043758415.1 of Burkholderiales bacterium. Lineage (GTDB taxonomy): Bacteria > Pseudomonadota > Gammaproteobacteria > Burkholderiales > Casimicrobiaceae > Casimicrobium. The sequence continues at coordinate 300 of JAYVNO010000248.1, forward strand.
TTTATGGTTCATAGCTCGCAAGCAGGTGCCGCGCTCGCTGTATTGGGCGGCGCGTCGACCGTCTTCGCCGCTGCCTCTGCTTCGACTGCATCGAGCGCAGTCAGCCCCGACCTACTGCGCGCGCTCGGCAACCGCATTGGCCTTGAAGTTGCAACCGTGATTTCAAGCGACGGCGCGCCGCTCACGATGAGCTACCTCGACTGCGCTGGGCCCTCGGTGGACGCGTTGCGCGAAGGCATTGAGCAGGGCATGCAATGGCAAGTCGGCGCAGCGCCCGCTTGCGTTGAGTCGCAGGCTGCGCATGGCTCCGTGCTCGGCGTTGCGTTGATCCACAACGTTGCAACTGGACGCAGCGCGCGAGTCGAAATCGACGCCACCGCGCTCAGCATGATCGCGCTGATCGAGTCGGTAAAAACGCCTGCTTCAGCGCACAAACATGCCGTGCTGACAGCAAGCGCGGACAATTTGTATCGCGTGAAGTACGCGTTGTAATTGATCGTTGCAAAATCCGCGCAGCGCTCGTTGAGCTGCTGATCAGCTTTGCGCGGTAAGCCTTGTTTTATATGGGCGTAGGCCATAAATGGTAAGTAATCGACTTTCGATAGTTTAAGCATCTAACCCCAATCAGAATGGCGCTTTCAGACCAAAGCTGGCATGCAGTGACGCATTGGTGAAACCCCGCAATCGCCACTTAAACCGCACGTCATCACACCGCGACTGAAACCTTCCCGGCCTGCACCACGCCCAGAGCGCGATAATTACGCGCTTGGAACGTATAACGCCGCCTCACCGTGATTCGCGAACGTCTGCCGACGACGCAGTCCCTCAAGCCACCGATCTCGCCGACAAGCGCGCTGGCCTGCCGCCGGAGCTCTACATCATCGTGCTGCTGTTAATCATCGCGCACACCGCTTTCAACGGCATTCGTATCGCAACCTCGCTCGCCGCTATCAAGGCGGGCGGCGGTGCGCTGTGGGTCGGTTTGCTCACTGCCATGTTCAACATCATCCCGGCCTTCGTCGCCATTCGCGTTGGTCGAATGGTGGATCGCGTGCCGCTGCGGCGACCGCTGGTGATCGGTTGTGCATTGATGGCCATCGGCGGTACCGTGGCCGCGATCGAGCCGATGCTGTGGGTGCTCGCGCTGTGCGCCGCCACGCTCGGCGTCGGCTGGATGATCATCGCCGCGTGGTCGCAATATGCGGTGGGTTTACTCGGCGGCAGCGCGAACCGCGCGGACGGGACGACCCAGAGGGTCAAAGCCTTCAGCGTGATGTCGATGGGCTTTTCAGTGTCGAGCTTTCTTGGGCCACTGATCGCGGGCTTCATGATTGACCACGTGAGCTACCGTGCCGCGTTCGGCGTGTTGGCCATCTTCCCGGCAGTAGCCGCGATTTTTTTTGCGTCGCGATGGGTCAAACTGCCGCTCGGCGAGCCGCGCTCAACCGACGCCGACGGCGGCGCGCGCGAGCTGTTCGGCATCCCGGTGCTGCGCAACACGCTGGTCACGGCATGCTTCATCACCGTCGGTTGGGATCTGTACAACTTCATGGTGCCGGTTCTCGGCAGCGAGCTCAATTTGACGGCTACGCAAATCGGATCGGTGCTTTCGTTGTTCGCAGTGGCCGTACTGGTGGTGCGCTTTTTCATGCCGGTGTTGACGCGGCGATTGGGCGAGCGCGGCGTGATGATTTCTGCCATGGTGATCTCGGGCATCACGTTTCTAGCGTTCGCTTTTGCTCACAATTATTCGCTGATGCTCACGCTGTCGTTTGTCATCGGTCTCGGCCTGGGCGCCAGTCAACCAATCATCTTGTCGATGCTGCATGACGCCGCGCCGCCGGGGCGGATCGGCGAAGTCAACGGCATGCGCATGACCATGATTTCGACGAGTCAATGGACGATGCCGTTGGTGTTCGGAATTCTCTCGGCGAGCACTGGCATGTTGCCGTTGTTTCTCATCGTGGGCGGCGGCATTTTGTCGGGTAGCTGGTTTGCGAAGCGTAATTTGCGGAAGTTTTAACGACTGTAGGAGCGGCTCTGCCGCGACCTCGTTGAAGCGAGCGAGTGGGGTCGCGGCAGAGCCGCTCCTACAATTTGGCATTGAACTTTAGAGCGCAATTAACGTGACCACACTTAACCGCTGTTTCTGGGCCACCGGCGTCCCCGATTATTACGAAAAATATCACGACGAAGAATGGGGTGTGCCGTGCTTTGACGAGCACAAAATGTTCGAGATGCTCATTCTTGAGGGCGCGCAGGCCGGGTTGTCGTGGCAAACCGTGCTCGCTAAACGCGAGAACTATCGCAAAGCTTTCGACGACTTCAACGTAGAAAGAATCGCAAAGTACAGCGAAGCCAAAGTACAAAAACTCTTGCTCGACGCCAGCATCATTCGCAATCAGCTGAAGATTCGCGCCGCGATCACCAACGCCCAAGCATTGCAGAAGCTACGCGAAACCGCCGCACGCCCCGAACTCGCACTCACCGATTTTTTCTGGAAATACGTCGACGGCAGACCGAAACAAAACGCACTCAAATCGAAAGCCGACGTCAAAGCAACCACGCCAGAATCTGATGCGTTGTCAAAGGCGCTGAAAAAGGCCGGCTTCAAATTCGTAGGCTCCACCATCGTCTACGCCCACATGCAAGCCTGCGGCATGGTCAACGATCATGTGACGACGTGCTTTCGCTATGAGGCGGTGCGAGACATGGGGCGCAATCTGTAGGGCGGCGGGTGGCCGCTGTTCCGGCATGCCCTGATCGTGCAACGTTTGCTTATTCTAAGTAGCTATCAAGATGAGTTTAACTATGGCATGATTCTGAGGTCAACAGACTTTTGGAGCGATGTTCATGGCGAGACCGCGTCGAGTGGATA
>JAYVNO010000249.1:0-3169 GCA_043758415.1 Burkholderiales bacterium
AGCAAGGAATATGTGCAGGCGGCGCGCGTGATTGGTGTGTCGCAGACGAAAATCATGTTCAAGCATGTGTTGCCGAATGTGCTCGGCCCGGTGCTGGTGATCGCTACGCTGAACATTGCAAACGCGATTATTTCTGAGGCCACGTTGTCGTTTTTAGGCGTTGGCATGCCACCCACGCAACCGTCGCTGGGCACCTTGATCAGCGAAGGGCAAAACTATCTGTTCTCGGGCGAGTGGTGGATTACCGTGTTCCCCGGTATCGCCTTGATCGTGATGGTGATTTCTGTAAATTTAGTCGGAGACTGGTTGCGCGACGCGCTGAATCCGAAGCTCCGTTAGTTCCATATTTTTTGCGTTCTCATTTGCGTTCATTAGGAGGTTTCTATGAAGCGTATTTTTGCATTACTAGTTTTAGCTTTGGTCTCGGGCTGCGCGCATCAGTGGGAGACAGTCCTCGACGGGCGTCTCTACACGCGCACCCACATCAATCGTTATCCGGTATCGATCACGGCCGTCAACGGCGAGTACAGCACGATGGTTCCGCGTCGGGTAGATGCGGGAGATTTGCGGCTGACCGTGGACGCCGGTCCGGTCGGTGGTTTTTTTCTGCCAGACCGTCAGGAATTTAACTTTCGTGCTGAAAAATGCGTGCGCTATTGGCTGGCTGCACAGCGCCCCGGCCCGCTGTCGCATCAGTTCGATTTGGTGATTGATCACGCGGAGGCGGTGCCCGGCTGCCTGCCCACCAGCGGTGCCTTGGCGCAAGCGGTCATCGTGCCGACCGACTTGTCGCTAATACAGCCACCTCGCGCAATTCCCAAGCCAAAATAATTTGTCGCGAACGTCCGTAAGTACAGAAACTGACCTAACTGCTATGAGGTACGGGCTACGCCGCGGCCAATGAAGCATGGCAGTTTCCCTCACCCCCGACCCCTCTCCCCAAGGGAGGGGGAGATTCGCGACACGCTGTAGCGTGTTTCACGTTAATTGAGTGCCAATGATCCAGCCCCTTCTTGAAGTAAAAAATCTGCACATCGAGTTCCCGACCCGGCGCGGTGTGCTCAAAGCCGTTGAAGACGTTTCGTTCTCGATTGCACCGGGCGAGGTGCTCGGCGTGGTGGGTGAATCCGGCGCTGGAAAGTCGCTCACCGGTGCCGCGATTATTGGCCTATTGGAGCCACCGGGACGCATCGCCGGCGGGCAAATTTTGCTCGACGGCAAACGTATCGACAACCTACCTTACGAGCAGATGCGAAAAATTCGTGGCCGCCAGATCGGCGCGATTTTTCAGGATCCATTGACCTCACTGAACCCGCTGTACACCGTGGGTCGGCAGCTGGTGGAGACCATCACCACGCATCTCGATTTGAGCGAATCGGCAGCGCGTGAACGTGCCGTGAAATTGCTTGAGGAGGTCGGCATTCCGGCGGCGCGGGAGCGGATTGAGCATTATCCGCATCAGTTTTCCGGCGGCATGCGGCAACGTGTGGTGATTGCGCTAGCGCTCGCTGCCGAGCCTAAAGTGATCATCGCTGACGAGCCGACCACGGCACTTGATGTGTCGATTCAGGCGCAGATCATCACCCTGCTCAAGGGGCTGTGCCGCAATCATGGAACGGCGGTGATGCTGGTCACGCACGACATGGGCGTGATCGCTGAAACGGCTGACCGCGTGGCGGTGATGTACGCCGGTCGGGTCGTCGAAATTGGCCCGGTTGCCGACGTGATTCACAAACCGCAGCACCCCTACACCGTTGGTCTGATGGGCTCAATCCCTGAGTTTGAAAGCAAACGAGATCGGCTGATTCAGATTGACGGCGCGATGCCGCGACTGGATGCCATTCCGCAAGGCTGTGCATTCAATCCGCGCTGCAACAAAGTATTCGATAAATGCAAAACCACGCGGCCGAATCTGATGCCCGCTGGAGCGACGTACGCCGCCTGTTGGCTGCATGAGGCGCGCGCGGCAGGGTTGGCAGCATGAGTAACGTAGTCGACACCTTGGAAGCGGCGGATGTGCTGGTGCAACTCAAAGGCGTCAGCAAGACGTTTAACGTTTCTGCGCCGTGGCTCAACCGCGTCATCGAGCGCAAACCGCAATCGTTTCTGCATGCGGTGAGTGAGGTCAGCTTTGACATCAAGCGCGGTGAAACGCTGGCGCTGGTGGGCGAATCGGGTTGCGGCAAATCGACCGTCGCGCGGTTGGCGGTGGGCTTATACGAGACGAGCACGGGACAGGTGATCATCGACGGTCACGATATGAGGGCGTCCAACCAAGGCACCAACGCAGCGCGGGCGATGCGGCGCAAAGTGCAGATGATTTTTCAGGATCCGTACGCGAGCCTGAACCCGCGCTGGCGCGTCGCCGACATCGTCGCCGAGCCGATCCGCACGCACAAATTGATCCCAGAAGGCGCAGCGCTAGATCAGCGCGTGAACGAGCTGCTGGGTTTGGTGAAACTCACCGCCAAAGACGGTGAAAAATATCCGCATCAGTTCTCAGGTGGACAGCGCCAACGCATCTCGATTGCCCGTGCGCTCGCCAGCAATCCAGAGTTCCTGATTTGCGATGAACCGACCTCCGCGCTCGACGTATCGGTGCAGGCGCAGGTGTTGAATCTGATGAAGGATTTGCAGCGCGAAATGGGGCTGACGTACCTGTTTATTTCGCACAACCTGCAAGTCGTTCACCACATCGCCGACCGCGTCGGTGTGATGTACCTGGGCCGCATCGTGGAGATCGGCGACAAGGCCGAGGTATTCGGCGCACCGAAGCACCCCTACACCCGCATGCTGCTCGACGCCATCCCCGACCTGCACATGACAGGCATTGCCCGAACGCCAGTGGCTGGCGAAGTACCCAATCCGCTGAATCCGCCAAGCGGCTGCGCCTTCAACCCGCGTTGCCCGAAGAAGTTTGAGCCGTGCGATAAGACTAGGCCGCAGTTGGTGTCGTTCTCAGGGCGCGAGGTGGCGTGTCATGCGGCTGTTGGCGAAGAAAAGCCCTTAGAAATCGCTATAGCTTTAGATTGAAATGACCGCTCAATAGGGGCTTATTCCATTTCTAATTCAATAGCGCATTAATTATCCAAGGCCACCGCACGATGGACCGGATACGCGAGTGGTCGAGTTCAAGGGTTCGCAGACTGGTTTCGAGGTGGTCTTCAAG
>JAYVNO010000250.1:0-3156 GCA_043758415.1 Burkholderiales bacterium
CAATGAGGAGGGTAAAGCGATAAACAACGATTGAGTACACTTATCCACAGTTGCTGGTTCAACAATTAGCAAACCACCCCGGCTCAATATTCAATCGGCACGGTGGCTCATTATTCAATCGGCGAAAACACCTGACACTTTGCGCACCGTCATGTCCACGCCTTTGGTGTGGCTGCACACCACTTCAGCGAGCGTCGTGCTGAGCGGGCGCGTCTTGAGCATGGCCAGCCCCTCGAACAGTGCCATTCGATAGCGCAACGTTTCTTTCGTCGCGTCATCAGCGCGCTCAATGCTGTGATCGGCAAACTGGAACAGCCGATCCGTGGTGGTCACAATGTTTTCCACCTCGGAGCTCGCCTTCGCCTCCAAGAGCACCAGCGAACTCAATAAAACATCCGGGTTCGGCAAGCGCCCGGTGGCCTCGTTTAATGCAGCGAGCGCCGCGCGTGCCTTGAGCACGGCGCGCGTTTCCAGGCCGCCGTTCACTGCATCTGCAAGCGGCGGCAAATCGTAGGGGCGTGACGGGACAAACGCGGCGTGCGACGCGGCGGGAGTAGACGAGTTCGGCATGCGATGAATCAGGTCGATGAGCGTTAGCAGAGGCAAGAAGTTCGATTTCGTTAAAAAAACGAACACTTTGTGACTTTATGGTCGCGGCGAGAACATATCAAGCCAATATGAACGAAAAATCAAAAAAAGAACACATTTAGCCTATGTATACGCTGAATCGACATATGTGCCCCACAAATGAATTATTAGAGGTGCCCATATCAACAAAGTGCATGTCATTCATGTCGAGCCAACCGCAGTTGGCTAGTCGGCGATCAGTTGCACTGGAGGTTCTCGTTGTTTGCCGACAACGTTGATCGATTTATTTGAGTGTTCTTGCGCGACGTACGGTTTTGGCTCTAACTGCACCGGTAAAGCCTTTGCTCATCGCAAAAATCTTTCCGAGTTCGGCGATCTCTTCGCGTCGGGCAGATGTTTTGCGGAAGGCCAGCGCGATGGTGCGAGACGGGCCGCGTGGCGTGAAGCGACGTGCGTACAAGCTTGATCCTGAGAGCACGCCGCCAGCGATGGCAAGCTCGGGTAGCAGCGTGTGGCCGAGGCCACTTTCGACCATGTGGGTGAGCGTGATGAGGCTGGTGGCGGCGAGCGCGCGGTTCGTGTGCGCGTTTTTGAGCGAGCAGGCGGCGATGGCGTGTTCGCGCAGGCAGTGGCCGTCTTCCAGCAGCAGCAGTTGGTCGGGGTCGATTTTTTCTATCGGTAGCGGCGATGCGGCTCCTCCGAGTTTGGGGTCGGCGGTGACAAACAAAAATTCATCGTCGAACAGCGGCAGCGTTTCGATGCCAGCGGGCAGGTCATACGGCAAGGCGATCAGCGCGGCGTCGAGCGAACTGGCGAGCAGACGGTCGAGGCAAATGCCGGTCAATTCTTCGCGCAGCATGAGCCTTAATTTGGGGTATTGCACGCGCAAACTGGCGAGCGTCGGCGGCAACGCGAACGGCGCGACCGTAGGAATCACACCGAGACGGAAGGTACCGGTGAGCGGATGGCGTGACGAGGCGCACAACTCGACCAAGTCATTGGCCTGCGCGACGAGTTCGCGTGCGCGAACGACGGTGGCATCTCCAATCGCAGTGAACGATACGTGACGACGATCACGTTCAACGAGCGTCACATCCAACGTGCTTTCAAGGTCGCGCAGACTGGCGGACAACGTGCTTTGCGTGATGAAACTTCTCTCGGCCGCGCGACCGAAGTGACGCTCTTCTTCTAGCGCGATGAGGTAGCGCAATTGTTGCAACGAGGGAAGAGCAGCCATAGTGTTCGCTAAATTCGATAACAAACACGAGTTTAAGTTGTTTTGTGAATTGCCTCAACCGCCCGATAATCGCGCTGAGCACCGTTTTAACCACCTTTGTGGCGCGCCCGTTAAGGTGCCCAACGCTGCTTAACAAAGGAAGTCGAAGGAAGTTTTATGAAACCGAACGTTGGAATTTCAGATAAGAATCGCAAAGCCGTCAGCGCGATGCTCGCCGATCTGCTCGCTGACGAGGTCGCGCTTTATGTTGCGACTCGCGGCGCACACTGGAACGTAGTTGGGCCGAATTTTGGCGCGTTGCATGGCTTTTTTGAGAGCCAGTACGAAGCGCTCGATGACATTCTGGACGACGTGGCGGAGCGCATGCGGTCGCTCGGCAGCAAAGCCCCCGCCACGGTGGGCGCGTATGCGAAAGCGAAGTCGATTGACGACACGGCTGGCGAAGCCGCGTCGGCCGCTGCCATGATCGAGAAGCTGTTGGCCGCGCACGAAGCGATCATTCGTTCCCTGCGCAAGTCCACGGAAGTGGCCGACGACGCGGGCGATTCGGGCACTGAAGATTTTCTGGTGGGCCTGATGGAGCAACACGAAAAGATGGCGTGGATGCTGCGCTCGCACCTCGAATAGTCATTCAGCTTTTCGCCGAAATGGCTATTTCATAAGGGATAGCCACTGATAACGTAAAAAGTCGACAGTCGGCGTTTTTATGCGCTAGGCCCATATCAAACGGGCTTAAGCGTAAAAAGCTGCCGGCAGAATTTACGCCATCAACATGTCATTAAACGCCCGTGCATCCGCGCCGACGTGGCCTTTTTCGAGCCACATCAACGACGTCAAAAGCTTGTTGAACTCCGGTTCAAACTGACTGATGATCGCCTGCGGATCGGGGCACAGTTTGCGGTCTGTGATCAGTCCAAACTGCACGCCGCCGGCGTACGAAAGGATCGACACGCCCATGCCGATGTGCCCGCTTTGCGGCACCCAGAACATGTTTTGCGCAATCTTGCTGCCCGCCAGATAAAGTGGCTTGGCCGGGCCGGGCACGTTGGTCATCACCGCCGTGCCTTTGTCCGATAAGAGGCTGAGCGCCTGCCGCTGCACGGCTTTCGGCACGTAGCCCAAGATGCCAAGCAGCGCCATACTAACGGCCGCCTGATAGCCGGTCTTCAGCGCGTTCATGCGGGCGCGCACTTCGAACACGCGGGCAATCGGATTCGCCTCGCCAATTGGCAGCTCGAGGCCCACAAGACCGAAATGATTGCCGAGTTGGTATTCGTTACCGGGCGCGCGCAAGTTCACCGGCACGAACGCCCGCAGCAGCGCGCCGTCCA
>JAYVNO010000251.1:0-26890 GCA_043758415.1 Burkholderiales bacterium
ATATCCACTCGACGCGGTCTCGCCATGAACATCGCTCCAAAAGTCTGTTGACCTCAGAATCATGCCATAGTTAAACTCATCTTGATAGCTACTTAGAATTACGGTGTTTATTCGCTGTTGAGCGGGTGGCGTTCCTGTTTACCGGCGGCGACATCGCGCACGCACACGCTCATGTTGTGCCGCTGGTTCAGGCTACAGGCATCACTTCCCGGCAGTACATCGTTGAAGCCAACGTCACGTTTCGGAGCGCACCGCGCGTTTCAGAGTCGCAGTTGGCTGCGACCGCTGATGCCATAAGGTGCGGCCTGACGAAGGCATCGCCCGCGTAGATCGGAGCGCTCGCGGTTCCTACGTATGCCACCGCCATCGGGAAGACTGCCCACCCGCATGGCGCAAATAGCCAAACCCTTTGCGCAAACGCAACCACAAGCAGATCAATTCGCGTTGGCGCGTTCTGTCTGCAGTCGCTCGATCATGAACCGCGCCGCGTCGAGTATGTGCTGCCGCGCTAGCGCTTCCGCCTGCAGGCAATCGCCTGCTGCCACCGCGTCGAGCAGTGCTTCATGCTGATCCCAGATGTCTCTGGGCTTGTCATCCCGCATCAGCACTTCGCCCATCACCCGTTGGGTTTGCGTCCAGTGCGTCTGCATCGAAGGGGCCAGCAACGGATTGCCTGACTGGCCGTAGATGAAGTGGTGCAATGCCATGTCGGCCGCGATCATGGCGGGGAACGATCGGGCAGCGACCGCTTTGCGCCCTGCGAGTATCAGCGCTGGCCGACGCCGCGCCACTTCAGCGGCATTGATTTTGGCAGCACTCCGAAATGCCAGGCCTTCAATCACCGCCCTCACCTCATACAGGTGGCGCACGTGGTCGAGATCAAGCGGTGCCACCTGCAAGCCACGGCCCGGCGCGTCGCTGAGCACGCCCTCCTTGCGCAGCAGGGTCAGCGCCTGTTGCACCGGCTGGCGTGACACGCCAAGCTCCCTGGCCAGTTGCTCCTGGATGATCCGGCCGCCGGGTGGCAAGCGACCACCGGCAATTTCCGCGAGAACCGCGTTGTGCACCTGCTCCACCAGACTGGGGCCGACCGCTAGTGTCTTCATGGGGACGGATGGTAGCGGCGCAGCGTTAGCGCGCGAATCATGGCTCCGCGCGCCAGCGTCGCTCGGCATCGTCCCACGCTGCCAGCGCCTGAAGATCAGGCACCCACGCCAAGCCGGATTTGGCGTCAGACGATGCGGCTTGCGGCGTAATGACTACGTCGAGCAAGGACGGTCGGTTGGCCATGGCGCGCTTGATGGCGGCGGGTAATTCATCGGGTGAGGTAACCCGCTCCGCATGCATCCCGAAGGCGCGCGCCATGGCCGCGTGGTCGGCAAACTGCAACTGGGTTCCCACCACTTTGCCATGGCTTTCCTGCTGGTCGCGCACTTCAATGGCCCACGAGCCGTTGTTGGCAACCACCACCAGCACCGGTGCCTTGTGGCGCACGGCAGTGTCTATTTCCATGGCGTTAAATCCAAACGCACCATCGCCCGTTGCCACGACCACGACGCGGTCCGGGCAGGCAAGGCTCGCCGCAATGCCGAACGGTGTGCCCACGCCAATGCAGCCCAGCGAGCCAGGGTCAAGGTAGGTCTGGGCTGGGAGCCCCACGCGGGCAAAGCTCAGGAAGTCGCCACCATCGGCGACGATGATCGCGTCGGCTGGCAGTGCGTCGCGCAATGCCGCCAGCACACGGTTGGGATGCATGCGGCCATCAGTTCCAGCGGGTGCCTCACGCATCGCGGCAGCCAATTTGTCGGAGCGCTGCTGGTGCTGCCCGCGCAGGCCCGCCACCCACGTCGGGTCACTGGCTGGCGCGGCGTCCGGTGCGGCGTCCAGAATGGCTTGTAATGCCAATGCCGGATTGGCGAAGAGTTCGACGGCACCACGCCGGTTGTCGCGCAATTCGGCTGCGCAATCAGCAATGCGCACAAACTCAGCCGCGCCGAACACGGCGGGCGAACCATACGCGAGTTGAAAATCGAGCCTGCGGCCCACCGTGACGACAACATCTGCCTGCCCCATGACGCTGCCGCGCATGGCAGCCACTACGCTCGGGTGATCGTCGGCGATCAAGCCGCGGCTTTCGCCGGTATCGAGGTAGGCTGCATTGAGCCGCGTGAGCAAAGCACCCAGCGCTGGGCCAGCACCGCCAGCACCACGGCCCGAAATGAACAACACGCGCCTGGCCGCCCAGAGCTTTGCCACGACCGCCTGCACGGCTGCGGGAGCGGGTGGATTCGGCAAGAGTGCGGGCGGTGCAAAACATTCAGGCAGCTGCACCGCGCGAGACACGTTCGCCCGCAGCGTGTCGACCGGAAAATCCAGATACACCGGCCCCGGCTCGCCCGCCTCGCCCAAGGCGCGCGCGGCGGCTTCGGCCAACTCTTGCGGCACCAGGTCGGGGTGCCGAACCGTGCGCGCGTAGCGGGTCAGGCTGCGCACCAGCTCGGTGTGAACGATATCTTGCAGCGCGCCACGGTTTTCCTGCGCGGTGGGCGGCAAGCCCGATAGCACCAGCACCGATGCCCGCGCCACGTGGGCATTGGCAATGCCGGTCATGGCGTTGGTCACGCCCGGCCCGGCGGTCACCAGCGCGACGCCCAAGCCCCCTGTGAGCTGCGCTTCAGCGTGCGCCATATACACAGCGGCGCGCTCGTCGCGAACATCAATGATGCGAATGCCCTCCGCGTCGATGCGCATCCAGATCGGCATGATGTGCCCGCCACACAGACCATACACACGGCGCACGCCGCGCGCCTTCAGGAAGCGGGCAATGAAAGCGGCAGCGGACTGCTCGCCAATGGGCGGTGGTGACATGAGGTTCTCCGATGAGGGGCTGGGGCAAACGCAGACTAATGGCATCCTAAGCATGGCGACGAATCAGTTCGCACGCAAGGACGGTGGTAAGTCATTGAAATCATCGCATGCCCCCTGATCCCTCGCTGCCGCTCAGGACGACAGATTGAATAAATCCGCGCTGCCCTGAAGGGTGCAAACCGAACCGGGAGGCGCGATAAGACTTGACTTATCTGAATTCTGAATTCAGAATTCAGATAAGTCAAGGTCTTTTCTACGTTTATCAGGAGTTCTTCATGACGCCATTGCTAACGCTTGCCGATGCGGTTGCCACGCACGCGCGTCTGAGGCCGCACAAATTGGCCGTGCGCGACTCCAGGCGGCGCTTGAGCTATCGCGAGTGGGATGAGCGGGCGACGCGGCTGGCTGCCGCGCTGCGGGGTCTGGGGCTCACCAAGGGTGACCGCGTGGGCATCGTGGCCCACAACTGCCTTGAATGGATGGAGATTTACGTCGGCCTGGCACGCGCAGGTTTGGTGGTGGTGCCGATCAATTTTCGGCTTTCGGGGACTGAAATGGGCTACATCCTTGCCGACGCAGAAGTAGCCGCAGTGATCGCAGGCCCGCAGTTCTGCGCCACACTGGATGGCGTGAGAAACCCGCTCGGGCTGGCTGCAACGCGCTGGATTTGCCTTGATGACACCGCCCGTGCAGGCTGGACGGCGTATGAAAGCCTGATGGCCGAGGCTGATATGGGTATGCCCGCCACCACCGTCAGCGCCCACGATATGTCTGCACTGATGTACACCTCTGGCACCACCGGACGCCCCAAAGGAGCTATCCGCAGCCACGGCGGCAATGCTCTGATTGCCATGGCCACGGCGCTTGAAATGGGCTTCACCCGCGAGGACACGGCTTTGTTGGTCATGCCGCTGTGCCACGCCAATTCGCTCTATTTCGGCTGCACGTTTGTGCACCTCGGCGCGACCTGCATCATCGATGACCGGCCGAGCTTTGATGCGAAAGCCTTGCTGCAAACCCTGGCAGAAGACCGTGTGACCTTCACCTCGCTGGTGCCCACGCACTACGTCATGCTGTTGGCGTTGCCGGACGAGGTCAAGCGCGGCTGTGATCTGAGCAGTGTGGGCAAGCTGATGATCTCGTCGGCGCCCGCGCGGCAGGAGACCAAGCGCGGCATTATGGAACTGTTTCCCAACGGCCAGCTGTATGAGCTGTACGGCTCCACCGAAGCGGGCTGGGTCACCCTGCTGCGACCCGACGAGCAGCTACGAAAGCTCGGCTCCGTGGGTCGCGAATGGGCTTGCAGTGGTGCCATTCGTCTGCTCGACGAGCAGCGGCAAGAGGTGGCCGATGGCCAGATCGGTGAGCTTTTTTCGCGTACCGCGTATATGTTTGACGGGTATTGGAAGAACCCCGAAAAAACCGCGCAGGCACTGGACGGTCTCTGGTGCTCGGTGGGCGACGTCGCGCGCCGCGACGAAGACGGCTACATCTGGCTGGTCGACCGCAAGAGCAACATGATCATCAGCGGCGGCGAGAACATCTACCCCTCGGAGGTTGAAGCCGCACTCGGGCAGCACCCAAAGGTGTGTGACGTGGCCGTGATCGGTGTGCCCCACGACAAATGGGGAGAGACAGCAATCGCAGTCGTGGTGCCGCACCAAGGCCAAGTCCTGTCGGACGACGAGCTGCGGGCGTGGTGTCGTGAGCGCCTGGCTGGCTTCAAATGCCCCAGTGCATATGAATTTATTACTGAGGAACAAATGCTCCGGAATGCCACAGGCAAGATTCTGCACCGTGCGTTGCGCGATCGCTATTCAGCGCGCAAGTAAGTCGACGCGCAAATTTTGAGACAAGAAACGTGCTGAATTTCGTTTCATGGTCAGCAGCGCGTTCGCTGCCAGAATTGAGCAGATGACGGGACACCGACGCCAATCGCGACCGTGCGGTCAGCTACGCAAGGACGCCGCAGCTCCCGACAGTTCACACGACCAGCAGTCCTTACTTGCCGTATGAAACTTGACCCTGGTCCTTCAATTAGCGTTTGCGTCGAAGGACTAACGCCAGCAGCGCGATGCCCAAGCCGCTGCCAATTGGCACCCAGGGCCCGAAGGGAACCGACGCGCTCGAGCCAGCCACTGGCACGACTGCCGCAGCAGTCTGGCGGTGAACGTGGATGTTGATATTTGTGCTGCCTGCAGGAACCACGAAAGTCGTTCCGGACAGCGTGCAGCCGCTGAGCGGCAAACCAGCGCTGCTGCACGTGTACCCAAACGGGTCGGCTTGGGTGCCGCTACCGTTAGGTGGAGTGCAAGTCGGGTAGGGCGCAGCCGGGATGGTGCAAGTTCCGCGATCACCGGTTACCAGCTGCGAAGGCCCAATGGCTAGACTGGTCCAGGCAAATGACGCATAGCTCGCACCAGTGCCAACGGAGCTGGACGATGTGGAAGTGCTGGCCTGCCCAATTGCCAGCGTCGGCAATAAGCAAAATAGGCATAAGAATAGATTCTTCATGCGGTTCATGGTTGAGACCTCTGGATGGGTTGACTAGCCGTGAGCAGATGCGCCAACGCGGCCAATGACGCGTCGGAAAATGAGTGACACAACTCGGAGTATTAACGTCTTTGCTCTGTAATGCAACTGTACGCGCGCGAAGCTACGAAGGCAAAGGTTGCCACGTTACGACTCGTTACAGAAAGGGGTTAGCGGCCACAAACGCGGCCCGTCGTACAGCAACTACTGCATTGCTAGAGGCGTATTCGCGAGTGCAAGACCTGACCGCAGCGCGTGAGAGCGACGGCGGTGGCGCGCAGTGGTTGTCGGTAAATATCCGGTTAAGCCGGGTAGGGTGGGCAGTCTCTGCCCACCAAAACGTCGAATTGCTCAAACAGCTTTCCGTCAAGAACCCCATTTGATTGGGGCATGATGAATGATTCGACGGTAACTCAACAAGCGCAAAAAAGCACGTCCAGCCCCTGTGTAGTGGGGCATAGCGGGTAAAGCTGATAGCGATTGGCTTATCTTTGTTTAGCCGCTGTCCGGCATCGCCGCCGAGCGCTCGCGCAGCTCCGCCACCGTCATGACTTTGACGTTTCCGAACGCAGCCACCGAGAGCCATCCCTGATCGCCGGTAATGATCGCCTCGACGCTGGCCACGACGGCTGCGGCCACGACATGGCCATCATCGCCGTCACGTGGCACCAAGCGCTGCGGCGCTTGCGCTGCTACAGTTTCAATCGGCTCCACCACATCCACTGCGTCAAGATAATCGGTCACATCGAAAATGCAGTGCACATGGTGAGGAAAGAGAGTGAATCAAGTCATGATCCTCAAGGGCTTAGATTGACCCAACCATTTTTCCACGGGGTTGCTCTGATGCTGCATGTCGCTATACATTATCGGATCGTACAGTTAACTTTGTCTACAAATAGGGAGCTAGTCATGCACTGCTTTTCTCGCGACACTTCGCACCCCTCTGCTTTCAACGTGTGCCAGTGGGGCATACGCGCTTTCGGCGCTGCGGCGGCTGCACTCATCTCCACCGTTGTTTCCGCCTCCGTCATTGTTGACCGTGCAAACGTGGAGCAAGCTATTCAGCGCGGTGCTCTGCTGTGAGATGTGCGTGCACCGGCGGACTACCAGAAGGGCCATGTGCCCGGAGCGGTGTCGATTGGCGATGCGGCTTCCGTGTTGCGCGACACGAATCGCGAAGATTTCATCAGCATTGCCGCGATTGAACGAATTCTCGGCGGCGCCGGCATTGACCCGTCGCGGGAGATCGTGGTGTACGGCAGTCGCGGCACGTGGAACGCATACTTTGGTCTGTACACCATGCAATATTTTGGCGGCAACCGCGTGACGGTGTATCACGACGGGATTGAAGACTGGACTGAGGCGGGCAAGCCGTTGACCCCGACGGAAACCAAACTCGCACCGGTGAGTTTGAAGCTCACGGTGGACTCCTCGCGTGTGGCGTCGACGCGCGAGGTCATTGAAAAAGTAGGCAAGGCGGGTGTGCAGATTATCGATGCGCGCACCACCGCAGAATTTGAAGGCAACGACATTCGCGCGATTCGCGGGGGGCACGTGCCGGGCGCCGTGAATATTCCCTACGAGCAGAATTGGAAAGACCCGGAGACGCTCGCCAAGCTGGGCAGAAAGCAGGTCAGCTCAAGCGCGGGGATGGCCCTGAAGCCAGTCGATGAGTTGCGCAAACTCTACGCCGGACTCGACAAGGACAAAGAGACGATTGTGTACTGCCAAAGTGGCGTGCGCGCTAGCGAATCGGCCGGTGTTTTGCAGCAGCTGGGATTCAAAAATGTGAAGGTGTACGACTCGTCATGGCTCGGTTACGCGGGCGTGCTCGACGCGCCTGCGGAAAACGTGACGTTCGTTAACGTTGGCGCGTTGCAAGGACGAATTCAAGCGCTGCAAAATCGCATCGACACGCTCGAGCGCGAGGCGGTACGGAAGTAAGTTTGAACGCTTCCGCTTTGGCTTTCCCGCCAAAACAGTTGTCCCTCTCGCTCTGGAGGGGGCTGAACAAGTTTGCTGGAAATGCGGGCGACCTACAAAGATTGTCACTAGCTTGCGCCTGCTCTGCGGAGTGGCAATTAGTGGTGCACACAACCTTGAAACCTCGCTCGACGACTTTGGCCGCAAACCAGAAGACCAAGAACTGCTCAGAAATGCGCTGCCAAAAGCGGTACTCGCGCAACGCGGCATCGGAGAAATCAAACCCAGACACAGTAAGACAGCCGGTGAGTCATATCTTTCCAACGGCTGCGTACGCTGCGACCTGCTGCAGGGCCACTTCTTTGATCACGAAAACGCCTGGGAGGCAGAAGAGATACACCGCACGGATATCCAGTTTGACGAAAGGTGGCGTAGAGCATTTCGGCGTTCGCCCGGTCTTGAGCGTTGGTGGTTCGATATGTCGCCGATGTCGTACGAACGAATAGTCGGACAAACAGCATAAAAGCCGGGCATCACGCAACATTAAAGACAACAGCTCGACGCTACATCGCTTATTTCAAATGGGTTACCGCTCGATTTGTGCCTGATATCGACTTTCCTAAAAATATCGCCATTAGCCCTTATTGAATGTGCGTTCTAATAAAAAGTCGATAGTCAGTGGGTTGCAGAAATTCATGTCGTCGAATCAACGACTTGCCGCCCCAAACTCCGCATTGATCGCCTCGTACTATAGATGCGTCACATCCGTGCTGGATAAGGCCAAAGAAGTGCGCGCCTATATCGCAAACGATATAATCGCGATGTATGCCAACCCCACCAACCGCCTTCGAAAAACCGCTGCATTGGGTAGCATCGTCGAAGCGGGACTTGCTGAGCTTTGATGAAGTGGTTATTGACGATCTGGGGTACGCATTGGGCGTGGTACAGCTAGGCGGCATGCCCGGTTCCGCGAAGCCGTGGAAAGGTGATGGCGCAGGTGTCTTCGAGATCGTGGAGGATCATCGCGGCGACACCTATCGTGCGGTGCGGTATACACAGTGGGTGCGATTTGCGCTGGCAATTTATGTGCTGCATTGCTCTCAGAAAAAATCCCCTTCCGGCATCAAGACTGCAAAAACTGACATTGACCTGATCCGCGCACGACTCAAATTGGCGCAAGCAGACTATGAGGAACGGTATGAAAAACGCTGACACCACCATCGAGACAGGCAGCGGCAACGTGTTTGTTGACTTGGGCTTTGCCGACGCCGGTGAGCGGAAGCTTCGTGTGCAATTGGCGATGCAGGTCAATGCAATTCTTGCTGCACGTAAGCTCACACAATCCGCCGCCGCTGCGTTGTTTGGCATCGCTCAACCTCACGTGTCTGAACTGGCGAACTACAAACTCACGCGCTTCTCGTCGGAACGATTGATGCATTTTTTGACGTGCCTTGAGCAGGATGTAGAAATTGTTGTGCGCCCCTCACGCAATGCGCACGGTGTCATCACACTGGCGCACGCGCTTTGAAGAACTTTCCCGTTTCGAAGACAAAAGCATGACCACCACAACCGAATACACCCCCCCAACCGTCTGGACGTGGGACCAAGCCAACGGCGGTAAATTTGCCAACATCAACCGCCCGATTGCGGGGGCTACACACGAGAAAGACTTGCCCGTGGGTAAGCATCCGTTGCAGTTGTATTCGTTGGCCACGCCCAACGGCGTCAAGGTGACGGTGATGCTCGAAGAGTTGCTGGCGTTGGGTCACACCGGCGCGGTGTACGACGCGTGGCTGATCCGCATCAGCGAGGGCGATCAGTTTGGCAGCGGCTTTGTTGCGGTGAATCCGAACTCCAAAATTCCGGCGCTGCTGGATCGGAGTGGGCCAAAATCGGTGCGGGTGTTCGAGTCAGGCGCGATTCTGCTGCATCTCGCGAACAAGTTCGGCGCGTTCTTGCCGGACGACGGTGCCGCTCGCGCGGAGTGTCTGTCGTGGTTGTTCTGGCAGATGGGCAGCGCGCCTTATCTGGGCGGCGGCTTCGGCCACTTTTACGCCTACGCGCCGAGCAAGATGCAATACCCGATTGACCGCTTCGCGATGGAGGTGAAGCGCCAAATGGACGTGCTGGATCGTCGTTTGGCCGACAGCGCGTACCTGGCGGGCGATGCGTACAGCATTGCCGATATGGCGGTGTGGCCGTGGTACGGCGCGTTGGCCAAAGGGCTGCTCTACGAAGCGGGTGAGTTTTTGCAGGTGCAGGGCTACACCCATGTGCAGCGCTGGACCGAACAGATCGCGCAACGTCCGGCGGTGCAGCGCGGTCGCAGGGTCAACCGCACGTGGGGCGAGGCTAGCAGCCAACTGCCGGAACGTCATGATGCGAGTGATTTTGATATTCATGTCCCGAAATGATGGTGCGCAACGATTGCTGAACTACCCTTGGGGAGACGCTAATTTAATCGACGGGTCATCCTGAGCAAAGCGAAGGATCAGGTTGCAAACCACAAGAGCGGTAAGCGACTGAAAACGGCGCATGCCCCTTGATCCTTCGCTTTGCTCAGGATGACGTTAAGCGGTGCTTTCCGGGCATCTACCGAAGCGCTTGACATAGCATTGCAATAGTTTCAACAAGGAGAGAACTATGTTCAGTCACGTGATGTTGGGTGTCAACGATCTTGAGGCGTCGAAGAAGTTTTACGACGCCCTGCTTGGCACGATGGACGTAGCGCCGGGGATTGCGAACAAAAACCGGTACTTCTACCGCAGCCCGACCGGTACGTTTTGCATCACCATACCGATCAATGGCGAGCCCGCTACGCATGGCAACGGCAGCACCATCGGCTTCAACGTCGCGTCGCCTGAGCAGTGTGATGCGTTTCACGCCGCGGGCATTGCCAACGGTGGCACCACGTGTGAAGAGCCGCCAGGGTTTCGCGATGGCTCGGTGGGCAAGCTCTATTTGGCTTATCTGCGCGACCCGGATGGCAACAAGCTCTGCGCGCTGCACCGACCTGCCAAGTAAGTCGGGGCTACGACAGCGCCTAAGGTCGCGCCGAGTTATTCATTTTTCGTCGTTCCGGCGTAGGCCGGAATCCATGCATCCCTACAAATCAATGCGTCGCGCAGGGTATGGGACCCGGCCTTCGTCGCGGAGGCGAAAAGGTCTGTATCTCGTTAACAAAAAACACCTTAACGCCTGAGCGCAGGCGGCGTCAGCCTGCGCTCGAAAAAGCTAAACACATTCTCGATCAATATCGCCAGCGCGGCGACCGGGATCGCGCCCGCCAATAGCGTCACGTTGTCGTTCAGCGCCAGGCCGGTGACGATGCGCTCGCCAAAGCCACCGGCACCGATGAAAGCGGCGATTGTTGCCGTGCCCACGGTGATCACAGCGGAGGTTTTTACGCCGGCCATGATCGTGGCGCGCGCCAGCGGCAATTCGATCAAGCGCAAAATCATCGATGGCGTCATCGCGAGCGATTGCGCGGCCTCTTTAATGCCGACGGGAATTTGCGTCATCCCTGCATGCGTGTTGCGTATGATCGGCAACAACGCATAAACAGAAAGCGCGATGAAGGCAGGTATCAGCCCAATGCGGCCTGTCAACGGAATCAGCATCGCCAGAAGTGCCAACGATGGGATGGTCTGCAACATCCCGGTGCCGCCCAGAATCACCGCGCCCACCCGCACATGCCGCGCCGCCGCCACACCCAACGGCACACCGATCAATACACTGGCCGCGAGTGAAAGTAACACTAACCCCACATGCTCAGCAGCGAGACGGAAGAAATCTGCGCCAAATAGTGTGGCCCAAAAACGCTTGGGAGCACTGCTGGTGCCGAGGATTGCGTCGCTCGTTGCCTGTCCAACTCCGCCGTTCGCCTTACGAGCCGATGGACTGTTGGATAGAAAGTCACGCGCAACGGCAGCGAACGGTTGGTGGTCAAGTTCGGCGGCCGCATTCATGCGCCGCATAGCGGTATCGTCAATGCGACCGGCAAGGGAGGTAACTGTCGCCCACGCTGTGGGGAAACGCCTTGCCACATCAATTTTGTGCAGCAGCACCGCGTCATAACGCGGAAAGTATTGTTTGTCGTCGGCCAGCACCGTCAGTTGATATTTGCCGATTTTGGCGTCGGTGGAATAAATGTCGATCACATCGACTTCGCTTTGTGCCACCGCGTCATACGCCAGGCCGTGATCAAGGCCGCGCAGCGATGTCCACGGCAAATCGTAGGCCGTCTTCAAGCCCGCCCAGCCATCCGCTCGGCCAATGAACTCCTGCGAAAGCCCCAGCCGCAGATTGGCGTGGGATTTGAGATCGGTCAAACTGGCAATTTTTTGCGCTTCAGCAAGCCGGGTCGGGATCGCAAGTGCATAGGTGTTGTTGAACCCTAACCGCACCGACACCGCAAGCCCCATCGGTGCCAGCATGGCATTCATCTCGTCCAGGGGAGGAACTGCATCGAGTTTCAAAATTTCGCGTGCGATGGTGCCGGTGTATTCGGGGTAAACATCAATCGATCCCGCACGCAGCGCCGCCAGCACAATGGCCGTATTGCCCAGTCCTTGCTGATGCACGGCAGGCACATCGCCCGCAGTATCCGCGTGTTGGCGAATAATCTCGGCAAGCACGTAGGACTCGGTGAAACGCTTGGAGCCTACCTTGAGTGGCGGTGCGTCAGCGGCGATTGCTATGCCGACGAATGCAAAGCCGAGGAAGAGAAGTATTCGTTGCCACATCGTTGTGATTATGCAACCTATAAAAAGTCGAAAATCGAAGCTGTGCGCAACGTCGCTATAAGGGGCCGCATTGCATGAGAAGGCTTAAACAGTTGATTGCCTGCCAGTTTCGCAGAACCGTCACGTCATTGTCCGAAGCACTATATTGAAGATATGGCTCGTGTGCAACGCGATTCTGCAACGTGCTTCGAAGCCTGCCTGTTTTACCCGTCCCGCTCACGCATCTCCTACAAGGCCACCATTTTGAACGCAGTAACGCACGCGATTCCCGCCACCGATCTCAACGCAAGCGCTAGCCGCGTGGGAGCCTTTGGCAGCGGCAAAGACGTTCGTCGCGTCGAAGACGACCTGCTGCTCAAAGGCGCGGGGCAATTTACCGACGATGTGACGGCTACCCATCTGGAGCATCTTTATTTTCTGCGCTCGCCGTATGCGCATGCGGACATCGCTTCAGTCGACGTAGAGGCTGCGTTGTTGATGCCCGGCGTGCTGCTGATCGTGACGGGTGCCGACCTGATTGCGGCGGGCGTGAAACCGGTGCCCGGGGTTGCCGGCTTTATGCGTGCGGATGGCACGCCAGCACGGTCCGCGCCGCGGCATGCGCTGGCAGTGGATCGGGTTCGTTTTGTCGGCGAACCGGTAGCGGCGGTCGTTGCGCAGACTCTGGAGCAGGCGCGGCTCGCGGCGGAGGCCATTGACGTGAGTTACGACGCACGCCCGGTAGCGGTTCATCTTGACGACGCGACAGCCATCGGTGCGCCGCTCATGTGCGAGGAGTTGGGCGACAACATTGCCGCTGAAATGCGGCACGGCGATGCGAACGCCACGGCGGAGGCGTTTGCTGCCGCGAAGCACATCGTTAAATTGAATCTGATGAATCAGCGCGTCTGCGCCTTCGCGCTGGAGCCGCGCAGCGTGCTGCATACGTTTGACGACGTAAGCGGGCGGCTGACGATACGCATGAGTAGCCAGATGCCATCGGGGTTGCGCGACACCGTCTGTGGCGCGCTTAACATTCCCACTGAGCAGGTGCGAGTGGTGGTCGGCGACGTAGGCGGCGGCTTTGGCATGAAGACCGGCGCGTATCCCGAGGATGTGGCGGTGGCCTACTGCTGCTGCACGCTCAAGCGGTCGGTGAAATGGATTGCCGATCGCGGCGAAGAATTTATGTCGGCAGGACATGGTCGCGATGTTGCATCGGTTGCCGAGCTTGCGCTCGACGAGCACGGCAAAATATTGGCGCTACGCGTGGTCAGCCACGCCAACGTCGGCGCCTATGCCACCGGCGTGGCAGTGGCGATTGCCCTGATGATTGGCCCGTGGGTGCAGACCAGCGTTTACGACATCAACACCATTGACTTTCACTTCAAGGGCGTGCTCACTAACACCGCCCCCATTGGCGCGTACCGCGGCGCGGGGCGACCCGAGGCGATCTACATCATTGAGCGATTGATGGACGAAGCGGCCCGACAAATGGGCATTGACAACGTTGAATTGCGCCGTCGCAACTTCATAGCACCAGGCCAGATGCCGTACAAAAACCCGATGGCACAAATTTACGACAGCGGCAAATTTGAAGCGGTGATGGATCAGGCGTTGCGGCTCGCCGATTGGGCTGGCTTTGCGGCGCGTGAGGCGTCTTCACGGGCACGCGGATTTTGGCGCGGGCGCGGCATTGCGACGTTTCTGGAGTGGACCGGCGGCAACGTATTCCAGGAACGGGTGACGGTCGCGATCAAGCCCGAAGGCGTGATCGAGGTGTTCTCTGCCGTGCAGGCCATGGGGCAGGGCATAGCCACCAGCTTGGCGCAGCTGGTGGTGGACAGCTTCGGTGTGCCGATCGAGCAGGTACGCGTGGTCCTTGGCGACACCGATCAGGGCGACGGTTTTGGTAGCGCAGGTTCACGCTCGATATTCGCCGGAGGATCCGCCGTGCGGGTCGGCTCCGAGCGCATGATCGAGTCGGCCAGACTGTTGGCAGCCGACGCGTTGGAGGTGGCCGCAGCTGACGTTGAATACGCGCATGCCCGCTTCGCAGTGATTGGCACCGACCTCGGCATCGGGCTTTTCGAACTGGCGGAACGACAGGCGAGCAAACAAATTTTTGTGGAGTCGACAAGCACCGTCGCCGGTCCGTCGTGGCCGAATGGTTGTCACATTTGCGAAGTCGAAATCGATCCCGACACGGCACAGGTTGAAGTCGTTGCCTACGCGTCAGTCAATGACGTTGGCCGTGTGATCAACCCGATGATCGTGCGCGGCCAGCTTGACGGCGGTGTGGTGCAGGGCCTGGGCCAAGCGCTGTGCGAACACCATCAATATGATCGCGAGAGCGGACAGCTGGTCACTGGCAGCATGATGGATTACGCCTTGCCGCACGCCGACATCATCGCTGCGATGACGCACGCATTAGACGAATCCACAGCGTGCCGGAACAACCCGCTTGGCGTCAAAGGTGTGGGCGAACTGGGCACCATTGGCGCGACACCGGCGGCGGTGAACGCGGTCGCCGACGCGTTGGCGCGCAATGGACACGCTGCAAAAACGCCGCACTTGCAAATGCCGCTTACCGCAGGAAGACTGTGGGCGCTGACGCGGGCCGGATGAGTTCACGTCTCTGCGCACTCGATTTATAGTCTTACGAGCCTGCTGCCAATATTTCAATCAGACTGAGCGCAGTTTGCTGCCGATGGTTGCGCTTGCTGCGGCGTATTTCCTGGCGCTGCCTACGGCGCGGCGCGGTGTGCCAGCTCGCAGAAAGTGCCGCTGACGGCGAGCCCGTAGGACGGCAACTACGGTTGATCGCGACGCAGTCCGACACCAGCGATCAAGTACACGTCGCACACTAATTGCGTTGCAGTCCTTATTCACGTATGCGTCAGCATGTGCTCGCCGAGAGCGCCGTGCCGGAGCGAGCCTCCGGAACGGTTGTGTTTGGCGTCGGCGCGCGAGAAACGGAAACGCTATTTGCCCTTCAAGGCGCTATGTGTGCGCACGCTGGAGTAATGATGAACCGTAACACCCGAATGCTGCACGAACTGGGGCAATGTTTGTGGCTCGACAACATCACCCGCGATTTGCTTGAAAGCGGCACGCTTACGCGATATATCGCTGACTTGTCGGTGACCGGATTGACTTCGAACCCGACCATCTTCGAGCGCGCGATCAGTACGGTTAGCGCATACGATGAACCGATCCAGAGGCTCGCCGGGCTGGGCCTATCGAGCGAGGGCATCTTTTTTGAACTGGCGCTGCAAGACCTGATGCGCGCCGCCGATCTGTTCCGCCCCAGCTTTGATTCGAGTCAGGGTGGCAACGGTTGGGCCTCGCTCGAAGTCTCACCGCTACTCGCCAACGACGCCGCCGGCACGGTCAGGGCGGCGGCAATGCTGCATGCGCGCGCCGCACGCCCGAACCTGTTCATCAAAATCCCTGGTACGCCCGAGGGCATTGTCGCCATTGAGGAATCGATTTACGACGGTGTACCGATCAACGTGACCTTGCTGTTCTCGCGCGAGCATTATGTGGCCGCGGCCGAAGCCTATGTGCGCGGCATCGAGCGCCGCATTGATGCCGGTCTCGATCCCAGAGTCGATTCCGTCGCCTCGCTCTTCGTCAGTCGCTGGGACGTGGCGGTACACGATGAAATTTCAGCGCAATTCCAGAATCGCCTGGGCATTGCCATGGCGATGCGCACCTATAAAGCCTATCGTGATCTGCTTGCCTCCGTTCGCTGGAAGCAGCTCGCCGCCGCCGGTGCACGGCCACAGCGGCTGCTCTGGGCCAGCACCGGCAGCAAAGACCCTGCCGCACGTGACACCCTTTACGTCGAGGCGCTGGCAGCACCCGATACGATCAACACCATTCCCGATAAAACGCTGCTAGCGTTCGCCGACCACGGCAAGGTGGGCGCAACCCTGCCCGCCGACGGTGGCTATGCCGAAGCAGTGCTTGAGGAGTTCCGTCGCGAGGGGATCGACGATGAAGCGCTTGCCACGCGCTTGCAACGCGAAGCCGTCGAGGCGTTCAGCGCTTCGTGGCGCGAGCTGATGGCGCGCATCAGCGAAAAATCGTCCCACGCGGCGACAGCGACATCGGCATGAATGATGGCATAGCACAGCCCGCCGATGCACTACGTGATCGCTTCCGACTTGCGGTAATTTCGGGCAATAACTCTACGCTGAAACAGCCATTTAATGAGGGCCATAAGCCGTTTTATGCATAAAACCGGTTTATGGCATAAATCGCGTGGTAACCAGCACTCAGCGGACGTGGCAGTGTGAAGTTGTTGGCCGTTTTGATGTGTCTCCTGCCTTCATGGATGGCCACGGCGTGCTCCCATCGCGTTTGCAGCATGCAGCCTCGAATCAACCCGCTGGCGGGCACGTCGGCCTCGGCGTCAATGCGGGTCAAGGTGGCAACGCTTGTGGCTGCGAAGACGTGAGCGCGACGGCGCTGGCTGACGACGAGATGCTGGATCGTTTGCAGCATGCCGCGTTCAACTATTTCTTGCGCACCGCGAACCCGGAAAACGGCCTGGTCGCCGACACCACGCGCGACGGTTCGCCGTCGAGCATTGCGGTGGTCGGCTTCGCGCTCTCGGCCTATGTGGTCGGCGTCGAGCGCGGCTGGATCGAGCACACGGACGCCGTGCAGCGCTGCCTCCACGCGTTGCGTTTTTTCTGGCGCAGCGACCAGAGCGGCAACCCGCACGCAACCGGCTACCGGGGTTTCTATTTTCATTTTCTCGACATCGACCGTGGGCGGCGAACGTGGCAGTCAGAACTGTCGCTCATCGACAGCGCATTGCTGGTTGCCGGGATGCTGACCGCGGCGGCCTATTTCACTGCGGACAGCGCCGCCGAGAGCGAACTGCGCGAACTGGCTGATGCGTTGTATCGTCGCGTCGATTGGCGCTGGGCGCAGCACGACGGTGCCGGTGTCGCGCACGGCTGGAAGCCCGAGTGCGGATTCCTGAATTACGGCTGGGAGGGCTACAGTGAGGCGCTGCTGCTCTATGTTCTCGGGCTCGCCTCGCCAACCCATGCGTTGACCGAAGCGAGCTTTGAGGCCTGGACGGTGACCTATCAATGGGAGAATCTGTACGGGCAGGATTTTCTTTATGCGGGGCCGCTGTTCATTCACCAGTTTTCGCATGCGTGGATCGACTTTCGCGGTATCCGGGATCGCTTTATGCGCGAGAAAGGCTCTGACTATTTCGAGAATAGCCGCCGCGCGACCTACGTGCAGCGCGAATACGCAACGCGTAATCCACGAGGTTTCGTCGGCTATGGCGACGACTGCTGGGGTCTGTCGGCGGGCGATGGCCCGAGCGTTGCGCCGCAGACGGTGGCGGGGCGACAGCAGCCGTTTTACGGCTATGCCGCGCGCGGCGCGCCCTACGGCCCGGACGACGGCACGCTTGCCGGTTCGGCCACAATCGCATCCTTGGTATTTGCACCCGAGATTGTGCTTCCGGCAGTGCGAACGTTGTACGCACAGGCAACGCGCGACGAGGGCCGGTTGCTGCGTGCCAGTGGCTTCAATCGAACGGTGACCGCACCCGAAGCAGACGGCTGGATCGCCAACGGCGAGTTCGGTCTCGATCAGGGCATCATCGTGCTGATGCTTGAAAACTATCGCTCCGGACTGTTGTGGCAGTTGGCCCGAAGCTGCCCCTACATTCAACGCGGCCTGCGTCGCGCCGGGTTTACCGGCGGCTGGCTGTAATCGCCGCGCGACAGCAACCCAATGCCGACCCGTCAAGCCATAGACGCAGGTAGCCTCGAGAGCCCGCATGAGCAGGAATTGCTTGCCAACGTGCGCCCGCCCGGGTGGCAGAACCCGACACCCTCGGGGGCCTATCACCTGCTGGTCATCGGTGCTGGCCCGGCCGGTCTGGTCGCCGCTCGTGCCGCAGCCGCGCTGGGCGCTAAAGTGGCGTTGATTGAACGGCATCGTCTTGGGGGTGACTGCCTGCACAACGGCTGTGTTCCCTCGAAAACGCTGATCCGGACTGCGCGGGTGTACGCCGATATGCGCAACGCCGCCAACTTCGGCGCAACGTCACCGGATGCAGTGCGCATTGATTTTCCGGCAGCGATGGAGCGAATGCGACGCATCCGCGCGCGTATCAGCCGCGTCGATTCGGCATCGCGTTTGACCAATGAAGGCATCAATCTTTACTTTGGTAACGCGCGTTTCGTCGGTCCCGATGCGGTGGTCGTCGGCGGCACCCGTTTGCGCTTTGAAAAAGCGCTGATCGCTACCGGGTCGCGCTCCATTGCGTCGACGATTCCGGGGCTCGCCGAGGCCGACTACCTCACCAACGAATCCGTATTCGACCTGACCGAGCTGCCACAGAGTTTGCTGGTGATCGGCGGCGGCCCGCTCGGATGCGAAATGGCGCAGGCGTTTTGCCGTTTCGGGGCGCGAACCATCATCGCCCACGACGAGCCATTATTTTTGCCGAAAGAAGAGCGCGATGCCGCGCAGATGGTCTCCGACGCCCTGGCTCGCGATGGCGTCGAAATTCACCTGAATAGCAAGGCGGTCCACGTTCGCACCGAAGGCGCTCGCAAGTTCGTTGAACTCGTCAACGATGGCAACCGGTGGGTCATCGCAGTGGATCAGATACTGACCGGAATTGGTCGCGCGCCCGTTGTGCAGGGGCTCGACCTGGAGGCCGCAGGTGTTGCCTACGACGGTGTTGCCGGGATTCATGTCGACGACTTTCTGCGCAGCAGCAATCCCTGCATCTATGCCGCAGGCGACGTCTGCCTGGAACACAAGTTTACCGACACCGCAGACGCATCAGCGCGCATCGTGGTGCAGAACGCACTCTTCCTCGGACGCAAACGCATGAGTTCGCTGACCATTCCATGGTGCACCTACACCGACCCTGAAATCGCCCATGTCGGCCTCTACGTGAAACAAGCCCGCCAACGCAATATTCCGGTCAAAACCTTTACCGTGCCGATGCACGATGTGGATCGTGCCATCGCCGACGGCGAAGAAGACGGCTTCGTG
Organism: Burkholderiales bacterium; assembly: GCA_043758415.1. GTDB lineage: Bacteria > Pseudomonadota > Gammaproteobacteria > Burkholderiales > Casimicrobiaceae > Casimicrobium. The sequence continues at coordinate 19,098 of JAYVNO010000251.1, forward strand.
AAGATTCACGTTCGCGAAGGCAGCGACACGATTCTGGGGGCCACTATCGTTGCCCGCCACGCCGGAGAAATGATCAACAGTATCTCGCTTGCGATGGTGGCTGGGATCGGCTTGCGCACGCTCTCCCGCGTGATCCACACCTACCCGACCCAGGCCGAGGCGATCAAGCAGGCAGCGGACGCGTATACGCGCACGCGGCTGACACCGTTGTTCGCATGGCTGCTGCGGAAATGGCTGCATCGATGAGCCCGAAACCGTGTGCCGGTATGGCGGTATGGCGGTGTAGCTTACTTCCAGCCTTGTAGCCACTTCGTTTCGTCCAGCAAGTCACGCCACGGCAACGCGAAACCTCGATGTGTATAAGTCGCTTCAATCTCGATCATTTCGATGTCTGCGTCGGGCACGGCAGGTTCGATCAGCTTGACGACGATGAAATGCTTTTCCTTGTTCTGCGGCTGGGTTGCCGTCCACTTGCTGAGTAGCAATTTTTTGGCATTCAGATGCAGCGCGGCGCGATTGGCAGCACGCGTAGGTTTAGGCTGAAAGCCATTGCTTGAATCCATGGTGTGTGCGCCCTGCTTAAAACGTTGATGCGTCAATTCTCTACATAAACGTCTGACCCGGTTATCAGTCGCGCTCCTACAAACTCGGCAAGGCAACGCTGACCTACTTTTGCTACATTCATACCTCTCTCACCAGCAACGGACATCACGTGAACCTACACACCGCCCTCACACCGCTCATTTCGCTGATCGCTGGCATCCTGATTCTCATCATGCCCAAGCTCTTGAATTTCATCGTCGCGATTTACCTGATCATCATTGGGCTGGTGGGCCTATTCGGCGGCTCGCTGCGCCTGTAGCCGTGGCCCGCGAGGGCCAACGTTAAAATCGGGTCCATGGCCCGTAAACACCGCACTGAATCGCTTCCTGTAGTCCGCTTAAAAAGCGAGCGGATATTTCATCACCCGCTGATTTTTCAAAAGATGGTCGAGCGCCCGCAAGAGCGCATCGTGCCGGGCGATCTGGTGGAGGTGGTCAGCGTTGATGGCGAGTTTATTGGGCGAGGAATGCTCAACATGCAGGCCCCGATGGCGATTCGCCTGCTGACTGAAAAGCAGGATGAAATTGTTGATACGCACTTCATTGCGGAGCGCATTGCGACGGCGGTTAAGTTGCGGCGCGAGGTGTACGGGCTTGATGAAGTGACCGACAGCTATCGGGTGATTCACGCGGAAGGCGATGGACTGTCTGGGCTCATCGTGGATCGCTTTGGCGATGTGCTGGTGGTCTGTTTTTACGCAGCAGGCATGTTCCGCATGCAGCACTGGATTTACGACGCATTGTTATCGCAGTTTCCCGAATCGCAAATCTTTGCATTTGGCGATGACAATGCGCAAAAACAGGAAGGCTTCGATTGCCCACCCGGCAAACCGCCGCACGGTGGCAAGCCGGTAACCATCAGCGAGTTTGAAGCGAAATTTTTCGTGCAGATCGGTGGCAAACACAAGACCGGTTTTTTCTGCGATCAGCGCGACAATCGCCAGCGCTGGGGCGAACTGATCGCGGCAACGAAGAGCACCAGTATGCTCGATCTGTGCTGCAACTCCGGTGGCTTCGCGGTGTACTCCGGCCTCAACGGCGCGACTGACGTCACAGGTGTTGATCTCGACGAAGAAGCCGTTGATTTTGCGACTCGCAATTTGCGTTTGAACAACATCAAAGCGAAGGTTGCACAGGCTGACATTTTTCCGTGGCTGCGCGAAGCGCACGAGGCGGGCAAGCGCTGGGACGCGGTCGTGCTCGACCCGGCGAAGATGACGCGCGCCCGCGATGAAGTGGTTGACGCGCTGAAGAAATATCTGGACATGAACAAGCTGGCACTGAGCGTGGTGAAGCCCGGCGGATTGTTCCTGACCTGTTCGTGTACGGGTGTGGTGAGCGAAGAACAGTTCCTCGACATGCTGCGCCGCGCTGCGTTTTACTCGGGACGCGAAGTGCAGATTCTCGAAGTGCGCGGTGCTGGGCCCGATCATCCGTGGATGGCGCATGTGACGGAGAGCCGGTATCTCAAAGCGGTTTTCTGTAGAGTTTTATAGGGTGCGCTCCGCGCACCAACCGTAACTCAGTCAATGGCGATGGTGCGCAGAGCGCACCCTATGACTTTTCAAAGCACTCATGCTCCCTTTCCAGTCCATCTCCTTCAGCGCAGTCCTTCCCGGAAAACGCGTCCTGATACTCGGCGCTGTCCACGGCAACGAACTCGCGGGCATGTATGGCATTCGCCGCGTCGTTGCTGAAATCGAAAGTGGCGCGCTGGAAATCCTTAGTGGCACCGTCACCTTCGTACCCATCGCCAACCCGATGGCCTACGCGCTCAAGCGTCGCGTCGGTGACCGCAATCTCAACCGCAATCTCGCGCCCACCCCTGCAAACGTTGCGCCGACCGAGTTCGAAGATCACATCGCAAACTGGCTGTGCCCGTTGATGGCCAAGCATGAAGTGCTGCTTGACCTGCATTCGTTTCAGGCGGAGGGACAAGCGTTCGTGATGGTGGGGCCCGAGAACAATGGCGGCGGGCTTGAGCCTACGATTCACGGCGACACCGAGCGCGACTGGGCGTTGCGGCTTGGCGTGAAGCGCGCGGTGGATGGCTGGCTTTCAACCTATGCAGTAGGCGTTGAAGAGCGCCGTGCCCGCGCAGCCCGACAGGACCCAATCGCAGGCAAACGCCACGATCTCGACGCGAAATATGGAGTCGGCACCACCGAATACATGCGCACCACCGGCGGCATCGCGCTTACGCTCGAATGCGGGCAGCACGACGACCCGCTTGGCCGCGAGGTCGCCTATCGCGCGATCCGCAACACGCTCGCGTATTTCGGGCTCACGAGGGACGCGATGCCGCCGCTCGCCACGGCTGCGGAAGGGCTGCACATCGCGCAAGTCATCGACAAATTTAACAAGGCGGACACGTTCTCCCGCGCATGGCAAAGCTTCGATCCGCTAAAGGCGGGAGAGGTGATCGGCACCCGCGCCAACGGTGAAGTCCTGACTGCACCGAAGGATGGGCGCATTTTGTTTCCGAACCCGTTGGCCGAGGCCAATCACGAGTGGTTTTACTTGACGGAAACGACGTCGCGGTTCGATACTTGAGCTATCAGCTTTTGCATGAAACCCATATTGCATTGGGGCTAAGACTAAATAACCGTAAAAGTCGATATTTGCTAATTTCTAGCATTATGCCCAAGTCGAACGCTGCTTTAACTAAAAAGTTGTATCGGTTTTCACCACACAAGCAGCCTTGATGAAGCGCAGCGGAATCGAGGAAGCCAACGCCACCATTCCGCGATTCCATTTCGTTGCATCGCGGCTACGACGCGAAGACCGTCATGTTGACGCACGCAAAGCCGCAAACGCCGCGTCATCCGAAACGACGCGAAATTCCCCCGGCGCAATCCCATCTACGCGCCACGGTCCAATCACCACACGAGTCAACCGCAACGTCGGCAAACCGACCTGCGCCGTCATGCGCCGCACCTGACGATTTCGACCCTCATTAATGGTCAGCTCGATCCAGCTATCGGGCACGCTTTTGCGCACCCGAATCGGTGGCACACGCTGCCATGGCTCGCGTGCACCTTGCAGCACGCGACACGTAGCGCGGCCCGTCGGGCCGTCGTTGAGCACTACGCCGCGCGCAAGTTGTTTCGCATGATCGTCGGTGGCGACACCTTCAACCTGCGCCCAATACGTTTTGCTAACGGTTGAGCGGTCACCGGCAATGGCGGCCTGCAAATTGCCGTTGTCGGTGAGCAACAATAGCCCCTCGCTGTCAGCATCGAGTCGCCCCGCCGCGTAAACGTCCGGAATGTCGATGTAATCGGCCAGCGTGCGCCATTTGCCGCCATCGCGGGTGAACTGCGAGAGCACGCCGTAGGGTTTGTTGAAGAGCACGAGCATCGTAACGACGAGGCTACTGTGCACCCGGTTTCCAGCGACTGAGCATCAGCGCGTTGGTCACCACGCTCACCGAGCTCATCGCCATCGCCGCACCCGCCATCACCGGGCTCAGGTAGCCAAACGCCGCGAGCGGAATGCCAGCCACGTTGTAGGCAAACGCCCAGAACAGGTTTTGCCGGATCTTGGCGACCGTGCGGCGCGAGATCTCCAGCGCGCCCGCGACCAACGCCACGTCACCGCGCATCAGCGTAATCGCCGCCGCATGCATCGCCACATCCGTCCCCGTGCCCATTGCAATGCCAACGTCGGCAGCCGCGAGCGCTGGCGCGTCGTTCACGCCATCCCCCACCATCGCCACGGTGTGTCCGCCGACTTTGAGCGCGGCCACCTTCGCCGCTTTGTCACCCGGCAACACCTCAGCCATGACCTCGTCATCGGTCAATCCGAGACGATGCGCCATCGCCAGCGCCGCACCCTTGTTGTCACCCGAGATCATCACGATGCGAATGCCGAGTTTGCGCAACGCGGCCAACGCCTCTTTTGCGCCGGGTTTGGGTTCGTCTCCGAACGCGAGTAGCCCGACGAGTTGCAGCACGCCATTGGTTCGCCGTGCGACGGCTGAGACAGTCGCGCCTCCTTTCTGCAATGCCTGCGCACGGTCGGCCAGCTCGCCTAGCGGCAGCTTCAACTCACCCATCCAGCGCAGGCTGCCGATCAGCCAATCCACGCCGCCGATCACGCCCTCGGTGCCGCGCCCCGGCACTGCACGCACATCTTGGGCAATCGCGTCCACGTCTTGTGAGTCCGCGTCGGCATTCCGCGCACGGTCAACAGCGGCAGTAACTACGGCCCGCGCCAGCGGGTGTTCACTGCCACGCTGCACGGCGGCCGCACTGCGCAGCATTTCATCTTCCGTCGCGCCACTGACCACGGCAACCGCAGTCAGGCGCGGCTGTCCCACCGTCAACGTGCCAGTCTTGTCGAACGCGACCACGTCTACCTTGTGCGCCAGCTCCAGCGCCTGCACATCCTTGATCAAAATGCCCTGCTTCGCGGCAACGCCCGTACCCGCCATGATCGCGGCAGGCGTGGCAAGGCCCAGCGCGCACGGACAGGCAATCACGAGCACGGCGACCGCGTGAATCAGCGCGACCTCCCAGCTGCCGCCGTACCACCACCATCCAGTGACCGTAATGAGCGCCAAGACCAACACCACCGGCACAAACACGGCCGCTACCTGATCCACCAGTCGCTGAATCGGGGCCTTCGCCGTTTGCGCGTCTTCGACCAGTCGGATGATGTGCGCGAGCACGGTCTCGCTGCCCGTTGCTGTCACGGTCAGGGTCACCCGACCGTCGCCATTGATGCTGCCGCCGGTGAGCTTGTCGCCCATGGATTTTTCAACCGGTAACGGCTCACCGGTGAGCATCGACTCGTCCACCTGCGTGCCGCCTTCGGCCAGCACGCCGTCCGCCGGAAAGCGCTCGCCGGCTCGCACCACGATGATGTCACCCGTGATGAGTTCGGCCACCGGCACGTCCACCTCCCCGCCCGTGCCCTTGATCACGTGCGCAATCTCGGGCCGCAGCGCATGCAGCGCGCGAATGGCCGACGTGGTCTGCCGCTTCGCGCGCGCCTCCAGCCATTTGCCGAACAGCACCAGCGTCACCACAACGGCCGAACCTTCAAAGTACAGATGCACCATCGTGTCCGGCTCCGCGCTGAGCCACAGCCACATCGACAGGCCCCAGCCCGCCGTGGTGCCGATGGCCACCAGCAAATCCATGTTGCCGGTGAGCGCTTTGACCGCGCTCCAGCCCGCCTTGTAAAAGCGCGCACCGAGGATGAACTGCACGGGTGTGGCCAGCATGAACTGGATCCACGCGGGCAACATCCAGTGCTTGCCAAACAGATCCCCCAGCATCGGCAACGCGAGCGGTGCCGAAAGCGCGATGCCGATGGCGACCGGCATGAACCCGGTCCAGCGTGATTCGTTATCGGCCTCGTCGGCCTGCAGAGCGGTGCGCGGCTCATAGCCCGCGTCACGCACCGCGCGACGCAATCGCCCATCGCTGGCAAGCGCTGGATCAAACGTCACACGCGCCGATTCAGTCGCCAGATTGACTGTGGCCTGCCGCACGCCGGGCAACTTCTTCAACGCCTTTTCAACGCGCATTACGCACGACGCGCAGGTCATGCCGCCAATCGAGATGTCTTCGGTGGCGAGCGTTGCGTCGGTGATTGCGGTCGGCGGCACCGAAATTGTCGAGAGAGTTGTGGTGGTCATTACTGAAGCGTAAACCTTCCCATCATGGCAAAGTCAAGCGTCAGGAGGGTCGTTGCTGTGCGGTTGATGCAGATCAAGCAAAAAGTGTTCAGACACACTTGACCTTGCCATGATGGTAAGGTTCATACTATGCTGCGTTGGAATGGTCAATCGGCCGATCCGTGCAAACACGAGGAAACACCATGTATCAGATTTTAAATGTTCAGGGAATGACCTGCGGACACTGCGAACGCGCCGTCACCGAGGCAGTGAAGACCGTCGATCCGCAGGCAACGGTGAAGATTGATCTAGCCACCGGCATGGTCGAAATCGACAGCACACAACCGCGCGAAGCACTGTCAAAAGCAATCACCGAAGAAGGCTACGCCGTGCAGGCGGAGAAAATTTCAACAGACGCAAAGAGCAGCGCCTGCGGCGGCCAATGTTCCTGTGGCTGAGTACGCAACGCCCGTCAACATAGGCGATGCGTCGAAGCGCTCGGGCGTGAGCGCCAAGATGATTCGTCACTATGAATCGTTGAATCTGCTCGCCAGCGTCGCCCGCAGCGACAACGGTTACCGCAAGTACAGCGAGCGCGACATTCACACGCTGCGTTTCATCAAACGCGCCCGCGACCTGGGCTTCTCAATGGTCGAAATTGCAGAGCTAGTAAGCCTGTGGCTCAACCGCCGCCGCGCCAGCGCCAGCGTCAAGCGCATCGCACAAACACACGCGGATGACCTGACGCGACGCATTGGCGAGATGCAAGCGATGCAGCAGGCGCTGACCAATTTGATTCACTGCTGCCACGGCGATCAGCGACCGGATTGCCCGATATTGGAGGATTTGGCGGGAAGTGTGGAGCTAACGTAGTAGCGTCATCCCGGCGCGCTTGGCGGCGCGTGTGTCGAACGTCATCGTAGCGCTGCAACCCACGCTCTCGCCCAAAATCGCGACGAGGCAATCCTGAAAATCGGCGCGCTGGTCACGCGACGCAGTGACTGCGCGAGCAACGGCGGCGCGCTCCGCGATTTCAAGTGCCTCCACGGCGAGCAAATCGTCAACCACCGCCATTTGTTGTTCAGCGTTGAAGCCGTACAGCGAATCGAGCACCCACACGATTTCAAGCAACGTCACGAGGCTGACGTAGCCGGGCTGCGCCGCTGAAATTTCGTCGCGCATGAAGCGCAGCGCACGCGCCGATTGCCGCGCGTCGTCTTTCAACAAAAAGCGCAGCAAGACATTGGTATCAATACCAATCATGCGCCAAAGCGCTTTTTCATGCGGTTGCGAATTGCCGCGTCGATTTCGTCGAGGCTGTGCGGCTGCGTGACCAGATGCGCATATTTGCCATGCAGCGTCAGCACCGACTGTCGCCGGGGCACGATTTCGAAGCCGTTCGCGGAACGAACAAAATCAATCTTGTCACCCGCAGCAAGCCCCAACGCATCACGAACCGCAGCCGGAATCGTAATTTGGCTTTTGCTGGAAATGGTGGCGGTGTGGGCGCTCATGGCGTTTTCTCCTTACGGCAAGTAAGGAGAGTATCACGGACGTAGGTCGGA
>JAYVNO010000252.1:0-9715 GCA_043758415.1 Burkholderiales bacterium
AGGAGTCTGTCGGGTTTGAAACATCGTAGCGAAAATTCGCCCGCCCGAGGGCAGATTTTGACTGTTTTGCAGCGGCAATATCGAGATATTGCCCAAAAAGCAGGCGAAATATGCACCGGGCCAGCGGATTTGCAGCCGATGCTTTTCAAACCCGACAGACTCCTAGCGAGGCAGCGTCGATGAACCCATTAAAAATGCATCCACCGCCCGCGCACACTGCCGTCCTTCGCGAATTGCCCACACCACGAGCGACTGGCCACGACGCATGTCGCCCGCAGCAAATACTTTCGGAACGTTGGTTTCATACGCTGCCGCCGCGCCCTGGGCGTGACCTTCGTCGGTGTGCGCTTTGGCGTTGCCGCGACCGTCGCGCTCGACGCCAAACGCCTGCAATATTGGCGCGACCGGATGCACAAAACCCATCGCCAGCAACACGAGGTCGGCCTTCATTTCCCAAACGCTCCCCGCCACTTCTAGCATCTTGCCGTCTTTCCATTCGACGCGCGCGGCTTTGAGGCCGGTGACCTGACCGTCCTTGCCGACCAATGATTGCGTCGTCACCGACCAGTCACGTGCCACGCCTTCTTCGTGTGACGACGAGGTGCGCAATTTGAGCGGCCAGTTCGGCCACACCATCGGCTTGTTTTCCTTATCCGGGGGTTGCGGCATCAGTTCAAACTGCGTGACGCTTGCCGCACCGTGACGATTCGACGTGCCGACGCAATCGGAGCCGGTATCGCCGCCGCCGATCACAACGACGTGTTTTCCCTTCGCAGAGATGACTTCAACGTCGTCACCCGCCACGCGTTTGTTTTGCAACGGCAGAAATTCCATGGCGTAGTACACGCCTTTCAACTCACGGCCCGGCACGGGCAGGTCACGCGGATGTTCAGCGCCGCCTGCGAGCACGACTGCGTCGAATTGCGCGTGCAGTTGTTCCGGAGTAATGTGCGATGTCGCGTCGCTGCTGACGCCCGCGATCACATTTCCGTCGCCGACCATGACGGAGGTTTTGAAGGTCACGCCCTCGGCTTGCATCTGCGCAATGCGCCGATCAATGTGCGTCTTTTCCATCTTGAAATCAGGAATGCCGTACCGAAGCAAGCCACCGATGCGGTCTGATTTCTCGAACACAGTCGCCGCATGACCGGCACGCGCTAGCTGTTGTGCGGCGGCCATGCCTGCGGGGCCCGAGCCGACGACCGCGACCGACTTGCCGGTTTTCGTGGCCGCAACTTGGGGTGTCACCCAGCCTTCTTCCCAGCCCTTATCGATGATGAAATGCTCAATCGACTTGATGCCCACGGCATCGTTGTTGATGTTCAACGTACACGCCGCTTCGCATGGCGCGGGGCACACGCGACCGGTGAATTCGGGGAAGTTGTTGGTGCTGTGCAGCGTGTCAAGCGCCTGCTTCCAGTTGCCGCGATAAACGAGATCATTCCAGTCGGGAATGATGTTGTTCACAGGGCATCCAGTCTGACAAAACGGAATGCCGCAATCCATGCAGCGCGCGCCCTGTTGTTTGGCCTCATCGTCTTTCAACGTGACCACAAATTCGCGATAGTGATGGAGCCGCGAAAGCGGGGCCTCAGCGGCCTCGCTCAAGCGTTGAAACTCCATGAATCCGGTGATTTTTCCCATGACGATGCTCTGTGATTTTGGTTCTGATTCCCTCCCCCTGGGGGGGAGGGCTAGGGAGAGGGTGCTTCGCGTTCGAACCAAGGCTTGCGAGGGCACACCCTCTCCCGCTTGTCGGCACCGTCCCCCCCAGGGGGAGCGGTTGGAACGCAAAGTTTGGCTATTTCGCCACGGTTTCTGCGGAAGCCGACTTCGCCTTGATCGACGCTGCATACATCTCGGTCAACGCCCGTTTGTACTCATGCGGAAACACTTTCACAAAATGCAAGCGGCGCGTCGCCCAGTCGTCCATGATGGCCAGCGCCACCGTTGAGCCGGTGTAGCGCAAATGCTTTTCGATGAATGACTTGAGCAACGCCTCATCGCTCATATCGCGATGACGTTTGCGGCCCTTGCCCTGAGCAATCAGCTCCTGCTCGGTGCCCGTTTGCTCAAGCTCGGATGCGACGGGCTCAAGGCCGACCATTGACAGATTGCAGTGTTTCGCAAACTGCCCAAGCGGGTCGTAGACGTAGGCGAGTCCGCCCGACATGCCCGCCGCGAAGTTTCGGCCCGTCGCGCCCAGCACAACCACCGTACCGCCGGTCATGTATTCGCAGCCATGGTCTCCCGTGCCTTCAACCACCGCCGTTGCGCCCGAGTTGCGCACTGCGAAACGTTCCCCCGCGACGCCACGGAAGAACGCTTCGCCTTCGGTCGCGCCGTACAACACGGTGTTGCCGACTACGATGTTGTCCTCAGCCTTCGCCGGGCACTTGGCGTCCGGATAAACAACGATGCGCCCACCCGACAAACCCTTGCCGGTGTAATCGTTGGTCGCGCCTTCGATCTCGAAGGTCACACCGCGCGCGAGGAACGCGCCGAAGCTTTGCCCAGCGATACCTTTGAAGCGTGCGTGGAACGTGTCGTCGGGCAAACCGGCGTGCTGATATTTCAACACCACGGCGTGCGACAACATCGCGCCGACTGAGCGGTTGTGGTTGCCGATGGTGAACTCAGCTTCGGTCTTTTTGCCTGACTCCAGCGCTGGTTTGGCCGCAGCGATAATCGCGTGATCAAGCGCGCCAGCCAAACCGTGATCCTGCGCTTCAACGTGATAGCGCGCCACGTCCGCAGGCATCTTTGGTAGATAGAAGACCTTCGAGAAATCAAGTCCTTTCGCCTTCCAGTGATCGATACCCGCCTGCATGTCGAGCCAGTCGCTGTGACCGATTAGCTCGTCGAAGGTACGCACGCCGAGCTTGGCCATCAGTGCTCGCGCTTCTTCGGCGACGAAGAAGAAATAGTTCACCACGTGCTCCGGCTGGCCGGTGAACTTCTTGCGCAGTTCCGCATCCTGCGTGGCAACACCGACGGGGCAGGTATTGAGATGACACTTGCGCATCATGATGCAGCCTTCAACCACCAGTGGTGCGGTCGCAAAGCCGAATTCATCCGCGCCCAATAGCGCACCGATGACCACATCGCGTCCCGTCTTCATCTGGCCGTCGGCCTGCACGCGAATTCGGCCACGCAAACGATTCAGCACCAGCGTTTGCTGCGTCTCGGCAAGGCCTAATTCCCACGGTGTCCCGCAATGCTTGATCGATGAAATCGGCGATGCGCCGGTGCCACCATCATGACCTGCCACCACCACGTGATCAGCCTTGCACTTGGTCACGCCAGCAGCGACGGTGCCGATGCCGATTTCGCTCACCAGCTTGACGCTGATGCTGGCGTTCGGGTTGGAATTTTTCAGATCGTGAATGAGTTGTGCGAGATCTTCAATCGAGTAAATATCGTGATGTGGCGGCGGCGAAATCAGACCGACGCCCGGCACCGAGAAACGCAGTTGCGCGATGTATTCGCTGACCTTGTGACCGGGCAGTTGGCCACCTTCGCCAGGCTTTGCGCCCTGCGCCATCTTGATCTGGATTTGATCGGCGCTGGCGAGATATTCCGCCGTTACACCGAAGCGACCTGACGCGACCTGCTTGATCTTGGAGCGCAGCGAATCGCCTTCTTTGGCGGATACAGTGTCTCCGACACGATGCGCGCCGAGGCGCGACTGCAGCGTCTCGCCTTTTGCCAGCGGGATGTAGCGCTTCGCATCTTCGCCGCCTTCGCCCGTGTTCGATTTTCCGCCAATGCGGTTCATCGCAATCGCCAGCGTTGCATGCGCTTCGGTCGAGATTGAGCCAAGCGACATTGCGCCCGTAGCGAAACGTTTGACGATTTCATTGGCGGGCTCGACCTCTTCAATCGGCACCGGTGTGCGCTGATCGAATTTGAAGTCGAACATGCCGCGCAAGGTTTTGAGCTTGCCGGTCTGATGGTTGACCAGCGCCGCGTATTCCTTGTAAGTGCTGGCGTTGTTGGCGCGCGTAGCGTGCTGCAACTTGGTGATCACCTCGGGCGTCCACATGTGCTCTTCGCCGCGCGTGCGCACTGCGTATTCGCCGCCCGCATCGAGGAATTCTGCAAGCACCGGATCGTTGCCAAACGCCAGCTGATGAAGCCGCATCTTCTCTTCAGCAACTTCGAAAATGCCAATGCCTTCGACGCTGCTGCTGGTGCCCGTGAAATACTGATCCAGGAACGCGGAATTGAGGCCGACCGCCTCGAAAATCTGCGCACCGCAGTAGCTCTGATAGGTCGAGATGCCCATCTTCGACATCACCTTGTTCAGACCCTTGCAGATTGCCTTGACGAAACGCTTTTCGCTTTCATACTTGGAAATTTGCGGCACGATGTCGGAGATTTGCGTCAACGTTTCCAGCGCCAGGTAGGGGTGAATCGCCTCTGCGCCATAGCCGCCAAGCAGCGCGAAGTGATGCACTTCACGCGCCGAGCCGGTTTCAACCACGAGACCGGCGGACGTGCGCATACCGGTTTTCACCAAATGCTGATGCACGGCGGACGTTGCCAAGAGCGCAGGGATCGGCACCCGATCCGCAGCAACGGCACGATCACTCAGGATGAGCACATTGAGACCCAGCTTGATGTTGTCCACCGCCGCAGCGCACAGGCTTGCTACAGCCGCTTCAATGCCTTCCTTGCCCCAAGCGGCAGGGTAGGTGATGTCCAGTTCTTTTGCCTTGAACGCGCCGCTCGAAAACAACTCGATGTGGCGAATGCGCTCCATGTTCTCGCTAGTGAGAATCGGGTGCTGCGCTTCAAGGCGCGATTGCGGCTCCGTGGTGTCGTGCCCTAGCAAATTGGGACGCGGGCCAATGAAGGTGACCAGCGACATCACCAGTTCTTCGCGAATCGGATCGATGGGCGGATTGGTCACCTGCGCGAACAGCTGACGGAAATAGTTATAGAACGGCTTCGCCTTGTTCGACAACACGGCAAGCGCGGCGTCGTTACCCATTGAGCCGGTGGCTTCTTCGCCGTTGGCGACCATCGGCGCAAGAATGACTTTGACGTCTTCCTGCGTGTATCCAAATGCCTGCTGACGATCAAGCAACGAAACCAGCGACTTCTCGGCAGGTGCCGGCTCCGGCAATTCCTCCAGCGACACCCGCGAGGTCTCGATCCAGTCGCGATAGGGTTTGGCAGTTGCCAGCTCGCGCTTCAGCTCTTCGTCGTCGACGATGCGGCCCTGCTCCAGATCAAGCAACAGCATCTTGCCCGGCTGCAAGCGCCACTTCTTGACGATCTTTTCTTCGGGAATGTCGAGCACACCGACTTCGGAGGCCATGACGATCATATCGTCGTCGGTGACCACGTAGCGAGCGGGTCGCAAACCGTTGCGATCCAGCGTCGCGCCGATTTGGCGACCATCGGTGAACGCCATCGCGGCAGGACCGTCCCAAGGCTCCATCAGCGCGGCGTGATATTCGTAAAAAGCACGACGGTCTTCGTCCATCAACGCGTTGCCAGACCATGCTTCCGGGATCATCAGCATCGCGGCATGCGCGAGCGAATAGCCGCTCATGGTCAGCAATTCAAGACAATTATCAAAAGACGCGGTATCGGACTGACCGTCATAAATCAGTGGCCACAGTTTCGGCAAATCCTCTCCCAGGACGCTCGACGCAATTGCGCCTTCGCGAGCGCGAATCCAGTTGCAGTTGCCGCGTAGCGTGTTGATCTCTCCGTTGTGGCAAACCATGCGAAACGGATGTGCCAGATCCCACGTCGGGAAGGTGTTGGTCGAAAAGCGCTGGTGCACCATGGCCAGCGCCGTGACCAGCATCGGGTCTTTCAGGTCGAGGTAAAACGCCCCGACTTGGTCTGCGAGCAGCATGCCCTTGTAGACGATGGTGCGCGTCGACATGGACGGCACGTAAAACTCTTTGCCGTGACGCAGTTTCAGCGCCTGAATGGCGTGGCCTGAACTCTTCCGGATAATGTAGAGTTTCCTCTCAAGCGCATCCTGATCCATGGCCTTGGAGCCGCGGCCGATGAAGATTTGCCGGATGATCGGCTCGATGGCTTTGACACCATCGCTGAAGCCAGAATCATCGACTGGAACGTCGCGCCAGCCCAGCAGCACCTGGCCTTCAGCGGCAATCGCGCGCTCAATCTCCTGCTCGCAAGCCATGCGCGATGCGGGCTCCTGAGGCAAAAATACCATCCCCACGCCGTATTGGCCGACAGCGGGCAACGTAATCTTTAATTTGCCACATTCGCGGCGGAAGAAAGTATCCGGAACCTGAATCAGGATGCCTGCCCCGTCGCCCTGCAACTTGTCCGCACCTACCGCGCCGCGATGCGTCAGGTTCTCCAACACTTTGAGGCCTTTTTCTACGATGTCATGGCTCTTACGGCCCTTGATGTTCGCCACAAAGCCCATCCCGCAGGCGTCATGCTCGTGTTTTGGGTCGTACAAACCTTGCGCGTCAGGTTGGTGAGCAGTTTGCGTTTCAATATCCACAGTGACACTCCTGACCAAATCTCACGACGACACACAATGCGTGTCGATGCTGAAACGGTATAGTTTTATTTACGGGCCACATAGTTTAGCGATAATTTGTTTGTGCTGCATTGCGATGCATGTTGTTTTGCTGCCCGTGTCGCACCGCGCGGTAGGCACGCCGCTTGCGCTATGCCATTGTCTTGCGGTTAAATCTAGAAATTGCATATAACGTATTGATTGCGCGCCGGTTTTGTCTGTCCGATGCGCTTCCTCCAGAGTTTGAAAGGTCCCGCCGTGGTTACATCCAGAACGTCAATTAAATCGGTACTCGCTGTGGCCGCTTTAGCGCTCGGCGCGCTACTTGCGGGATGTGGCGGCGGGGGTGCAGCGGTACCGAGTTGTGCCGACAACAACAGTTGCCCTGTTGTAGTACCGCCGACGCCACCGTTGGTGGTCAACCCGAGCGCTCTGACCGTAGTTCAGGGCACATCAGCGCTGCTCAGTATAGACAGCGGAGTCGCACCGTTTCAGGTGTTCTCTTCCAACTCATTTGTCCTGCCAGTCGTGCAAGCCGTTGCAGGGAAGACGATCACGTTGAGTCCGGTCAACGTGGCCACCGATACGATTGTTACGCTCACCATTCGTGATGCCGCCTCGCAATCGACGACGGTTGTCGTGACTGTCAAGCCGCCCGTCATTCCCGCGCTGGTGATCAACCCGACGGCATTGACGGTGTACTCGGGCATTCCGTCAGTGTTGACCATTGAACGCGGTGTCGGTCCGTTTCAGGCGTTTTCTTCAGATTCTTTGGTGTTGCCTGTGGTGCAAGCCGTCTCCGGAACGAGCGTTTTTCTGGTTGCTTCGTCTGTTTCAGCGGATACGATCGTCACCATCACCCTGCGTGATGCAGCGGGGCAGACAGTGGCGGTGCCCGTAACCGTCAAACCGAAGCCTATCGCGAGCGCGCTCGTGGTGACGCCGACTGCGCTCATCATCTACTCGGGCGCTACGTCACAAATCGTTATTAACAGCGGCGTTGGCCCGTTTCAAGTTTTTTCGTCTGACACTGCCGTGTTGCCGGTCACTCAGGCGGTTCCCGGCAATGCGATTACGCTCAGCGCGCCCACGGTTTCGGTTGACACCGTTGTGACGCTGACCGTCCGCGATGCGGCGGCACAAACGGCACTGGTTACCGTGACGGTCAAGCCGTCGCCAATTCTTGGCGTGATTTCCGTCACGCGATCGTCTAACTCGACCTGTGGCGGCGCATCGGCTAATACGTTAGACCGCGCCGCGATTTGCTCCGGCGAAACTGGCGTTGCCTCGATTACGGTGCGTAGCGCAGTCAGCGTGCTGCCAAATCGCCAGGTTCGGTTCGAAGTCGTTCAGGGCGCGTTTAGCTTTGTAGTGGACCAGTCGGGCACGGTTTTCGCGAAAACGATCACTGTCGTGACCGATCAGAACGGCAAGGCCGATGTTGTCATTCGTACGGACGCCGGCGTACCTTCTCAGGCGGCTTTGATTCGCGCCACCGACCTCACCAGCGGCAATCGCGTTGATGGCGCGTTCACCATTGTGCAGGCTACCAACGGATCGGCCACCCTGAGTGTGCTGCCACCCACATATTCCGGTAGCGGTGGTTTGGTGCAGGAATGTCTGGCGTTTGCGGGTGATTACGTTATTTACGGCGGAACAGCCCCTTACACCATTACGAACGGCTTGCCGAACGCAGGCACGCTCTCCACCACCACGACCTCAGGGCAAGTGATTAGCGTTGCCAATCAGGGTGGGATCTTCCGCTTTACGTCGTTTGCCGTGGCCGATGGCTGTGGCGGCTTTTCTGTGCCGATTACGATTGCAGATGCCGCAGGCAGAATCACCTCGGTCACCTTCGTCGTGACCGCCGGCACCGGGCCGCGCGTGGTTATTCCCGCTGTACTGTCGCCCGCCGCGGTCACGTTCAAAGCTAATCTGGGTGGCAGTCCATTTCGAAAGGGTGACGCCCCGATCGCGGCTAGTTGCAGCAACGGCGGCGTAGTGAACTCAGGGGGCAACGGCTGTATCCAGCCCATGTTCTCACCGGGAACGTGTTCAGTCGGCGGTACGTTTAACCTTACAACTGGGAGTTGTACGTCGCCTGCATTCACGCCTCCGGCATGCATTAATGCCAGCGTAAGTCTGACCGGTAATTCGTGCCTAGTGCCCGCATTTTCGGCGCTGCCAACCCCGACGTGCTCAAACGGCGGATCGGTGAATGGCACTAACAACGGCTGCGCTGCAACGTCGTTCATCGCCGCAGCATGCGCGAATGGCGGCGTTGTTAATGCGACTAACACCGGTTGCCTCGCATCGACCTTAACCGCCGCCGCTACGTGCGCTAACGGTGGAACAGTGAATAGCGCTCAGAATGGTTGTGTCGCGTCGAGCTTCACACCGGCGTATGCTGGCACCCCTGATATTGCAGCGGTGCCTAACTCGCAATGCAGCTCGTCTAGCGTGGTCTACACCATTAACGGTGGCTTCGTGCCGTACGTGCTCTCGTCGTCCAATGCCGCAGTGGCGCCCCCCACGGCGGTGATCGCGACGTCGCCCTCCAACATCACCATCACATTCCCAATATTAAATGTGGGTGCCATAGTGACGATTACGGCCGTCGATGCGAAAGGCACGTTATTCACGTCCTCGGCGAGCTGCGTCGCTGGGACGTAGCGGTTTCAGTCCGGCACCTGAGCATGCAGCCGATGCTTGGGGGTCGGCGCTTTAATGGTGTCGGCGCTCAGGCATGACCACCAATGGCGCAGTCTGAAACGGCGCACGTCGCTTTGACGTCACGCCTTTTGATGCGTGGGTAGTGCGGACCATGCCTCCGCGCTTGCCTGCCAGCGAATCTACGGGGGCGTCGTTTCGTAATCTGCAACCCCGTGCTGCTGCAAGGGTTGCTTGCCACGCGTGCATGCCTGCTAGCAACGATGCCGGTTAGTCAGGACGCGGTGGTTTTTTGACGCAGATTAGCGCAGATTCGACGCCGATGACCGCAGATTTGCTTGATTGTCTGCAATAGAGAATATTCAGAAAATCTGTGGCAATCTGTGTGAAATCCGCGTTAATCTGCGTCGAAAAATTGGGCCAATTTATTTCAGTAACTACGTAGAAGCGGAATAATTCCATTTCTAATTTAATAGCGCATTAATTATCCAAGGCCACCGCACGATGGACCGGATACGCGAG
>JAYVNO010000253.1:0-9712 GCA_043758415.1 Burkholderiales bacterium
GATTATGAAAGTCATGTGAAAAACAAGCAGCGCTGCCAATTCAAAAAAATTGTGTAGATGCACTTTGTGAAAATGAGGCTTTGTTCAGCGTTTCCCTAACTCGCAGGACGGCCGCCCCGAGAGCGAACTCAGTTTCAAGTTTTATCGTCAGACCACCAACAAGATTGGCGACATCTCAGCGGAAGCGGTCGCATTTCTCAGAAAGTTCATTTAACCCACTTGAGCGCGGTGGCGTGCGCGAATTGCGTTACAACTTTTGACCGAAACGCCCATTTAGCGTGGGCTCTGCGCAATAAAAAGCTAATTGTTGACTATTATCGTTTTCAGGCCTTTTGCCCAATTGAATTAGCGCTTTCAGCCAAAAGCTGACAATCAAAGCGAGCTATCGCGGCATCAAGGACGCCGGATCCAGCGGCTTGCCCTGACGACGCACTTCAAAGTGCATTTTGTTGCCCGCACCATCAGCGACTTCAGCGAGTTTTTGTCCGAGCAACACGCGTTGCTGCTCTTTGACCAGCACTTTGTCGGTATGAAAGTACACGCTGACGGTTTCTTTGGCGTGATTGAGCACGATCATCTGGCCGTAGCCGCGCGGCTCTTTGCCGACGTAGATCACTTTTCCTGTGGCGGCAGCGACGACCGCTGTGCCTGCGCTGGCGGCGATGTCGATGCCCTTCATCGGTGCTTTGTCGCTGAATTTGCTCACAATCTTGCCCGATGTCGGCCACGTCCAGCTGATCCCGTCGCGCTCGGTACCGGTGCCCGGTCTAACTTCGAAATCGATCACGCTCGCCGCCGCCACAGGCGCTGCCGACGCACTGACAGCCGTGGCGGCTGAAGCGGGCGCTGAGGCAGCCACCGGTGTCGCGACCGCACGCTGCTCGGCGCTGGTTGGGGCAGCTGCGTCACCACGCTGAAGGCTGGCCAGCGCGGCGTCGCTGTACGGCAGGCGCAGCGACTTCGGCTCTCGTTTCAACGGCGCTTCAATGGCGGTGACGAGCGGCGTCAACGACGGCGCAGCGACAGTGCCAAATGGCATCGACGCGGGCGGTGGCAACAGCGCGCCAGCGGGGAGGGGCTGCCCCTGAATCGCGCCAGTGGCTGGAATCGCGGTGACTGTGGTGCCCGGCGACGTGATCGCTGGCGCCGAACCGAGCGGTGGCGACAGGCGCAACACTTGTCCGTCGCGCAACGTCTGTCCGGCAACAATGTTGTTCCATGCCGACAGCGCATTCACGTCGATATTGTTGTTGCGGGCGATGCCGTATAGCGTTTCTCCGCGCTGCACGACATGAAACTGCGAACCCGGCGTGTTGCCGGGCAAATTTGGATTAACCGGCGTCACTGGCGTGACGGCCACCGGCGGTGTCAGGGGCAATTCGGGTAGCGGTGCGACCGGACGCGTGTTGCGATCAACGACCGGTGCCGGGAGGCTGGTCGTACAAGCGGCAGTGACCGCGAGTATCAACGCCGAAAAGACCAACAAAAATTTGCGTGATTGCATGCGCAGAATCTCTCAGATTTTTAATTATTCCTGCCCAGACTTCAGTGGCACGAACACCACTTCATCAAAAGCCTGTTGCTGAAAATTGTCGCCCGTGCGTGTGACCAGCGTGAGGCGCTGACGTTCAGGCGTACCGAGCGGTATCACCATGCGCCCGCCGTCGGACAATAAGCCCAGCAGGTTGGGCGGCACAACCGCCCCGCCCGCTGCGACCAGAATGGCGTCAAACTGCACGACGTTCGACGCGGCTTCACGACCGTCGGCATTGCGCACTTTGACGTTGCTCACGCCAATGCTCGACAAGGTTTGTCGCGCTTTCGCGGCTAGCGCGCCGATGCGCTCAATCGTATAAACCTCACGTGCCAATCGCGCCAGCACGGCAGCCTGATAGCCACAACCGCCACCAATCTCCAGCGCGAGGCCAATGCACTTGCCGCCCCGCGCCAGCTCGCACGAACGCGCCACCACAAACGGCTGCGAGATGGTCTGAGCAAATCCAATGGGCAACGCCGTGTCTTCATACGCACGACTGGCGAAGGCTTCTTCAACAAATAAATGCCGTGGCACCTGCGACATCGCGGCGAGCACCGTTTCATCAGTAATCCCCTGCTCGCGTAACCGCGCCACCATCCGCAACCGCGTACGTTCGGAGGCCATGCCAATGCCTGCTGCGGCGCGTTGTAACGTGGAGCTCAAGCGAGCCACGCTTTCACTAGATGCAGTGCGTCAAATTTGGTGAGATCAATCGACAGCGGCGTAACCGACGCGTATCCTTCAGCAACCGTGCCGAAATCGGTGTCGGGCCCGGCGTCGGCGGCTTTACCGACAGGGCCGACGCGATATTCGGTCACGCCGAGCTCGTTCACTGATTTCACCACCGGCTCCGCCTGATGCCGCTTGCCGAGACGCACGGTGCGCACGCCCTTAAGCTCCCCAAACGGTACGTCGGGCACATTTACATTAAGCAGCCACGGCGCGGCGGGTGTGCTGTTTTGATAACGCTTGACGAGGTCAAGCGCGACCTGTGCAGCGGTTGCGAAATGCGTCACCGGACGTGCGGCCAACGACACGGCAATGGACGGAATGCCAAGCAGATAGCCCTCCATCGCTGCGGCAACGGTGCCGGAGTAAATCGTGTCGTCACCCAAGTTCGAGCCATCATTGATGCCGGACACCACCAAGTCAGGCCGAAAGTCGAGCAGCCCGGTTACGGCCAGATGAACACAGTCCGCAGGCGTGCCATCATCGACGTAAAAGAAGCCGTTGTCAGCCCGCTCCACGCGAAGCGCGCGATCCACCGTGATTGAGTTGGAGGTGGCGCTGCGGTTGCGGCTGGGGGCCACTACCGTAATTTCTGCAATCGTCGACAAAGCCTGTGCCAAGGCAATGATGCCGGGCGCGTTATAGCCGTCGTCGTTAGAAACTAGAATCCTCACCAAGCAAATTATAGAGAGCACGCGTTGCGCAGGTCATTCACGGTTGTCGCTTATTGTCTGCTGCTAATCGCAGTCGCGTTGCCGTTTGTCACCCTCATCGTGCAAATGTTTGCCGCCGACGCAAGCGGCTTGTGGCTGCATTACGCGGCGACGGTGCTGCCGTCCTACGTCGGCAACTCAATCGTGCTGGGCGCATCGGTTGCGCTATTCGCCAGCATCATTGGTGTGGCCTGCGCGTGGCAGATTGAGCGTTATCGTTTTCCGCTGCGCAACTTTTTGTCGTGGGCGCTGCTGTTGCCGATGGCGATGCCAGCTTATGTCGCCGCGTATGCGCTCACCGATTACTTCCAGTTCAGCGGCCCAGCGCAAACGCTGCTGCGAGCTACCTTTGGCTGGGTCAAGGGCGATTACTGGTTTCCTGAACTGGTATCGCTGCCCGGTGCGATTAGCGTGTTCAGTTTGACGCTGTATCCCTATGTTTATTTGCTGGCGCGCACAGCGTTTTCCGAGCGCGGCTCAGAGCTGTTCGAGGCGGCGCGCACGCTGGGCCTGAACGCGCGAGCTGCGTGGTGGCGTGCGGCGCTGCCTGTTGCGCGCCCTGCCATCGCAGGCGGCGCGCTGCTGGTGTTGATGGAAACGCTGGCCGACTTCGGAACCGTAAGTTACTTTGGTGTCGAAACGTTGACCACGGGCATCTACCGCGCTTGGCAAAACATGGGGGATCTGGTCGCGGCGGCACAGTTGGCCGCGCTATTGTTGACGGCGGTCATCGTGCTGGTGTGGCTTGAGCGACGCAGCCGTGGTCGCGCGCGCTACGCCAACACCCGCGCCCGCAATGGCGCAGCGGCACGCGTGGCGCAACCGCGCTCAGCGCTGGCAGCGTGGGCGCGTACGCTGCTGTGTGCGCTGCCGCTGATGCTCGGTTTTTTGCTGCCTGCAATCCTGCTGCTACGTCTGCTGGATCGCGAATGGGTCGCCGTGTCGGTAGCAGCGGTACTTAAATGGACCGCCAATTCGTTGCTCGTTGGCGGGCTGGCCGCGCTAGTCGTCGTGAGCTTGTCGCTGCTGCTTCATGCGCGAGCACGCCTGCTGCGAGAGCGTTGGGCCTCGCGTATTGAGCGTCTGCTTTCGTTCGGGTACGCCGTACCCGGTGCGGTGCTCGCAATCGGCGTGTTGTTGCCGTTGGCATGGATGGACAATCAGATCATCGACGTGAGCAAGCGTTTGTGGGGCGTCAATCCGGGGTTACTTTTGACCGGCAGCGTGTTGGCGCTGGTGTACGCGTCGAGCATTCGTTTTTATGGCGTGGCGTCGAGCAGCATTTCTGCCGCGTACGCGCGGCTGCCGCTGCATCTGGACGACAGCGCGCGCGTGCTTGGCGTGAGCGGCTGGAACGCGTTCGTTCGCGTGCATTGGCCTGCGCTTAGGCGCAGCACAATTGCCGCGACGCTGCTGGTGTTCATCGACACGCTGAAAGAACTGCCGGCGACGCTAACCCTGCGTCCGTTCAACTTCGACACGCTCGCCACGCAAACCTACAATTTGGTCAAGGACGAACGCCTCGGCGAAGCGGCGTTGCCGTCACTACTCATTCTGCTTGCCAGCTTGCCCGCGGTTGCGTTGCTGGACCGTGTTAATCACCATCACCATCACCATAAAAATAGTCAGGGGCGCACATGATCGCCAAAGCAGACATCACGCAGAACACGTTGCTGGGCGGCGTGACACCTCGCGAATTCATGGCGAAGCATTGGCAAAAGCACTGGCGCTTGATACGCGGCGCGCTGCCTGCCTCCGGAGAACTGCTCGACAACAAGGCACTGTTCGCCCTCGCCTGCTCCAACGCAGTCGAGTCGCGGTTGATTCTGCGCGAGGGCAAAACCTGGACGCTGGAGAACGGACCGTTTACTAAAAAGCGCCTGGCCGCGTTGCCCGCGCGCGACTGGAGTTTGCTGGTGCAGGGCTTGAACCGGCATGTGCCTGCCGCCGACGCGCTGCTGCGACGATTCAATTTTTTACCGTATGCACGATTGGACGACGTGATGATTTCGCTTGCCGCGCCGGGTGGCGGCGTTGGGCCCCACTTTGATTCGTACGATGTGTTCCTGCTGCAAGGCATCGGCTCGCGTCAATGGAAAATCTCGGAACAGAAAGATCTCGAACTCGACCCAGACGCGCCGCTCAAAATCCTCAAAAAGCTTGAAACCAGCGAGACCTTCGAGCTGACTGCGGGCGACATGCTGTACCTGCCGCCGCACGTTGCGCATGATGGTGTGGCGACCCAGACCGAAGGCTTTTGCACGACGTACTCCATCGGCTTTCGTGCGCCGACGCATCAGGAGATTGCGGATGGCTTTCTCGACTGGATCGGCGCGACCAGTGAGTTGGACGGTCGTCTCGAAGATCCCGATCTCACCGCCACGACTCATCCGGCGCGCGTGCCAAAAATTTATCAGCGCGAAATTTTGGCGGCGGTTGAGAAGCTGCAGATGGATCGCAGCGCCATCAAGCAGTTTGCCGGCTGCTTCGCCACCGACGTTAAGCCGCAAATCGTCTTCGATGCGCCAGATGAGCCGATGTTGCGCGCGGCGTTTGGCAAAGCGGCGTCGAGCTTAGGCGTTGCGTTTGCGCCCGCGACGCTGTGTTTGTACGACGATGAGTTTTTGTTCATTAACGGTGAGGCGTTCGTGGTCAAAGGCGACGCCGGCTTCTGGCGCACGCTGGCCGACGAGCGACATACGCTTGTATCAACGAAGCAGGCGCGCGAGACGGTCGATGCGCTTTACGCGTGGTACTGCGACGGCTGGCTTCGCGTGAATTAGAAACGTGTCACGATGGTATTGCGGTTGCATGATTGAAGCGATGGAGCGCCCGGAAAATGCTGCGGACGCAAAATCAACGCGCGCTGATTTCACGGCGTGATGTGTCGGCGGCGCTCGGCGAGCTGATCGCAAAATCAGCACGCACGCGGGACGTTTTTGATGAGTCATTGGCGCTACAGGATTGGCGCAGCAAGGCGCGATGTGACGCGGTGAAAATGGCGATGCTCGAGCGTCGTGTGCGTGTTCGCATGCTGCTGGGTAAAATACGAATCCTGACCACCGAGCTTCCCCGCTTGCTGTAGATGCTCAAAACGCCAGACCACCAAATGTCGATCAGCGCGGTCCCGGATGGTGTGTTTCCAGCGTCAAACTTTGTTGTTGCAGACCAGCAACACCTTCTTTTTCGCCCCAATTCGGTGCAACCCACGCGTTCAGTGTATTTTAACAGTGCATATAAATCAATGGGTTACGCACATACATTTGAAGTGATGTGACAACAATGCGGTCGTCGAGTGTTCCCCGAGGCGTTCGGTCTCTGATTTCTGGCAATTCCCGCCTTCGGGATTTCGATATACTTTCGTCCTCACTCAGTTTCTATCCCGGTTTCGCTCATCGGGTGGTCTCCACTGAGGGAGATTCTCCTTAAGGCACACACATTCGTTAACGATTCACGTTGTAAGGAACACAAAATGAAAAAGACCCTCCTGGTCGCTGCGCTTCTCGCGCTTGGCCTTGTCGCTTGCGGCAAAAAAGAAGAACCAAAAGCTGCTGCTCCGGCTCCTGCCGCTGCACCGGCTCCTGCCGCTGCTGCTCCGACTCCAATGGATGCAGCCAAAGACTCAGCTGCTAAGGCTATTGACGCAACCAAAGACATGGCAGCTAAAACTGCTGATGCCGCGAAGGATGCGACTAGCAAAGCAGTTGACGCGACCAAAGATGCAGCAGCCAAATCGGTTGATGCAGCCAAGGACGCCGCTGGTAAGGCTGTCGAAGCCGCCAAAGACGCAGCCAAGGATGCCGTGAAGAAGCCATAACTGGTTTCAGTTAACGCACCATCAAAGGCCGGTCGATTTATCGTCCGGCTTTTTTTTGTGTGGTGGTTTAGAAGTTCCGCGTGATTTAAACAGGTTGTAGGAGCGCCCGTGGGCGCGAAAAACGGCGGCGCAAGCACGGTGGCGATCGCGGCCAGGGCCGCTCCTACGGCGTCAGTTCGTCAGTTCAATCCAGCGACACACCTCATGCAACGAGATCACCGTTTCTACGCCCGTCGGCAATTCGTGCGCCGCGATCTGTGCCAAATCGGGCACCCAGTGTGTTCGCGCGCCTGACGCGACAGCCGCTGTGAGCCCCGGCAGCGAATCTTCGAACGCCCAGCAAAGGTGCGCCGGAATGCCCAACTGATTTGCAGCATGCAGGTACACATCCGGCGCCGGTTTGCCGTGCGCCACAGCGTCGCGCCCTACGACTACAGCGATTTGCGCGAGCAAGCCCGCCTGTTGCAGCTTGTAACGCGCGAAATCGGTGTGGGTGGAGGTAGCAACTGCGCAAGGCAATCCGGCAGTCGCAAGCGCCGCCAGCGCTTCGGCGACGCCCGCTTTGATCGGAACGCCTTTGCTGAGGCGCTTGTGATAGCGCGACTCCCACTCCGTCTGGAATCGGTCAAATGCGAAGTCAGCGCCCAATTCGGCAGCCAACATGCGTTCAACGGCATCACGACCCAGCCCGATCATGCGCATCGCGACGCGGTCAGGAAGGCCAAGCCCCAAGTGCAACGACGCTTCGCGAGTGACCTCCTGCGCGATACGTTCGCTGTCGATCAGCACACCGTCCATGTCGAACAAGACGGCGGCCGGATAGTCTCTTCTCATGAAAAATGGATATAGCTTTTTGCTGGAATGGCGCAGACGCTGGGGTTAAATTGAATAATTACCAAATATCGACTATTGCACGAATGGGTAGCTATGCCCATACCGATCAACAGTTTCACAAAAAAGCTGTATTTGTGGGAGCGGCATCGGTCGCGATTCCAACGCCGCGATAGGAATATCTTTTGCGGCCAAGGCCGCTCCTACAAAGCACCTTCAAGCCAGCTCAATCCAGCCAATGCCGTCATCTTGCGAGGCGATAAAAATATCTTCCAGCTCGCCACCCACCGCGGCTGCAAACGCGGCTTGCGCTAAATCCGCGCGATTGTTCTGCCGACTCAAGTGCGCGGCGACGACGCGCTGCAGGCGATCACCCGCGATCCGTGCCAGCAAATCGGCCGCCGCACGATTCGACAAGTGGCCGAAGCGCCCGGAAATCCGCGCCTTGAGGCTCGGCGGATAGACCGATTGTGCGAGCAGATCTTCGCAATGATTGGCTTCCAGAAACAACGCGTCGCAGTGAGCTAGCGACGCCTCAATGTGCGCGGTCGTTTCGCCGACGTCAGTCAGCACGCCAAGCTTGTGGGTGCCGTCGCTCACCGTCATTTGCGCCGGTTCGCGAGCGTCGTGCGGCACCGGGAACGGTTGCACTTCCAGCTCGCCAACGACGAAAGCATCATGCGAATCAAACCCGCGCAGCGTACAGCAGTCCCAGCGGGACTCGGTTGCCGACAGTGTGCCAAAGGTCAACCACACGGGAATTTTGAATCGTCGCGCAAAGCGCGGCGCGCCACCGATGTGGTCGCCATGCTCATGGGTAATCACGATGGCGTCAATGGCCTCGGGAGCAAGACCCAGACGAGCGCATCGATTGACGGTTTCGTTAACACCGAAACCACAGTCAATCATGATCGTGCTGCCGCCCGCCTGAACGACAAGCGCGTTGCCTTCGCTGCCGCTTCCGAGACTTGCGAAGCGCACTGCGCTTGGTTAGCGCAGTTGCTCGTAGAGTAACGTGACGATGCGCGAGCCGACGGCCGTCGCATCAGCCTGTCCGGACTTATCGAGTACGGCGACCGCCGTTTTGCCGCCGGTCTCCTTCACGGTGATGCGGTATTGTTCAACCACATCCTTGGTATCGGTATTCCAGAACTTCAGTTTGTCGAGGATCCCTGGCTCGTTTTTGGCCATCACTTCGGGGTCGGCGTAGCGTACAAAGTACGTACCCGCCGTACGATCACGATCCACCACAGTGAAACCTACGCGGTCCAGCGCCAGACCGACACGACGCCATGACCGGTCAAAGCTGTCATTCATCGAAAGCGAACTCACGTTGCCAGACTTGACGATTTCCGCCTGATTGACACGCGCCACCGCGGCGGCTGGCGCGAGCGCGGCTTTGACAATTTGCGATGCTTCTTCGCGCGGCGCGCCGAGATACTGCATCATGCGATTCAAGATTTCCGCCTCGTATTCAGGCTCCGGTTTACGAAACTCCCAGCGGAAGACCGGTGAGGCAGTGCTGCCGACGTTTTGCTCCTCAAGGCCACGATGACTGACGTAAATCTCGGTAGTGCTGTTGACGCCACGCTCGATGCGGGTGCGGTATTTGTCGCGGGTGCCGCTCGAATAAAAGTTGTCGAACACCTTGCCAATGGTGCGGCGAACGATGTCGTCGTTGATGCGCGCGCGATTTTCCTGCCAGTCAGTTTCCATCAAGCCGATGCGCGAATCGTCGAGCACCAAGTTCATGTTCATGGTTGACCAGAATTCACGAATGCGCGGAAAGTTCGCCTCAGCCGTGCCGGGCACCACCAACCAACGCTCCGAACCCGCCTTTTCAATGCGCATGCCGGATACAGCTGGCAACACGCCGCCAGCGCCCGACAACACGGCTGAGCGGTTGGCGGCGTTAACACCCGACAGCGTAGCCGTGCCCGCTTTGTAGCGATCATCAAATTTCGGCGGCGTCAGATCCGGCGGAATTTCAAGCGATGGGCCTGACTGCGCGGCCTTGTATTCAACCCGCTTCGACTCGAATGGGCTCAATTCTTGTAGCGTGCTGCAGCCCGCGAGCGCTGCGGC
>JAYVNO010000254.1:0-3111 GCA_043758415.1 Burkholderiales bacterium
TTGGCATCGGCGGATGATGTTGCTTATTGACCTAGACATCAATAACAACGCGCCTCTCGGCTCATCCGCCGACCTACTCTGGTGAAATATCCGGGTTAGACCGCCAAGGAATAACACTGATGAATCAGAAGGCAACTCTCCTCCTCGCGCTGCTGATGGGCACCACGATCATCGCCGCCTGCGGCAAAAAAGATGACGCCACGCCTGCCGCCACGAGCACTTCCGTAGCGGCTGACAAAAAAAACAGCAAACCCGAGCTGCCCCGTCCGGTGCGCTTCATGCAGGTGGGCATGAGCTCGCTCAACGATATTTCGTATCTGCCGGGCGAGGTGCGTCCGCGTTTTGAGCAGCGCTACGGCTTTCGGGTGGCGGGAAAAATCGCGCGACGGCTGGTGGATGTGGGCCAAGAAGTCAAAGCCGGCCAAGTGCTCGCGGTGCTTGATTCGCAAGACGTGTTGCCCGCGATCAACGCGCAGGCGGCACAGGTTGAAGTCGCCAAGACTGATTACAAATTGCAGTTGAGCGAAAGCAAGCGACAGCAGGAACTGCGCGACAAAGGCTTCGTTTCTGGTGCCGCGCTTGAGCGCCAAATTGCAACGACTGACGCCGCCGATGCCCGCGTTAAAGCGGCGCTGTCGCAACTGAGCAATGCGCAAAACGGGTTGAATTTTCAGACCTTGCGCGCTGACAAAGCGGGGGTGGTGATCGCCGTTGACGTCGAGGCGGGCAGTGTGGTGTCCGCAGGGCAAAGCGTGGTGCGCGTGGCGCAAATGGGTGAAAAAGAAATCGTCGTCAACGTGTCGGAACGCGCAGTCGGATTGATCAAAACGGCCAAGGGCTTTGTCGCCCGTTTTGACGCGATACCGGGCAAACTGTACGCCGCACAACTGCGCGAACTGTCCCCTGCCGCCGACTCGGCCAGCCGCACCTTCACAGCCCGTTTGTCGATCATTAACGCCGACGATGTGCTGAGGTTGGGCATGAGCGCGACGGTGCGTCTGCAACTCAATGATGCGCAGGCGATTGTCATCCCCAACACGGCCCTTTACACCCGCGACAACAGCACCCGCGTATGGCTGGTGGATCGTGCCAGCGAGACAGTGAAAGCGGTAGAAATCAAGACTGGCGAAAGCACCAACGAAGGCGTCGCCGTGTTGACCGGACTGAAACCGGGGGACCTGGTGGTGACGGCGGGCGCAAACCTGTTGCAGCCGGGGCAGAAAGTGCGATTGCTTGATGCGCTGGTTGCTGCTGTCGCGCCTGCGGCTGCCGCTCCTGCCGCTCCTGCCGCAGCTGCGCCCACTGCCGCGAAAGAAAGCAGCAAGCCATGAGTGGCAACGACGCCAACTCCGGCAAGTCAGGGACGTCAGGCAAGTACGGGCCGACCGGCATGAACGTGTCTGCGGCGGCGATCAAGCATCAGCAGCTCACGCTGTTTTTCATCCTCGCCATCGCAATCGCCGGGTTCTCGGCGTATTTCAAGCTTGGCCAGCGCGAAGACCCGGACTTCACCTTTCGCGCGATCACCATTCGCACGCTGTGGCCCGGTGCGACCACCGCACAGGTGGATTCGCAGGTCACCGATCGGCTGGAAAAAAAGCTTCAAGAGATGCCGTATTTCAAGCGCACGCAAAGTTATTCCAAACCGGGCGAATCGCTAATCATTCTGGAGCTCGTCGACACCGCACCACGCAAAGAAATTCAGGCACTGTGGTACCAGGTGCGAAAGAAAGTCGGCGACATTCGCTTTACCCTGCCGCCCGAAGTGCAGGGACCTTTTTTTAATGACGAATTCGGCGATGTGTTCGGCTCGATTTACGCGTTCACTGGCGATGGTTTTTCGCTTTCTGAATTGCGCGACAAAGTGGAGGCTGTTCGGCAGGAATTACTGCGCATTCCCGACGTGTCAAAGATCGAACTGGTCGGCGTGCTCGACGACAAAATTTATGTCGAAATCAGCAACACAAAAATCGGCGCGCTCGGTATCGACGCGCCGTCGATTGCTACGCAGTTGCAGGCCCAGAACGCGATTACACCCGCCGGTGTGATCCAGACCAAAGACAACTCGATTGCGCTCCGGGTGACGGGAAATTTTGCCACCGTGAAATCGGTGCGTGAACTGCAACTTGCGGTGAATGGACGCACCATTCGCCTCGGCGATATTGCGAATGTCTATCGCGGTTTTGCTGATCC
Organism: Burkholderiales bacterium; assembly: GCA_043758415.1. Classification (GTDB taxonomy): domain Bacteria; phylum Pseudomonadota; class Gammaproteobacteria; order Burkholderiales; family Casimicrobiaceae; genus Casimicrobium. The sequence goes on from JAYVNO010000254.1 coordinate 2,194, forward strand.
TCCGGTACAAACGATTCGCTTCGGCGGCAAGCCTGGCATCGCGCTGTCGGTTTCGATGAAGAGCGACGGCGACGTGTTGCAGCTCGGCAATAGTTTGACCGCCGAGATGGAGCGCATCAAAAACGACCTGCCAGTCGGTATCGAATTTCATCAGGTTAGCAACCAGCCGAAGGTCGTGAAAGAGGCCGTCGGCACCTTTATGCGTTCGTTGCTGGAGGCCGTCGCGATTGTGCTTGCGGTGAGCTTTATCTCGCTCGGCTGGCGGGCCGGTGCAGTGGTCGCGTTGACGATTCCGTTCGTGCTGCTGGCGACGTTTTTGGTGATGCAAATGTTCAAAATTGATCTGCATCGCATCTCGACCGGTGCGCTAATTATTGCGCTCGGATTGCTGGTTGACGATGCGATGATCGTGGTCGAGATGATGGTCAGGAAGCTTGAAGAAGGCTTCGACAAATTCGCCTCGGCCACCTTCGCGTACGTCAGCACGGCGTGGCCGATGTTGTCGGGGACGCTGGTCACCGCAGCAGGATTTTTGCCGATTGCGATGGCCAAATCTTCGACCGGCGAATACACCTTTGACATGTTCAGCGTAACTACGATTGCGCTGGTGTTGTCTTGGTTCGCTGCGATCATTGCGACGCCACTGTTCGGCTACTGGATTCTCAAGAAACCAAAGAACGCGACGGTTGAAGGACAAGTACATGAGCACTTCGACACGCCGTTTTATTCGCGCCTGCGGAAAACGATTGACTGGTGCATCACCCATCGCTGGATCACCATCGTCATCACGATAGCGGGCCTCGTGCTTGGTGTGATTGGCATGGGTTTGACCGAAAAGCAATTCTTCCCGACCAGTGATCGCACCGAAGTGATGGTCGAGATGTGGTTGCCCGAAGGCGCAAGCTTTCAGGCGACCGA
>JAYVNO010000255.1:0-9544 GCA_043758415.1 Burkholderiales bacterium
CGCTACCGCTGCTCTGGCTAGGCTTGCTGCTCAATATCATTGGTCTTTTTGCACGCCTGCCGGATGCAGTAATCGGGGCTGCAGCGGGCTACCTTACGCTGTGGTCGGTGTATTGGTTGTTCAAGCTGATCACGGGGCGCGAGGGCATGGGCTACGGCGACTTCAAATTGCTCGGCGCGCTCTGCGCATGGTTTGGCTGGCAGGCGTTGCCGATGCTGTTGCTGCTGTCGTCGGTGGTGGGTGCCGTCGTCGGCATCGCGATACTGGTCGTGCAAAGAAAAGGGCGCAACACGGCCATCGCGTTCGGTCCTTATCTGGCAATCGCCGGGCTTATCACGCTCTTTTTCGGCGCGAAAATTCACGCGTTATTCCTCGGGTAATGACAAGCGCCACCGATCAATTTGTAGTTGGGCTCACCGGCGGCATTGGCTCTGGCAAATCAAGCGCGGCGGCGCACTTTGCGCGGCTCGGAGCGTTCGTCATCGATGCCGATGCGCTGTCGCATTCGTTGACGCAAGCTGAAGGCCCAGCCATTGCTGCAATCGCAGCTGCCTTTCCGGGCGTAGTGACGGCAGGCGTGCTTAACCGCGCTGCGTTGCGCGCCCGAGTGTTCGAGCAGGCATCAGAACGCGCGAAGCTGGAAGCCATTTTGCACCCAATGATTCGTGCCGAAACGCAAGTGGCCATGGCATCCGTCGATGCCAACAATGCGCCGTACATCATTCATATGGTGCCGCTGCTATTTGAGTCAACCGGCTACGCGGATCGCGTCGATTGTGCCGTCCTCGTGGACGTTGACGAGGCCACACAAATCGAGCGCGTCACCCGCATCCGTGGCCTACCGCTGACCACCGTCAAGCAAATCATCGCAAGCCAGATGTCGCGGGCGGACAAGCTGCTCCACACGCAATTTATCATTGACAATTCGGGCGAAGCATCCCTGCTCGAAGCGCAGGTCGCCGAACTGCATCGTGTATTCGTCGCCAACGCAGCGCTCACAAAGCTGCCGGGGACAGCGTTGTTGTGAGCACGCCGGTCGCACTCACCTTTGAATGCCCGCTGACCGAGCGCGCGCGCACCTGGTTGCGGCTAGAGGAATTGTTCGAGCGCACCCGCGTGTTCTCCGCGCGCAAGGACAGCATCGACCATCGCGGTGCCCTGCTCGGTCTGTTTCACATCATCGATACCGCCGGTCGCAGCGACCTGAAAACCGATTTGCTGCAAGAACTGGATCGGCAGAGAACCGTGTGGGGCACGCAGCTTGATAACCCCGACGTGGCGCGCGAGGCGCTCACCGAATTTTTGAGCGATATGGATGCGGTGATTCACGATTTGCATGGACAAATTGGCAAGATCGGCCAGCATTTGCGCGACACCGACTGGCTGCAAGCCGTTCGCCAACGGGCTGTAAGTCCCGGTGGTGTTTGCGCATTTGAATTGCCGATGCTGCACAGTTGGTTGCAACACAGCGAGTTTGAGCGCCGTCAGCAACTCAAGGAATGGCTCGCGCCATTAGCGCCGCTGGAAGAGGCAGTCGTATTGGTGTTGCGCCTGCTGCGCGAGTCGAACCAGATGGCTGATGAGCTGGCTCACCACGGAAATTTTCAACGCGCGTTGACCAGCACAAGGCCGCCTTTGTTAGCGCGAATTTCCGTGGACGCCGGACACGCCGTCGTGCCGGAAGTGAGCGCGAACAAGTACACGGTGAACGTGCGATTTCTTGACCAAAGCCCGCAGTTTCAGGGCACCGGCCGTGCCGGTGTCACGACCCGAAACATTTCGTTCAGGCTCGCGCTGTGCGGACTTTAAAATTCTCGGATGACAGTTGTTGCCTGCCCCCGCTGCGAAAAGCCCGTTCAATGGGTTCCTGAAAACAAGTTTCGCCCGTTCTGCTCTGAGCGTTGCAAAAACATCGATTTTGGCGCGTGGGCAAACGAGGAATACCGGATCGCCAACGCGACGCCGCCAGACGGTGACGACCAAAATGCTGGAATTTCGCGCGAGTTGGACTAATTTTTTGATTCAGCTTTGTTGCGAAAGCGCCACTTGCTACGGGATAGACGGTCGATTCGGGCGAATATCGACTTTAAGCTAAAAATCACGCCAAGCCCCTATCCAATGCGCTTTACAGCAAAAAGCTGATCGCTACAATTTGCGTCGCAGACCTGCCAAAACACCACTTTCAGCCGCGTGCAATGCAGGCAACAGCGGCGACAGAGTAATCGCATCCGGCGACTGCCAGCCGATCGCTTGTCCCTCACGCCCATGCGGTTCGCCACGCCAGTCTGAGGTGCGGCAAAAGTGCAGTTCGACATGGGCATGTTCGTAGCTGAATCGTTCGCATCGCCAGAGCGTAGCGCTCTTGATGTGCAGGCCGAGTTCCTCGTCGATTTCACGGATCAGTGCGTCGATCACCGACTCGCCCACTTCGATCTTGCCGCCGGGGAACTCCCAGTAGTTTGCGTACGCTTTTCCCGCAGGGCGTTGCGCAAATAGTACCTGATATTCGCCGTTGACGGTTCGCTCGATGATCGCCACTGCGACGCGCGTCAACGGGCGCGTGTCGTTGGCATCGAAGCGAGGAATTTCAACGTGCATTGTGAGAGATGCGTCCCGCAAAATCGCGAGCAAATTGATAGGCCACGCGACCTGAACGCGAGCCGCGTTGCAGCGCCCAGTTCAGCGCACCGCGGTCAAAAATCTCGCGCGCGTTTGTACCGAGCGGAACGCTCACGCCCAACTGCTCAACCCACGAAATGACCGCCGCAAGATAGTCGTCCTGCGAGAACGGATAGAACGAAATCCACAGCCCAAAGCGCTCTGAGAGCGAGATTTTCTCCTCGATGCTTTCGCCGAAGTGAACCTCTTCGCCAACGTACTTCGTCTGTTCGTTTTCGTGAAAATATTCGGGTAGCAGATGGCGGCGATTGGACGTCGCATAAAGCACCACATTGGGTGTCGCCGCTGCAATTGAACCATCCAGAATCGCCTTCAACGCCTTGTAGCTGCCGTCGCCAGTGTCAAACGAAAGATCATCACAAAACAGCACGAATCGGTACGGCTCATTCGCGATCAAATCGACGATGTCGGGCATGTCGTTGAGGTGCTCTTTTTCCACCTCAATCAGGCGCAATCCTTTTGGCGAATAACGCGCCAGCATGGCTTTAACGAGTGAGCTTTTTCCGGTGCCACGCGAGCCGGTGAGCAGCACGTTGTTCGCCGGTTTTCCGCTTACAAACTGCGCCGTATTACGGTCGATCAAATCATGTTGCGCTTCAACGCCGATCAGCCAATCGGCCTCCATGTGGTGCACATGTTGCACGGTTTCGAGATATTTGTGGGTGCCCGACACGCGCCAGCGTGCGGCGATGCACCCAGTGAAATCCGGTGTGCCGTGCGGCGGTGGTGCCATGCGCTCAAGCGCGTCGGCAATGCGCGTGAGCGTCTCAAGAAACTGTTTGCTGGATTGACTCATGGGTTTTCGCTCCCTCTCTCCGAAAGAGAGGGAGACTAGACTTAGCTCCGATATTCGGCATTAATTTTCACGTAGTCGTACGAAAAATCGCATGTGTATACCGTCTGCGAAGCCGTGCCGCGACCGAGATCAATGGCGACGGTGATGTCTTCATTTTTCATGGTGCGCGCACCGTCGGCCTCTGAGTAACTCGCGGCACGTCCGCCCTTTTCTGCGACCAGCACTTCGTTCAAATGCACGGTGACTTTAGCCGGATCGAGATCCATCGGCGCGCCGTAACCCACTGCGGCCAGAATGCGCCCAAGATTCGGGTCGCTGGCGAAGAACGCGGTTTTCACCAGCGGCGAGTGCGCGACGGCACGAGCGATGCGATCACATTCGGCCACGTCTTTGCCGCCACTTACTGCGATGGTCATGAACTTGGTCGCGCCTTCGCCGTCACGCACGATGGCTTGCGCGAGTTCTAGGCTGACTTTTTCGAACGCCACGATGAGCGCTGCGCCATCCGCGGAATCGAGCGCGGTTACGGGCGCGTTGCCCGCCTTGCCAGTAGCCGCGATGATGTAGCTGTCGTTGGTCGAAGTGTCGCCGTCGACCGTAACGCGGTTGAAACTGGCATCGGCCACGCGCTTGGCCAGCGGTTGCAACAACGCGGGCGCGATGGCCGCGTCGGTGAACACGAACGACAGCAGCGTGGCCATGTTCGGCTGGATCATGCCCGCGCCTTTGGCGATGCCGGTGACGTTGATCGTTTTGCCGCCGACCGTCGCTTGCGCGCTGGCGAGCTTGTAAACGGTGTCGGTGGTCATGATCGCCTGCGCGACGCGATCCCATGACGCTAATTTGTTTGCTTTGAGTTCAGCGGCGGCGGCATGGATGCCCGCGTTGATGCGATCCATTGGCAGGTGTTCGAGGATCACGCCGGTAGAGAACGGCAACACTTGCGTCGCCGTAAGCCCCAATGCCCCCGCCACGCTCGCGCAGCTTGCGCGGGCGCTGGTAAGACCCAGTTCCCCGGTCGCCGCGTTGGCGATGCCTGTGTTGACCACCAGCGCGCGAACGTTCGGGCTCGACGCGAGATGTTCGCGACACACCTGCACCGGGGCTGCGGCAAAGCGGTTCAGCGTGAACACGCCGCCGACTGCCGTGCCTTCGTCGAACTGCGCAACCAGCAGGTCGTAGCGATTGGCTTTTCGCACGCCCGCCTGAACGGCGGCGAAGCGCACACCTTTGATGGGGTGGGCGAGCGCAGGGTCTAGAGGGGCGTAGGAAACTGGCATGATTTGAAAGCGTTGGAGTGATATTGATCTCAGTGTAGGAGCGGCTCTGCCGCGACCTTCAACGTTGAGACATAAACGACGTCGGTCGCGGCAGAGCCGCTCCTACAAAACATATCTGTCCAACGTTGCGCTGAGGCGGCTAGTCCAACCGCCCATGGCAGTGCTTGTATTTCTTGCCCGAACCACACCAGCAAGGATCATTGCGTCCGAGCTTCGGCCCTTCGTTGACGATGGGCTGATTGCCACTCTCGGACGCGACTGAAACGGCCTCTTCGCCAGTCAAACCATCAACATCCGCATGTTTGTAAGAAACATTTTGCATCGCGGGCGCGGGCTCGACGGCTTGCGCGTCAGCCTCGGTGCGCACTTGCACCGTCATCAAAATGCGCACGACTTCGGCGCGGAATCGATCTAACATGCCGCCGAACATTTCGAATGATTCGCGCTTGTATTCCTGCTTTGGGTTTTTCTGCGCATAGCCGCGCAGGTGGATGCCCTGACGCAGCAGGTCGAGATTCGACAAATGCTCGCGCCACTGCGTGTCCATGATCTGCAACAAGATGTTTCGCTCGAACTGGCTGAACACATCGTCGCCCGCGATTTGGCGCTTCTCGTTGTAGGTGTCGAGCGCCGCTTTTTTGCAACGTTCGCGAATGTCGGTGTCGTCGAGATCGGGTTCTTTTTTGAGCCACTCGGCCACCGGCGCATCGATATGAATTTCGCGCAACGCGGCCTCAAGCGCGGGCAGGTCCCACTGCTCTTCTTGGCTCTCGGGCGGCACATGCAGATTGACGGTGTCTTCAACCCAACCACCGACCATGTCGCGCACGGTGTCGCTCACATTCGTGTGTTCGAGCAGATGATTTCGCTGTTCGTAAATCGCTTTACGCTGATCGTTGGCCACGTCATCATATTCAAGCAATTGCTTGCGAATATCGAAGTTGCGTGACTCCACCTTGAGCTGCGCTTTTTCGATCTGGCGGGTCATGATGCCCGCTTCGATCGGCTCACCGTCCGGGATGCGCAAACGCGTCATGATGTTCTTCATGCGGTCGCCGCCGAAGATGCGAATCAGCGGGTCTTCCGCCGACAGGAAGAAGCGGCTGGAACCGGCATCGCCCTGCCGACCCGCGCGACCGCGCAACTGGTTGTCGATACGGCGCGACTCGTGGCGCTCGGTGCCAACGATGCGCAGGCCACCGGCCGCGAGCACGGCGTCGTGACGCTTCTGCCATTCACCCTGCAGGGTTGCAATTTTTTCTTTGCGAAGCTCTGCCGTGAGTGATTCGTCCTCACGAATGGCGCGGATCTCGGGCTCAATCGCCCCGCCGAGCACGATGTCGGTGCCGCGTCCGGCCATGTTGGTGGCAATGGTGATGATGTTCGGCAACCCGGCCTGCGCCACGATGCTTGCTTCGCGCTCGTGCTGCTTGGCGTTCAACACCTGATGTGGCAGCTTTTCCTTGATCAACATCGCCGCGATCAGTTCGGAGTTTTCGATGGACGTAGTGCCCACCAGTACCGGTTGGCCGCGTGTGTAGCAGTCGCGAATATCGTGAACAGCTGCTGCGTATTTTTCCGCCGTCGACTTGAAGAACAAATCGTTTTCATCGCGGCGAACCATGTCGCGATGGGTCGGGATGATCACCGTTTCAAGGTTGTAAATTTGCTGGAATTCATACGCTTCGGTGTCTGCCGTGCCGGTCATGCCAGCGAGCTTTGCATACATGCGGAAGTAGTTCTGGAAGGTGATCGAGGCGAGCGTTTGATTCTCACGCTGAATCGGCACGCCTTCTTTCGCCTCAACGGCCTGATGCAAGCCTTCACTCCAACGGCGACCGGACATCAAACGACCTGTGAATTCGTCAACGATGATCACTTCACCGTCTTGCACCACGTAATGCTCGTCGCGGTTGTACAGCGCATGCGCACGCAGCGTGGCGTACACATGATGCATCAGCGAAATGTTGGTCGCCTCATACAAGCTCGCACCTGGCGGCAACAACCCCATCTCTTCGAGCAGTTGCTCGGCGTGCTCATGGCCCTGTTCGGACAAATGAACCTGTCGGCCTTTTTCATCGACCCAGTAATCGCCCGGCGACGCCTCATCCACCTGTTTGACCAGTTTCGGCGCTAGTGCATTGACCGTGTAATAAATCTCGACGTTATCTTCAGCCTGCCCGGAGATGATCAAAGGCGTGCGCGCCTCGTCAATCAGGATTGAATCGACCTCGTCGACGATGGCGTAATTCAGGCCGCGTTGGCGACGATCCGCCACCGCGTATTCCATGTTGTCGCGCAGGTAATCGAAGCCGAATTCGTTATTGGTGCCGTACGTGATGTCAGCGGCGTAGGCCGCGATCTTTGACGCGTTGTCCTGTTGTGATGTGACGGTGCCGACACTCATGCCGAGGAAGCGATAAATGCGACCCATCCAGTCGGCGTCGCGCACCACGAGGTAATCGTTGACGGTGACCAGATGCACCCCCTTGCCCGACAGCGCGTTCAAATAAATCGCAAGCGTTGCGGTGAGCGTTTTGCCCTCGCCGGTGCGCATCTCGGGAATCTTGCCCGCGTGCAGCGCCATACCACCGAGCAATTGCTCGTCGAAGTGGCGCATTTCGAGTACGCGAAAACCTGCTTCGCGGCACACCGCAAACGCCTCAGGGAGCAACGCGTCAAGCGTCTCACCTGCGGCAATGCGTTGTTTGAACTCGGCGGTTTTGCCGCGCAACTCGTCGTCGGTCAGCGCCTTCAGCCCTGGCTCCAACGCGTTGATCTTGACCACCTGGGCACGGTAAGCTTTAAGCAGGCGGTCGTTGCGGCTGCCGAAAATGGTTTTGAGGAATTTGTCGATCATGGTCCGAGGTCGCGCGGATTTAGCGCGCGGCAAGTGTGGCAGTGCCCGCGAATTTCATCATTGCATGATGAGACAGCGTGGGCGAAACCCGATATTTTAAGCCGACGAGGCCAACAAGCCGGAACCGACGAAACGCGCGCGGCGATGAATGGGAGCTAGAGCACCGCGAGGAAACGGCCGGGATTTTGCGCGACACCATTGAGGCGAACCTCGAAGTGCAGATGCGGCCCGGTTGAGCGACCGGTAGACCCGACGCGCGAGATGCGCTGTCCGCGCACGACAAGGTCGCCCTCTTTGACCAGCAGCTCGGAGCCATGCGCATAGCGCGTGACCAGGCCGTTACCGTGGTCAATCTCGACGCATTTGCCGTAGGCAGGGTGGACATCTGCATAAATCACTTTACCGCTGGCGGCTGCATTGATGGGCGTTCCGGATTCAGCAGCAAAGTCCACACCTTCGTGGAATGTTGAATGGCCGGTGAACGGATCGATCCTGTAGCCAAAGTTCGAGGTGTAATTGACGTTTTCAACCGGCACCAGCGTAGGCAGGAATTTGCGCTGCGCGCTGCCTTCCACCAATAGCGCCTCAAGCACGGTGAGCTGGTCGGCTTTAACGTCGACCGTGCCGCTCAATTCACTCAATTGCTTCGCGAAGTCATCAATCGACAATGGCGCACCGACTGTCGCTGCGCCACCGCGGCCGCTGTTGGCCGTCGCACTAGGCAGCTCCTGTGGCTTCAAGCCCGCAACTTTCGCCAGCTTTTCGCCAAGACCGTCGAGTCGCAACATGTGCGCCTGCACTTCGCCCAGCTTGACCGCGAGGCTGTTGATGTTGTCTTGGATCTGTTGCTGGCGTTGCTTGGCCTCGGCATGCTGGTCAGCGAGCAACACGCTACGGATCAACGGATGATCGCTGGTGGCGGCGTATTTGAGCGACAGGTAGTTGGCGAGTGTGGCGGTCATGCCCAGCGCCACCAGCAACGCGACAGTCAAACCAAGCACTTGCGGTAGGCCAACCGTCAAGCTCTTCTTGGTTCGAAAGTCGCTCGAAACAACGATAATCTGCACGTGAAATTCCTCAAAGCTGCTGGCTCTCGACGAGTCCTGTATCCCCGGCCACTGGGCTTAACCCAGTTTCTTGACCGCATGCCCGCACTAGGCGCTGCGTTGCTACACGCCCGTGAAGGCTCGCGTCAATTCGACGTGTTGATCGAGGCAGTGCCGGAGCGTCTGAAGCGCTTTGTAATCATGGCAACGGCTGCGGGAACAACACTAACTCTCACGGTCGATTCGCCCGAGGCGGCGCACTTTGCACGCTTGATGAGCGCCGATTTGCTCACGAACCTTGACCGTAAGGGACTGAAATTTAACGAAATTTCAGTGAGGACGCAATCAAATAGTGCATCTTTGCGGCGGGCACGGGTATTGCCTAATGCTGCGGACAAGCGACAAATGAATGTCACTGCCGACAAAATGCAGAGTGAGCGTTTGCAAACTAGCTTAAAGCGATTGGCGGGAACGGTGGCGGAGCCGTAGACGCTTTGGCGATTTGCTGATATTCCTGCTTGCAACAGCTTTTTTATCAATGCCCCGTTTGATCAGGGGCTGAGCGGCTATTTATTCCAAAGTCAACTTAGGGCTATTTCAACCATTTTCCCCAATGGCGATGGGCATTTCACCCATAAGCTGCTCTCTCGTCGCAACCACCACTCGTCAAATCGAGTCGAAATCAGCGCTTCTGCAGCGCCGATCTTTTGACCGTTGCAAGCACGTGCTTTGATCGATCCAGCGTTCGTCCTGCGTCGTTGGTGACGATACAGGGTGCCTCTAAACCCAATACACGTCACTTAAGTGCCGAATTGAGTTATTCAATGATCTTTCGAGACGGGCAACCCACGTATGGCGCGTACAGTTGCGAGGCTTCCCGAGG
>JAYVNO010000256.1:0-3070 GCA_043758415.1 Burkholderiales bacterium
ATGAGGAGCTGACCAAGATCAAGGAGAATCCTGCCTTGGTCAGGCAATTCTTTAAACATCCAACTGTCGCCTATATTTCTGACTTATGAGTAATATGGGATTACTCGGCATATATGCATAATGTCGGCTATACGAATTTTCGTGCTCTCAGCCCCTTTGCAATTTAGATTTAAGCAAAAAGTTGTTCTGAAAAATCGAAGGCGCGTGCAGGTTCGTGAGCGACGCTGCGCTAGCCTTCAGTCTCACCAGATTGAATTTGAAAGTGCAACGTGAATCCCGCTGATCTGTCTGCCTCCGAACTTTCGCAACGCTTCCGTCGGTTTGAGCTTTCGCCGGTTGAAACGCTGGGTGCGGTGCTTGCGCGGCTTGACGCGTGGCAACCCAAAATTAATGCGTTTTGCTACGACGACCGCGACGCGGCGCTTCGCGATGCCAAAGCTAGCGAAGCGCGCTGGCACGTGGGCGCACCACTGTCTCCGCTCGACGGGGTTCCGATTGCGATTAAAGATTTAATCCTCACCAAGGGCTGGCCAACGCTGCGTGGTTCGCGCACCATCGACGCCAACCAATCGTGGGATGACGATGCACCGAGCGTCGCTCGCATTCGCGAAGCGGGTATGGTCATTTTCGGCAAAACCACGACGCCGGAGTTCGGTATTAAAGGCACCACCGACAACCTGCTGACCGGTGTCACGCGAAACCCGTGGCATCTGGAGCGCACGTCGGGCGGCTCCTCAGGCGGCAGCGCGGCAGCTGTCGCCGCTGGCATTGGCCCGTTGGCAATGGGAACCGACGGTGCAGGCAGCGTGCGCATTCCGGCTGCATTCACCGGCGGCTTTGGACTCAAGCCGTCGTTTGGTCGCGTCCCTGCGTGGCCCTTGTCGCCAATGGGCAGCGTCGCCCATCTGGGCCCGCACGCGCGTCACGTCACCGACGCGGCCATGTTGCTGAATATCATTTCGAAACCGGATGCGCGCGACTGGACCTCGCTTCCGTTTGATCCGCGTGACTATACAGTCGGCTTGAACGACGGCATTCGCGGACTGCGAATCGCCTTCAGCCCGACGCTCGGCTACGTCACTGGCGTGCATCCGGCGGTGGCTAGCGCGGTGCGCAAATCGGCCGACGTGCTCGCCGATTTGGGCGCGCACGTTGAGGCCGTTGATCCAGGGTTTGACAACCCGCTTGAGATCACCATGAAGCTCTGGTTCGTTGGCTCGGCCACACTGTTCAACGCGATGACGCCGACGCAACAGGCCCTCGCCGACCCGGCGCTCGCGGCGCAGGCGGAAATCGGCAGTCGCATCGGCGTGCCGGAGCTACAGGCGCTGACCCACCGACGCGCCGAACTCGGCACGCTGATGCGCAAATTTCATCAACGCTTTGATTTGCTGGTTACGCCGAGCATTTCGGTGCCTGCATTTAGGGCGCGCGCGTCGCACGAGTGGGACACGCCGATTGCCAACTTCCTTGACTGGACGCCGTTCTCCTACCCGTTCAACCTCACGCAGCAACCGGCGTGCGCGTGCCCTTGTGGCTTTGACGCAGAGGGCCTGCCGCTGTCCACGCAAATAGTCGGACCGATGCATGGCGACGCGCTCGTGTTGCGCGCGGCACGAGCGCTGGAATCGGCGCAGCCGTGGCAGCTGATCGCGCCGATGCCAGCGTAACGAAGCGGCGAAGGCGCGACGAGCGCCGCATGGCTGCCGCGGATCGCACTGATGGCGCTGATTGCGCTGGGCAGGCAGGGCCGCAAGCGCTTATACTTTTTTCGCAGCACATCCATCCGCACAAGTAAGGACGCATCATGCCCGACATTCTGAGCCTTGGCGAACCCCTGTGGGAGATGAATGCCATTCCCACCGAGCCCGACAAATACCGACTGGGCTTTGGTGGCGACACTGCCAACTTTTGCGTAGCTGCCGCGCGCCAGGGCGCGAGCGTGGGCTATATCACGCGGGTCGGCAGCGATCCGTTCGGCGAGCGACTGCGGGACCTCTGGCTGCGCGAAGGCATCGATTGTTCACAGGTGCGGGTGGACGATCACGCGAGCACTGGCGGCTACTTCGTGCATCACAGCGACAAGGGCCACAGTTTCAGCTATGCGCGTAGCGGATCGGCCGCGTCGCGTCTGACCCCCGACGACATTGATCTCGACGCGGTTGAAAACGCGCAGTTCGTGCATTCAAGCGGCATCACGCAAGCGATTTCGGCCTCCGCGCGTGCGGCAACGCTCGCCCTATTCAGGCATGCAAGGGAGGCCGGTGTAACGACTGCGTTTGACAGCAACTTGCGCACGCGCCTCACCACCCTCGGTGAAGCACGCGAAGCGCTGGCGGAAATTTTGCCGTTGACGGACTATTTCTTTACCTCATTCGAAGACGCGAGCGCTCTCTCAGGCAGCGCTGAGCACGACACCATCATGAAATGGGCGCACTCACTGGGCGCGTCGGTGGTGCTCCTGAAGCTCGGCATCGACGGCGTAAAAATCAGCCAGGGCGCAGGTGCTGACGTGATGCAGATGGCGTCATTTCCGGTGGATACGGTGGACGCGACCGGTGCTGGCGATTGTTTTGCCGGTGCCACCATTGCGCGCATGGCGATCGGGGACTTGATGCTCGACGCCGTGCGCTACGCCAACGCAGCCGCAGCGTTGACCACCACCGCATACGGGGCAATCACTGCGATCCCGTCGCGCGACACGGTCAAGACGTTTCTGTTGTCGCGCGTCTGATTGCCCGCTACGTCCGCGCGTTGCGAGTCTTGAGTTTAAGCAGCCACGGCTGCACTGCGCTCGCAGCCATCGGCTTCGAAAAATAAAAACCCTGCACTTCGTCGCAGCCGCATTCGCGCACCGCGTCGAGTTCCGCCAGGGTTTCCACGCCTTCGGCAACCACCGTCATGCCGAGGCGATGCCCCATCTGCACGGTGGACAGCACAATCGCAAAGTTCCGGGTGCCGTTGCTAATTCCATTTCCATATCAACAATGCAAGAATAAGCGCATTTCAACAGATGGAGATGTGTGATGTCGCGACCCTTCAAAGGCTTGGACTCTGTGGCGGCGGCCAT
>JAYVNO010000257.1:0-3055 GCA_043758415.1 Burkholderiales bacterium
TCGCGGCAGAGCCGCTCCTACAATTGAATCGAACTGACGCGTCGAGACTTGGACACATCATGACTGAAACCGGCCACCTGTACGTAACTTGGGAACGCTATCACCGCCTGATCGAGCTGCTGGCGCTGCAGGTGTACGACGCCAAATGGGAGTTCGACAGCATCATCTGCATCGCGCGTGGAGGGCTCCGTGTTGGCGACCAACTCTCGCGCATTTTTGACAAGCCTCTAGCGATCATGAGCACATCAAGCTACGTCGAAGCAGGCGGCACCGTGCGCGGCAAACTCCTCGTATCCGAACACCTCACCATGACCAGCGCGACGCTCGGCCCACGTGTGCTCGTGGTCGACGATCTCGCCGATTCCGGCCACACGCTAAACGTCATCAAACAAGAACTACCAGCTCGTTACCCGCACCTAACCGAAGTGAAAACCGCCGTGATCTGGAAAAAAGGCGTGTCGATGTTCAACCCCGATTACTTCGTTGAATTTCTGCCCAACAGCCCGTGGATTCACCAGCCGTTTGAGAACTACGACAGCACGCGACCGCATCAGTTGGTGCGCTAGGAGTCTGTCAGGTTTGAAACATCATAGCGAAAATTCGCCCGCCCGAGGGCAGATTTTGACTGTTTTGCAGCGGCAATATCGAGATATTGCCCAAAAAACAGGCGAAATATGCACCGGGCCAGCGGATTTGCAGCCGATGCTTTTCAAACCCGACAGACTCCTAGCGGCGCGAAACGGCAAGACGTAATTTGAGAGCTTCAGCGTTTATTCCATTTCATGGCAGCCGCCCTGCCACGACGTCGTAAGGCTGCGCCAGCACCCGATTCACAAACGAATCGGAGTGCGCGCGCCGCGCAGCAAACTCTGCCGACGTGTAAATCGTCGGATTGATCACGCGCGACAAACGATCCTGCACGGCAACCAGCGACGCCATCACCTCAGCAAACGACAACGAATCGGAAACGATCATCACGTCCACATCACTGTCGGCATGCTCACTTCGTTTGGCGATGGAGCCGTAAACCGCAGCAAACTCAATCCTGTCGGCAAGCGGAAGCAGCGCCTCCGCAATCGTTGGCAGCACGCCCAGCGTCTTTTGCACCAGTGACGTGAGTTCCGCAAACACCGGGCTCGACGGATTCGCCTGCACGCGGCGCACGTTGCCGATACGCTCATCGGTCACCAAACCCGCATCAAACAAACGCCCGATTTCACGCTGCACCGACGCACTACCCAACCCCGTCAATCGCATCAACTCATTCACATGAAACGCGCGCGCGGGCATCCCAAAAATCCATTCGATGATTTTTGATTGGGTAGGTGCGAATAGGGCCGTGGCGAGCGACATGTGCTACACGTTAGCATGATCATGCCAGCATTATTTTGCTTTATTTGAGAACCGCAGTGCGCTGTCGCCTGACACCGCAAGACCCTCCAATCCGTAAAGTACCCACATATCGTGCTACGATATGTAAATTGCTTTACGAAATTACCAACATGACATCCGTAGCTTTATCCCCCAAATTTCAAGTCGTCATACCGAAGGACGTTCGCAAAGCGCTCAACCTCGTGGCGGGTCAGCGCCTTGAGGCACGCGTCGTCGGTGATCATGTCGAATTAGTGCCAGAACTGCCAATTTCTTCCATTCGCGGCATGTGTCGCGGCATCAATACGGACGTGCCCAATGACATCGAAGACGTTGCGGATGCCGGGGATGGTGGACGAACCGACGCTCGCTCCGCATGAACGTCGTCGATTCGTGCGGCTGGCTGGAGTACATCGCGGACGGTCCCAATGCAGCGTTTTTTGAACCCGCCCTAACCGATTTACCGAACCTGATCGTGCCGTCGATCACACTCTATGAGGTGTACAAGCGGGTGCTCATGCAAAGCGGACAGATTTTCGCTGATCGGGCCATCAACGCAATGAATCGCGGGCAAGTCGAGCATCTTGACGCCGACAATCTGCGCCTAGCCGCCATCGCCTCCGTACGCTACAAACTCGCCATGGCCGACGCCATCATCTGGCAAACCGCTCAACAGCACCAAGCGCAACTTTTTACGCAGGACGGTGATTTGAAAGAAGCACCGAGTGTGCAGTACCGCGCGAAGGTTACGGTCTGAGTTAAATCAACCACGCCCCTTTGTTAATAAAATATAGACAAAATTTCGTATTTATTTCGCTATAATTAATCCATGGATACCCTACTCTCCACCCGAAGTATTGGCATCTCTGACCTGCGCGAATCGCCGGCTCGGGCATTCGAGCAAGCGGACGAAATGGCCGTCGTCGTGCTCAATCACAATCGGCCCGCTGGTTACATCTTGTCTACGCGTCTGATGGAAGCATTGCTCGATCAGGCTGCTGATCGCCTGGTCACGTCCAGGGCGGCAGCACGCGTAGCGTCTGTCAAGAGCGCACGCAAAATCACGCTTGATGACCTATGAGCTTGCCATCCACCCGCTCGCTGAGGCGGAGTGGCAGCGCCTTGACGAATCCGTAAAACGCCGCTTCAAACAGAAGTTGATTAAGGAACGACTGCAAAAACCCCGTGTAGCCAAGGACGCACTGCACGGCGAACCCGATTGCTACAAGATCAAAATCACCACGCCACAATTTCGTCTGGCGTATCACGTCGATGAAAAAGCCCGACTACTGACGATTCTTGCCGTCAGCTCGCGTGATGACGTGTACAAATTGCTGCAGGCGCGGAGCCGTTAGCCTCGACTTGAGACAGCATCTCAGAGAAACTGTACTTAGCCCCGTTAAGTGGCAACGTTGGTCTCGAAGGCATGTTCACACAGGCAAATGCGCATACCAGGGTACGTGGCCGCGTGCGAGCAATTGCCGTCCAGCAACAAGGCATATGGGTGCCGCCAGCATTCACCCTGACACCGCTAATTACGTGCGAATTAGAAGTGATCGAAGCCGCGATCTCGGTTCTGTAATTCGACCTATTGATCCGGCACGAGTTATTCAAGAAGCTGCGTAGGTAACCTTTGGGTCACCGAAATACTTCTTCACGCGCTCGGGGGTTTGTTCAAGCATCG
>JAYVNO010000258.1:0-9372 GCA_043758415.1 Burkholderiales bacterium
TGACGATGCTTGAACAAACCCCCGAGCGCGTGAAGAAGTATTTCGGTGACCCAAAGGTTACCTACGCAGCTTCTTGAATAACTCGTGCCGGATCAATAAGCCTGTGGCGGGCAATTGCGAGGGTGGTGCGCTCTTCATTCGCGGTTGCGACATTGCCTCGCCGCCCACACTACCCGCACTGCCGAGCACTATCGACAGTGGGTTCATCAACACCGTACTTTGTGGATTGCCGTGCCGAAAAAGTACCCCTATTAGCTCACCCGTACCCCCTGCTATACAAACCAGCCAACCGCCTAAAGCGGCGATCTCTAATCCGGTTCCGAAAAATTGTCCCCCCGGAACAAGTAGGCTACTGAGGCCCCCAATCGTAGTGCTGAAGGCCAGCTTACAGACGAAAAGCAGCAGCTTATGATTTGGCTGAGCAATATCAAGGTTCGACAGCCCCGCGATTGCTTCGACATGCGCGGCAATCGATGGTGTGACGGAGGGTTCACCGACGTTGGCATAAAACTCTCGACCACCAAGCCGATACTGCTTAATTTGCACTGAAAGTGCCTGCTCCGCCGACGAACGAGAGCCGTTAACAAGCATTGTCATGCGGTTTACAGAACCTTCAACCAACGCAAGGCCGTTAGCTTCAAAGAAGGTCTTGACGCGGGCGAAGTCCTGCTCTGACGGGCCAAAACGGTCAGCAATTTCTCGCGTGCTTAAAAATTTTCTGAAGTTGGGCGAACCCTCGTTGTAAACGTCGGCAAGGTACGCCTGAAAGCTGGCCTCGTCGGATCTTTTGAGCACAACGGTGAGCGATATCGGAACGTCGCTTGCCGATTTCGGCGAATCTATTGACGTTGCGTTGCTTAGAGCCTCCAGCACATGCCCGGATAACGTGACAGGTCCTGTCGCGGAAGCTGCCGTTGTCTCGGCGTCAAGTCGACCCGTTGCATTCACCGCAAACGCCGCGAGCAGTGTGACAAGGGCGGTGGCGGCCAGCATCAGCGCACGGATTGCAAATGTCTTGTTCACGGGTCTGTCTCCGGTTAGCCAATCAAACATCACGTCAGGCACTCGATCTGTGCAATCCGGTCGGTCATAATCTGCCGTAGCGAGTTGCTCGACCGCAGAAAACGTCGCGGAAAAGCAAGTTCGCCTGATTGTGAAGCGCCTTGATCGCGGTGAATCTGTTTCCTGCGACCGCTCAGGTATCACAACAGTTACATCTCGGCGTCGTCAACTTTGGAGCCCGTCCCGGCAGTCCATGCAACCCGCAATCCCTCTTGATCTAGTGCGCCACGTGCTTGATGCGGTGTGTGGCAGCGCGCCGTTCGCGCGCTCGCCGCGACATCAGCACTTGCTGCGCTACATGGTTGAGGAATTGTTGACTCGGCGTCTGGCCAATCTTCGTGAAATTCACCTAGGTGTGCACGTGTTTGGCCGCAAGGCGGCGGATTTCGATCCGGCGACTGATTCCATTGTTCGGGTGGAGGCGAGCCGCCTACGCGCGCGCCTTGCGCGCTATTACGCGAGCGAAGGGGCCGAGCTGCGCGTCGTGATCGAGCTGCCCACAGGCAGCTACGTTCCGACGTTGCGCTGGACGTCAGCACAAGCCACCGATCGCGCCGACAGCGCTACGGTGCCGGTGGTGGTCATGCTGCCGCTAGACGGTTTGGGAAGCGATGATATTGCTCATTGGAGCGACGCCCTGACTGAAGAAATCACTGATACGTTGGCACGACTACCGGAGATTCGCGTCGTAGCGCGAACTTCCGCAATGCAGTTCAAGGGCGTGCGCCGCGACATTCGAGAAATCGCCGGTGCGTTGTCCGCCAATGTGGTGATCGAAGGCAGTTTGCAGCGAGAAGGCCATCAGTTGCGCGCCATCGTGCAGATCATCACGGCAAGCGACGGTTTGCACCTGTGGTCGGATGCAGCAGTGGGGGACGTCAGTGCGCGTTTTCATTTCTTCGATGTGGTGTGCGCCATGATTCGCCGTGCCATGCCACTGGCGATTCGTACGGTAAATCAAGTTGCGGGTACGACGTCGTCACCGCTCGCAGCTACGCCGTCCGAACCGTTGCGCAACGGCCTTGTCGGCGCAGTGCAGACGGACATTCCCGAGGCTGTTCGCGACACCTATGAACGTGGCCGGATCGCGGTGCGCATTCGCACTCCTGCGTCCATCGCCCGCGCCACAACGTTGTTCGCCGAAGCAGTCGCCGCCTCGCCGCGTTTCGCGCTCGCTCACGCCGCTTTCGCTGCAGCGCTGCTTCAGCAAGTCGGCATGACGATGCGCTCGCCGAAAAAAGTGGCTGCGCCGATGCGCGCGGCCATCAAAAAGGCGTTGGCGCTTGATCCGCAACTGCCTGATGCGCATGCGACACTCGGGATGTTTTTGTTCTATTACGAACATGACTGGCCGAACGCCGAGCGCTCGTTGTTGCGTGCGATTCGCTTCGGGCCAAGCCACGTTTCCGCACACCGTGCTTACGCGTTTGGGCTAATGATGATGCGACGCTTTGCCGAGGCTGATCATCATCAAATGCAGGCTCGTGCCCTCGACCCGCTGGATGCGCTGACGCGAGTGCATCACGCGTTGCTGCGGTTTTATGAGCGTCGATTTGACGAGGCACGCGCCATGTTCGAAGGCATGCTGGAAACAGATGCCAACAATGTCGTCGCGCGTACGCTGCTGGCCGCAACCTGTCTGCACAGTGGCGATATTGTGCGTGCTGAGGCGCTCTATCGCGAGGCCAGCAACCGTCATCCCGACTTAAGTATCGGCCTGTGCGGATTGGCTGTGACGCTGGCGCATGCAGGTCATCGTGACGCAGCGATAGAAACACGAAAGTCTTTATTCGCGTTCAGCGAAAGAACTTTTGTGTCGCCGTATCAATTTGCGATGATCGATTGCGCACTGGGTGACGATGTCGCGGCGCTTGCTGCGTTGGATCGGGCAGCCAGCGCGAGCGATTTCAATTTCTTGTGTAGCGCGGTTGATCCGACATTTGATCGAATGCATGGTCACCCAGAATGGATCTCGCTGATGCAGCGTTACGGTTTGCCATCCGGCTAATCAGTCGGCCGTGGAACAATGTGAAGCATGGCAATCAAATCAACAATATTCAAAATGAGCCTCAACATCGCGGACATGGATCGCGGCTACTACGCCGACCATGCGCTGACGATTGCGCGGCACCCTTCGGAGACCAATGAGCGGATGATGGTGCGGGTGCTCGCGTTTGCGCTCTACGCGAACGAGCGGCTTGAGTTTGGGAAGGGTATCTCCACCGACGACGAGCCCGCGTTGTGGGAGCACGATTTAACCGGTCGCATCCTGCGCTGGATTGAAGTGGGGCTGCCCGAAGAAAAACTTTTGCGGCGCGCGTGTGGACGGGCAGACGAAGTGATTCTGATCACCTATGGTGGCGGCAAGACGGTCGAGGCATGGTGGAACCCGAATGCGGTGGCGCTTGCCCGGCAAGAGAAGCTAACCGTCAAATCGGTGTCGTCACCGAGCAGCAAAGCATTGGCGCAGATGGCCGACCGCGCGCTTGAATTGCAATGCACGATTCAGGATGGTGAAGTGTGGATTTCGGA
Source organism: Burkholderiales bacterium (assembly GCA_043758415.1). Classification (GTDB taxonomy): domain Bacteria; phylum Pseudomonadota; class Gammaproteobacteria; order Burkholderiales; family Casimicrobiaceae; genus Casimicrobium. Next base: position 3,595 of record JAYVNO010000258.1, read on the forward strand.
CGAACAGGAACGACTGTTGATTGAATTCACGCCTTTGCATCCGGCGCGGTAAACGCGAAAACACAGCGACGCAGACAGGAGCTTGCCTTGTCCGACATTGACCCACTACGCAGCAAACTGATTCGTAACTTCGCCACGCCTGATGCGTCGTGGGAGACGATGGATCGCGCCCCGCATTACGTGGGCGTGATGGGCAAGCGATTAGCGCGTGACACAGCCGCGAAAAAAATGGGGCTCTCGGTCGACATCGTGCCGCCCGGCAAGCGTGCGTGTCCGTATCATTTTCATTACGTCGAAGAAGAGATGTTCATCGTGCTCGAAGGCAGTGGCACGTTGCGCGTCGCCGGTGAAATGCTGCCGATTGCGGCGGGCGATTGCATCTTCATTCCGCCCGGTCCGGAGTATCCGCATCAGATCATCAACACGTCCGATGCGCCGCTTAAATATCTGTCAGTGAGCACGCGTGCCGAGGCGGAAATTTGCGAATACCCTGACTCGGGCAAGTATCTTGCGTGGACAAAGGGCGGACTCGAAACGTTGCTCAACGACGGGCGCATGCATCGCCCCAAGGATGACCTTGACTACTGGGATGGCGAGCCTTGAGCCGAGATTTGCCAAGGCCAATCTGCAAACCGCTTTTATCGCGGATGCACTTATCCCCCGAGTCAATGCCTAAGCTGGCACAGCGGCGGAAACCGCGCAAAATCTTGGTACATGAATTCTGAACATTTAACGCGCGCTCCGTTCGCCGCCGTGTTGCTCGCTGCGGGTGCCGGCAGTCGGCTTGGCGGTCGGCCGAAGCCACTTTTAGAATACAACGGCGTGACGCTTATTCATCGCCTGGTTACGGCATTGATTGAAGCAGGCGCGAACGAGCTCGTCGTCGTCCTCGGACACTATGGCGCGGAGCTTAAACACGCGCTGCACGACGCGCCCACATCGTTGTCAGTTCGCTTGACCACTGTCACCAACGCGCGGCCGGACGATGGTCAAAGCTCGTCGCTGCGCCTGGGACTGCAATCACTTGCCAGCAGCCCGGGCGCGGTGATGATTTCGCTGTGCGACCAACCCTTGATCGACGCCAAGGACATTACCGACTTGATGCATGAATTCCGACAGCGAGGCGAGGCGCAAATGCTCGTGCCACGAGTGGCGGGTCAGCCGGGTAACCCGGTGGTGATTGCTGCGGCGCTGCGCGACGAGTGGCTCGCTGGCGACGTCAATGCCACCGGTAGGTACTGGCGCAAGCGCTACCCTGCACGCGTGCACTGGTTCGACAGCGACAACGAGCATTACCGCGTTGACATCGACACCGACGAGGACATCGTACAGTTCAACCAAAGGGCCGGTCAGGCACTGCGCTGGCCGACGCGTTGACGCGGGCCACAGCGCGAGGCAATGTCCGCACAACAGCTCGTTTGAAACCACCGTAGCGGTCGGGAGCGCTATTCTTGTTGGCTGAATAAGGAGACTGAAATGAACGAACATGTCATCGTCAATGTCGCAGGGCCCCTGATGAGCCTGACGATGAATCGACCGGAAAAGCGGAACGCGTTAACCAACGCGATGTACGGTGTGCTCGCCGATGCGTTGCAGCGCGCACAGGATGATCCGGCGATTCGATGCCTCCTGATTCGCGGCGAGGGCGAGGCCTTCACGGCGGGCAACGATCTCGGCGATTTCGCCGCCGTATCGGCGGGCACCGCGTCAGCCGAGCGTCACGTCACGCGCTTTTTGCATGGCCTGGCGATGGCCGACAAGCCGATCGTTGCTGCGGTGCAGGGCTTGGCTGTCGGCGTCGGCACCACCATGCTGCTGCACTGCGACGTTGTCTGCGTCACCGAGCAGGCGCGGCTGACCACGCCGTTTGTTAACCTCGCGCTGGTGCCCGAAGCGGCATCAAGCCTCTTGTTGCAAGCGCGAATCGGTTACGCCCGCGCGTTCAGCATGATTGCGTTGGCCGAGCCAGTCGACGGCAGAACGGCTGTGGAATGGGGCCTGGCGCGCTATCTGGTGGGCACTGAGGGCCTGCGCGCGAAAGCGCTGGCCGTGGCGCATCTGCTGGCTGAAAAGCCGATTGGCGCGTTGCGCGCGAGCAAACGTTTGATGCGTGACGGCGAGCGGATAAAGCAGGTGATGGACCGCGAAAGTACGGTGTTCGCCGAGCGCCTCACGTCCCCTGAAGCGACCGAAGCGTTTCGCGCTTTTGCCGAAAAACGCAGCCCAAACTATTCCCGCTTTAGTTGAAGTAATCAGCACCCAATTGCGATCAGCTTTCGGCGCTAAGCCTCTTTTAGTGAGGGCGTAACGCATGATTTTGTTAATTGTCGACAGAGCGCGATTTCAGCTTACGAGCCCTTATCGACCAACGTTTTCAGCCAAAAGCTGTGTGCTGGTGCGAGTCTGGCAAAGGCCATCAAACCCGAGCGTTACGCCGGAACAGAAACGCCGCAAAACCGGCCAACGCGAGCGCGAGCACCATTAACACTGGTGTTGACAAGGTCGGGGTGATGATCGGGTCGGCGAACAGTTGACCGCGAATTTCGCCACCGGAAAAAGCACGGGTGTGCAAATTGACATAGAAACTCGTGGGGTTCGCCAGGATTTGTGGGGCGACGGTAGTGTTGACGACGGAGCCGCTGTATGCACCTCCAAAATTGACCACAATCGGGCCGTTGACACCTGCGACCCCCTGGTGAATGTGGTGACCGGTGACCGACGCCAATGGCACGCTTGATGTGGTGCGCCAGCTAATCGTGCTGCTGGACGGATCCACATCAACAACAGTGGTGCCGACGTTGGTTGACGCGTTGGGTGGAACCTCGTTGCTGCCGTTCAAGGTCGCGGTAAACGCTACCGCGTGAACTACGGAGGCAGACAGCACGGCAAACAGCGTCGCAACACACACCGACAGCGAACGACGCATCCAAAAGACATTCATATTAATCTCCGTTATTGTGTGAGCTCAAGCAGCCACAACCGAATACTACGCCGATCACTCGTGTTAGAACAGAAATAGTTAACGCTTGGACGGGTGCGCCATCAGGAAATTTGCAGCGCGGCGATGCGGCATTATGGTCACGCCCGCGTGATGGCCACCACGCTGACGCCTGACCGCAGTCGCTGCGCCGTCGTGCCCGCAGGCACGGGTTCGCTGAGCCCCTGAAATTCGCCGCGGTCCAGCTCACGCTGCACCCGACTCAGTACGCCGCGCGCCCGAGGAGACAACGTGCTGGCGAGCCGCAGCAGCTTGATCGCGCCCTCCTTCACCCCGCGCGAGGTGTCATTTTTGGTGCACAGATAGGCAAAGGATTCACTCACGGCCAGCCGGTAAAACGGTGTCCAGTCAAGCACCAGGGCCGCCACTTGCGCATTCGGCGCCACGTCCGCGCGATCCACATGCCAGCCGATGACGCGCTTTCTCATCCGTTCGGCCACGCGCGCTGCGGCGTCGCTGTCGTTGATTGACAGCAGTACGTCCACGCCGCGTGCAATCAGCGTCTCGGCGGCACGCGCATCAGCGGCAGTATCGTTTGCGACCGCAGTCCAGACGACGTGTACTGCCGCACGTTTGTCCACACTCTGCGCGCCCAGTGCGAAGGCGTTGATTTCGCGCACTGCGGCGGGCGACGCTGCTGCGGCAATCACCCCCAGTTTGCGCGATTTGCTGTTCCCCGCCGCGACTATGCCCGCGAGATACGCCTGCTCGACGTGGCGGATTTCATAGGTGCGCACGTTGATCAGCGTTTGCGTGCCCAGAGCCTGTTCGATCTTCACATCAAAATCGGCAAGCGCCACCCTGGCCGAGGCGTTGGCATGCACGGGATCAGTGGCGAAAATGACTTTGTAGCCGCGCGCCACCAGCTCGCCGAACACGCGATCAGCATCGCTTGCCGTCGCCACGTGCTCAACGGCGATCGTAGCGATGCGCCCGGCAAACGCCTGGGTGACCTCGGCGCGCGCGCGCTCGTGCGACTGTGTCCATGCGCTTTGATCACGACCGTCACGGTAAACAAAGGCGATTGGCACCGGCTCGGGGCGACCGGTGGTGATGGCTGACGACTTGGTGGGTGCCGGTGCCAGCGGCACAACACTCGCGGCGTGAGCGAGATCAACGGCCACCGCTAGCAGCGTAAACAGCAGCAGCGGAAGCGCGCTTTTTGTGATCGCCCGGCTACTCAATGGAGTGCCCGCCGTTTGAACAAGGCGCTGCGGTCAGGGTTTCGCCGCGAGCCCCAGCCGCTCGATCAGCAATTTGTCTTTGGCAAACGTTTCGCGCGCCCACTTGGCGTAGTCGTCGCCGCTGCGATACCAGAGGTCCTGATTGAGCTGGTCGAGCACTTCAAGATGCCGGGGATCATCCATCGCTTTCTTGAACGCGTCGTGCAGCGTTTTGACGATGGCGGGGTCCATGCCCTTGGGCCCGACAAATCCGTAGGGCGAATTGCCGACAATGTTGAAGCCCGCGTCCTTCGCCGTGGGCACGTTTGGCCAGCGCTTGGTGCGCTTGTCGCCGAACGTTGCGAGCAGGCGCATTTGTCCGCCGTCGACGTATTTGTCCCAGCCACTGGCATCACTTCCGGCCATCACATGCCCCCCCAGCAACGCGGTCATCAAGTCAGCGTTGCCTTTGTACGGCACATGATTGAACTGCACTTTGGCAACGTCTGCCACCTCCTCCAGCAGCAAGTGCGGCGAGGTGCCGGTGCCGGTTGAGCCGTAGTCGATTTTGCCGGGTTGTTTGCGCGCTGCTTCCACGTACTCGGCAAACGACTTGTAGGGTGAATCGCTCTTGACGACGAAGCCAAAGGTGTAGCCCGACACGCCGATGATGAAGGTGAAATCGGTGAGCGGGTTCCACGCGGTTTTTTGCATGTGTGGAATGCGCAGCATGCCCATTGGAAACTGCGCGATGGTGTAGCCGTCGGGCCTGGCGTTCAGCGCCATGTTGCCGGGGCCGAGGGTGCCGCCGCCGCCAGGCTGGTTCTGCACAATGATGGTTTGACCGAGATTTTTGCTGGCAATGTCGGCGAGTGTTCGCAGATGGCGATCCGTCGAGCCGCCCGCAGGCCACGGCACGATCAGATTAATGGATTTGTTCGGATAGGATTGTGCCGACGCGGCATTGATAGCGAATAACAGCGGCGTGGCAACGGTGATCGTGGCTAGTGACAGCGCCAGGCGGCGCGGCGATGAAGCTGGAAAAAAACGATCAGACACGGGTGGAATCTCCTGGTTATGTCGCCATTATCGTTCGCCCGTGCATCGGCTCATGCAGGGACAACACTGATTAACGGATTGCGCGATTGACCACGAAATCAGCGCCTGACGGTCTGCGCCAACGCCAACGCCAGCTCTGCCAGCGGTCGTGCCCGTCGGCCCGCCTCCAGCGCACGCTCACTCGACGCATTACCCTGCAGCGCACGCGCCATGATGCCTTGCAAAATGCCCACCAGGCGGAACATGTTGAACACAAGGTAGTAGTTCCAGTCGGCAGCCGCCACATCGTTCACGTCACCGCGACCGGTGCGTGCAAGATAGCCTTGCAGATACCCGGTTTCAGTGGGGATACCGAGCGCCGCTACATCGACCCCCGCAAGCCCGCGTGAACCGTTACCGTTTGTCATGTGCCACACCATGCAGTGATAAGCGAAATCCGCCATTGGATGACCGAGTGTTGAAAGCTCCCAGTCAAGGACAGCCAGAATGCGCGCCTTATTGGGATCAAAAATCACGTTGTCGATTCGGAAATCGCCGTGCACGATACGCGTTTCGTCG
>JAYVNO010000259.1:0-3010 GCA_043758415.1 Burkholderiales bacterium
CGCGTACATCGACAGGCTCAAGAGCTCAAGTCCAAGGTACGCGGTCAACATGCTCGCGGCGCTGGCGATCACCATCATGCCGAGCGTGCCGAAGAGCACCAGCGCGACGTATTCACCGTTGTCGAGGCCATGCTTTTTCAGATACGACCACGAGTAGGCAAGCGCAATAGCAGCCGAGAGCAGCATCGCGAGTTTCAACACGGTGGCGACGCCGTCGGCGACGAACAGGCCCGAAAACGCGGATTCACTAGCCACGCCAGCGATTGGCGTGAACGGCACAAACACGTAGAGCGCGGTCCACAGCAATGCGCCAATACCGCAGGCATAAGTGAACCATTTTTGGCCGCGAGTCACGAACAAGTCAGCAATGAGAATGGTGCACGCGAGGCAGAGCAGAACGATTTCGGGAAGAACGAGCAGGATGTCTTTCATACGCTGTCATCCTGAACCAACGGCGAAGGATCATGTGGCATATCAACGCCGGTTGGAATGAGCAAGGATGGCACTGGGGCCACCTGATTCTTCGCTCCACTCAGAATGACAGACATAGGCGATTTAGCTCTAGGAGATGAATTCATGGCGTTCACAGTTTGCTATGCGACACATGCGTGATGAGCGCTTCAACGCTCTTGTGCATCACCTCGGTGAACGGCGCGGGGTACAGACCCATGCCCAAAACGCAAGCAGCGACAAGCATCAACATCCAGAATTCGCGCGGTGAAACGTCTTTCATTTCGCGAACATGATCGTTGCCGATGTCGCCGAAGATCACGCGCTTGTACATCCACAAGGTGTACGCCGCACCGAGGATCAACGCGAGACCGGCACAAGCAGCGGTCCAGAACATGCCCTGCTTCACGGCGGCCAATACCACCGTGAATTCGCCGATGAAACCCGAGGTGCCGGGCAGACCGGCGTTGGCCATGCCGAACAACATCATGAGTGCTGCGAACTTGGGCATGACGTTCGCGACACCGCCGTAATCCGCAATATTGCGGCTATGCACACGGTCGTACATCACGCCGATGCAGAGGAACATCGCAGCGGACACGAAGCCGTGCGAAATCATCTGCATGAGGCCGCCTTCTATACCGAGCGCACTGCCCTGCCCGCCCACAAACAGGAAGAAGCCGAGCGTGACGAAACCCATGTGCGAAATCGATGAATAGGCGACCAGCTTTTTCATGTCGGTCTGGATCAGCGCGATGAAGCCGATGTAGACGATAGCGATCAGCGAGATGACGATGACGAACGGGGCCATCATGTGCGACGCATCCGGCACGATGGGCAGGATGAAACGAAGGAAGCCGTAGGCACCGAGCTTCAACGTGATCGCAGCCAAAATCACCGAACCGCCAGTGGGTGCTTCAACGTGTGCGTCCGGCAACCATGTATGCACGGGCCACATTGGCACCTTGACCGCGAACGCGAGGAAGAACGCGACGAAAATCAAAATCTGCGGCGTTTTTCCCAGCGGGACTTTGTGGAAATCTGAGATCGTGAAGCTGCCGCCGGTGACGTTGTACAGGTACAAAAACGCAACCAGCATCAACAGCGAACCGAGCAGTGTGTAGAGGAAAAACTTGATTGCCGCGTACAGGCGATTCGGCCCGCCCCAGATGCCGATGATCAGATACATCGGGATCAACATGGCCTCGAAGAAGACGTAGAACAGCATCGCGTCGGCGGCAGCAAATGCGCCATTGATGAGGCCCGACATGATGAGGAAAGCCGCGAAATATTGCGCAGGCTGTTTCTCGATCACGACCCAACCGGCAATCACAACGAGGATGGTCGTGAAGCTGTTGAGCATCACAAACCACATCGACAAGCCATCAACGCCGAGGTAGTAGCCGATTTTGTAGCGCTCAATCCACGGAACGTTCTCTACGAATTGCAGCGCGGCGGTCGTTGGGTCGAAGCCCGTATAGAGCGGGATGGTGACGAGGAAGCCTGCGACCGCAGCGATGAGCGCAAGCCAGCGCGTCAAACTCGCAGCGGCGCTACGTTCGGCCATGTCGGCCTTGTCGCGTCCCGTAGTCATCACGGCGAGGCCGCCGAGAATGGGAATCCAGATGGAGAGTGAGAGCAGCATGGTTTTTTTATTAGCTCTTGCGCAACAGTAGCCAGGTGAGGAAGACGAGCACGCCCGCGACCATCACAAAAGCGTAGTGATAGATGTAGCCCGTTTGCAAACGACGCACCACGCCCGAGAGCGCGCCGATGCCTTTGGCTGTGCCGTTCACCATGGCGCCGTCGATGATCGCGCGATCACCAGCTTTGAAGAACAGTTCGCCCAGCTTGCGAGCACCGCCCGCGAAAAAGAAATCATTGAAGCGGTCGAAGTAATACTTTTCTTCGAGGATTTTGACGATGAAGCTGAATTGCTCGCGCAGCTTTGCGGGCAACGCTGGCTTCACCACATAGAGGTAATAGGCAAGCGCCACGCCTAGAGCAGCAAGCAACAACGGCAACGTGGATAGCCCGTGAATCGCCATGCCGAATGGGCCATCAAATTTCTCCGTCAAAGCCGAGAGCGTGTCATGCTCTTTGGTGACCGCGATCACGCCCTTGAACCAATCGCCATGAACGATTTGACCGATACCGAAGTAGCCGAGGATGGCCGACGGAATTGCTAACAGAATCAGTGGTACGGTCACCACCCACGGAGACTCATGCGGCTTGGCGTCGTGGCTTTGATCGTGGTGATGGTCGTCGTGAGCATGATCACTATGCGGAACCTGGTCATAGCGCTCTTTGCCATGGAACACGAGGAAATACATGCGAAACGAATAGAAGGCTGTCACAAACACACCCGCGAGAACCGCAACATACGCGTAACCGTGGCCGAAGATTTTGCTCTCGTGGACGGCCTCGATGATCGTGTCTTTCGAGTAGAAGCCGGACAGCAGCGGAAAGCCAATCAGCGCCAACGACCCGATCAAGGACGTGATCCAGGTGATCTTCATGTACTTGCGAACACCGCCCATGTAGCGGATGTCCTGATTGT
>JAYVNO010000260.1:0-9358 GCA_043758415.1 Burkholderiales bacterium
AATCAGTGCCGGTGTGTTCATCGATCAAACGTTTGCGCTGCGCGTTGGGTCACGAACTGGATCCCCGGCTGCGCCGAGGATGACGACGATTGGAAATCAATGACTCTCCCGCAAAACCGGCGTCCCCGATTTCCCCACCAGAAAATCTAGATCCGCTCCCGTATCGGCCCCGAGCACATGGTCGATGTAGAGCTTCCAGTAGCCACGATCCAGCGGCGGCTTCGGTGGTGTCCAGCCTTCGCGGCGTCGAGCGAGATCGGCCTCCGTTACTTCCATTGAGAGCTTGCGCCCTGCCGTGTCCAGCGTGACCCAGTCGCCGGTTTGCACGAACGCGAGCGGGCCGCCTGCTGCGGCTTCGGGGGCGGCGTGTAGCACGACGGTGCCGTACGCGGTGCCGCTCATTCGGGCATCAGACACGCGCACCATGTCGCTGATGCCTTTGCGCAGCACCTTCGGCGGCAGCGGCATGTTGCCGACTTCGGCCATGCCGGGGTAGCCTTTCGGGCCGCAGTTTTTGAGCACCATCACGCTGTTCTCGTCGATGTCGAGCGATTCATCGTTGATGCGTTCGTGCAGCTCTTCGATGGTCTCGAACACGACGGCTTTGCCGCGATGTTGCAGCAGTTTTGCGGTCGCCGCGCTTGGCTTGATCACTGCGCCATTCGGTGCGAGATTGCCGCGTAGGATGGTGATGCCCGCGCTGGTCATGAATGGATTGTCGAGTGGGCGAATGACGCTGGTGTTGAAGTTCTCTGCATCTTTCACGTTGTCCCAAATCGTTTTTCCGTTCGCGGTGATCGCATCCTTGTGCAGCGAATCGCCGATGGATTTCAGCACCGTCGGCAGCCCGCCCGCGTAGTAAAAATCTTCCATCAGATGTTTGCCGCTAGGCTGAATGTCGACGAGGTTCGGCATCGCTGAGCCCAACTCGAAATCATCAAGTTTGAGCGGCACGCCGATGCGTCCGGCCATTGCCAACAGATGGATCACGGCGTTGGTGCTGCCGCCAATCGCAGCCAGCGTTTTGATCGCGTTCTCGAACGCTTTGCGCGTGAGAATTTGCGAGAGACGCATGTCCTCATGCACCATGTCCACGATGCGCCGCCCCGTGAGTTGCGCCAGGCGATAGCGCTGCGCGTCCACCGCGGGAATCGCGGCGTTGCCAGGCAACGAGAGGCCGAGCGACTCGACCATCGAGGCCATCGTGCTTGCCGTGCCCATTGTCATGCAATGGCCCTTGCTGCGGTGCATGCCTGCTTCGGCATCCATAAACTCTTCAAGCCGCATGGTGCCCGCGCGCACTTTTTCGCTCATCTGCCAGACGCCGGTGCCGCTGCCGAGAGTCTCGTTTTTGTAGCGGCCGTTCAACATCGGCCCGCCCGACAAACCAATCGTTGGAATGTCGCACGACGCCGCACCCATCACCAGCGACGGCGTCGTTTTGTCGCAACCCATGAGCAGCACCACGCCGTCAATCGGATTGCCGCGAATGCTTTCCTCCACGTCCATACTGACCAGATTGCGGTACAGCATCGCCGTGGGGCGCATCAGCACTTCGCCGGTGGACATGACGGGGAACTCCAGTGGCCAGCCACCGGCTTCCCACACGCCTTTTTTAACGAAATCAGCAATCTCGCGGAAGTGCGCGTTGCACGGGTTGAGTTCGCTCCAGGTGTTGCAGATGCCGATGACCGGTCGACCGTCAAACAAGTCGTTCGGATGGCCCTGATTTTTCATCCATGAGCGATGCGCGAAGCCGTCCTTGTCGAGTTTGCCGAACCACTGCTGTGATCGACGCGTGAACTTTTTGTCGTCGTCTCGGTTACTCATGCTGCACTCCTTTTGCATTCGTGATGTTTAAAAGAAGGCTAGCACCAAGTGACATCAAATAGGCCTCGCCGCATACACTCTTAAAATCCTGTTCGCGCTTTTGTAGGAGCGGCTCCGCCGCGACCCCCGCATCGCTAGGCACACACCGGTCGCGGCAGAGCCGCTCCTACCGTGAATTTGTTAGAACTTTGACCGCCGCCATCACCGACACCCGCGCTATTGCGCATGACATGCAAGCCAACGCGCAGCGCGGCTTGCTGTGGGGTGTTGGTATTTCGTTGTTGATTCATCTCGCGGTGTTGACCGTTCAGGTCGGCGGCGACAGCTTTGGCTGGCGTGCGCCGACCAGTGATGCGCAGCAGGACGTAAGCACCCGCATGAAAGCGCGGCTGGTGCCACGCGAAACACCCGCCACGCCGGTATCCGAGGCCGCGCCACGTCCCGCCGAGCAACGTACGTCCGACGCGCCGAAGACGACCACAGTCACGGTGAACGCATCGTCACCGATTCCGCGCGCCGACGAACTTGATCCGCCGATCCCGCGCGTCGAGCCGCCCGCCGCGTTGCCGCCCGCGTCCATCGTACCCACCGCGCCGCCCACTCCTACGGTCGAGATCAAGCCCGATAAGCCCGCGCCGAGCACGCAACCGCCGGAATTGGTCGCGCCTGCCAAAACCGAACCTAGAGCGCCTGCGCCAGTCGCGACCACGCCACCGCCGGTCGCCGAGCCCGAGCCGCCTAAGCCGGAAGTGAAGGAAATCGTCGAAGCGCCTGCTGCCAAAAAAGAGCCCGCAGCACCGACGCCTCCCCCAGTTGCCGCAGAGCCCGCCAAAGCCGCACCGGCCGCGCCTGTCGCGGTGCCAACTCCGGTTGCGCCGCCCGTGCCGGTCGCGGCTCCCGTACCGTCGCCACAGATCGCGACGCCGACCCCGCCAGTCGCGGCACCGACACCCGTGCCTGCCCCCGTAACGCCTACCGCTGCCGCCGCCCCCGCAGCGTCAGCGCAGCCCGTGGCAGCTCCCGTTGCGACGCCTGTGCTCGCGCAGCCTTTTCCGAGTGCCGCCGCTGCGGCGACACCTGCGTCCGCCGCCGCCGCCGCGCCTGCCGCCGCGAGCGCATCACCCGCGAGCGCGGCACCTTCGGGATCGTCCGCGCCCGCAAGCGCTGCGAGCGTGTCTGCGCCTGCGCCTGCGACTGGCTCAACCGGCGCGACTGGAAGCCCATCAGCAACGGTCACCCTGCCCTCGCCGCGCACCAGCGATGGCACGCTGCCCAGCGCAGCGGGTGCCACCACGGCTAACGAGCGCCTGCCCGCATTCAACATGCCACCCGCCAAACCGGAAGGGTTCGACCCGTACAAAGCGCGATCCGATGCGGCGCGCGACGTCGCACGTGAACTCAACAGTCAACGCTCCCGCGTTCCGCCGTCGGTCGCGCCGTCGCTCACCGAGCGCGAACGCATGGCGCGTGACGTAGAGAACGCGATCAGAGAAGACTGCAAAGACCTCGGCAACAAGATCGGCTTGCTCGCGCTGCCGTCGGTGATTTCTGGTGCGCTGATCGACAAGGGCTGCAAGATTCGCTAGTTACGTACTCACGTAGGCTGGGTTACAACCCAGCACGCACCGTGCCGAACTGATTGCTGGGTTGCGACCCAGCCTACAATTGTTACCCGTTTCCAAAGCACCGCCGGATAAAGCCGCGCGCCCTGCACCATGCAAGACACTCCTACCGTGCGGACTGAGGCAGTCATTGCCTCTTTGTTATCCCCCGAAACCCTTCGACAAGCTCAGGGCGAACGGGAGGTAGCCCCCAAGAAAAAACTCTTCATCCGCACCTTCGGTTGCCAGATGAACGAGTACGACTCCGACAAGATGGCGGACATTCTTGATGCCGGGACTGCGGGAGGTTTCGAGAAAACCGACACGCCGGACAACGCTGACGTGATCCTGTTCAACACCTGCTCGGTGCGTGAAAAAGCGCAGGAAAAAGTGTTTCACGATTTGGGTCGCGTCAAAGATTTGAAAAGGCTGAATCCGAATCTGGTGATCGGCGTCGGCGGTTGCGTGGCCTCGCAGGAAGGTGCGGCGATTGTCGAACGTGCGCCGTTTGTTGACATCGTGTTCGGCCCGCAAACACTGCATCGTTTGCCTGCGTTGATTGCCAAACGCCGTGAGACGGGCCGCGCGCAAGTGGACATTTCGTTCCCTGAAATCGAGAAGTTCGACAACATGCCGCCGGCCCGCGTGGAGGCGGCGAGTGCGTTCGTTTCGATCATGGAAGGTTGCAGCAAATATTGCAGCTTTTGCGTGGTGCCGTACACGCGCGGCGAAGAGGTATCGCGCCCGTTTGAGGCGGTGCTGACCGAGGTTGCGGAGCTGGCGATCAAGGGCGTGAAAGAGGTGACGCTGCTTGGGCAGAACGTGAATGCCTATCGCGGAGCGATGGGTCAGTCCGGTGGAAAGATGGGCACGACCGACATCGCGGACTTCGCGATGCTGATCGAATTCATCAATGAAATCCCCGGCATCGAGCGCATTCGCTACACCACCAGTCATCCGCGCGAGATGAGCGCGTCGTTGATCGAGGTGTATGGCAAAGTGCCAAAGCTCGTCTCGCAATTGCATCTGCCGGTGCAACATGGCTCAGACCGCATCCTCGCCGCCATGAAACGCGGCTACACCGCCATTGAATACAAAAGCACCATCCGCAAGCTGCGCGCGGTGCGACCGAACCTATCGATCACCTCGGACTTCATCGTGGGCTTTCCCGGCGAAACGCAGAGAGATCACGACCTCACGATGAAACTCATTGATGATGTCGCGTTCGATGGAGCGTTTAGTTTTGTGTATTCGGCGCGTCCGGGAACGCCTGCTGCGGACTTGGTTGATGACACGCCCGCCGCGGAAAAGTCGCAGCGTTTGTATCAACTGCAAAAGCGCATTGACGAGCTGTTTTTTGGCTACAGTCAGGCGATGGTGGGCTCGGTGGAGCGCGTGTTGATCGAGAGTGTTTCCAAGAAAAGCAGCGCTGAACTGGCAGGACGCTGCGAGAACATGCGCGTCGTGAATTTCCCCGGAAATCCACGCCTGATCGGCGAATACGTTGACGTGAAAATCACCGAAGCTGCGGCGCACAGTTTGCGTGGCGAGATTGTGGCCGTCGGCTAGCAGCGAGTCACTAACTGGCGTCATTCTCAGCCCTTCGACAAGCTCAGGATGAACCGTCGTTCCGACGGCTGGGAATCCAGAACGTTGGTAACCGCACTAGCGTTGAATGAACGTGCAGGCCAGCGTTTCTGGATCCCCGCTTTCAGCGAGGATGACGCCAAAAATGCGATAGAACCCCTGCCCGCTTCGTACTTCAGTCGCACAATTCTTGCGTTCGTCACGTTCGCAGCGCGCTGATCGAATGGCTTCTACACTGGTAAAAATATTTACAATATTTGATCTATAGCTTTTTCGTGAAAAGCCTATTTAATATGAGCTTAGCCCATGATTACGTCATAAGTCAACTAATTCGCATTTAGCGCGCTGGTCCCAGTTAGAATGCGGCTTCGCCCCATAAGTTGTCCCCGGTTTTTGGAGTTTTATATGGCTGTTAATTCACGCACCGTTCGATCCGTGCGTTCCGTTTTATTCATTGCCGTCGCCGCAGTGCTCTCGTCCTGCGCGACGGTGACGCCACCCGCGACGACTGCCGCTGCCACGTCGTCACCGAGCACGCCAGTCGGCGCGCCTGCGTCGTCGGCCACCAGCGCGACGGTTGCCGGAACGCCTGCCGCCTCTGCGCCAACCGCGGTCGCCCGACCGCCCGGCACCCCGGCCACCGCGACCCCCGGCGCGCCGCGTCCGTTTGCCGAGATCATTAAGGACGCGAAAGAGCAGCCTGGCCTGTTCACGCTGTGGACGAAAGACGAAAAGGTCTGGATCGAAATCAAGCCCGAGCAGTTTGACCAGCTCTACTACCTGCAGGCGAATATGAGCCGCGGCGTGATGAGCGAGATGTCGACATCGATGGCGCGCAGCATGCTTCGAGGCAACATCATTACGTTCAAAAAAATCGGCAGCAACGTGCAGTTGATTGCCAAAAATTTCAGCAACTACGCCAAGCCCGCGACGCCGATTGCGATTGCCACGGCTGAGGGCACCAGCGACAGTTTGCTCGCCGCCGCCACGCTCGTAAGCCTGCCCCATCCCGAGAAAAAATCCGTCCTGGTCGAGGCCAACGCGCTGTTGCTCGGCGACATTCCGATGATCACCTACGCGCTCGATAGCACCTATCGTGCGGGCTACAGCCTTGATCGCGCCAACTCGTATTTCAACGAAACGCAGGCCCGGGCCGACGCCACCACGTTTGATGTCACCGCTCATTTCTCGGTGCCAAAATTGCCCGTTCCGTCGCCGATGCCAACGCCGTCCCCGGTGCCGCAACCACGTCCTGTGAGCGGCGTGCCCGATGCGCGCAGCTTCTTCCTCGGCCTGTTCTACACGCTGTCAAAACTGCCTGATGAGCCGATGAAGCCGCGCGCTGCCGATGGTCGCGTTGGCCACTTTAATCAGCCGATGTGGGACTTCAGCGACAGCGAGGCCGCGTTCGCCCGCAAATACGTAGTGAACCGCTGGCGTCTGGAGAAAAATGACCCGAGCGCCACGCTGTCGGAGCCTAAAAAACAGATCACCTATTGGCTCGATAAAAACATTCCGCTCGAATATCGCGACACCGTGAAAGCGGGCGTTCTGGAGTGGAACAAAGCGTTCGAAAAGCTCGGCTTCAAGGACGCCATTCGCGTTGAGCAACAACCTGCGGACGCAACATGGAGCACCCATGAAACCGGTCGCGCCTCGGTGCGCTGGTTCGTTGATTATTCCGATGGCGCGCTCGCCGTCGGCCCGTCGCGCATTGATCCGCGCACTGGCGAAATTCTCGATGCCGACATCACCATCGGCAACGGCTGGGTCACGCTGCCGCGCCGTCAGGCACGCGAGGTTTATCCGCGGCCGATGCCGACACTCACGGCGAGTGACGTGGACGCGAACGGCCTGACGCGCATGGACGACAGTCGCAGTTTTTTGCGCACGACATCCGCCACGTTGCCGCGCGATATTGTGGTCAACGGCGACACCGGTTACGACCTGTGTTCGTACGGCCAGTCGGCGATTGAAGAGGCGAGCTTCGCACTCGATTTGCTCGCCATGCGTGCGGGTGACGCGATGGATCCGAAAGAGTCCGAGCGCATCGTTCATGCCGTGCTCAAAGACGTTGTCACACACGAAGTCGGTCACACGCTCGGCCTGCGTCATAACTTCCGTGCGTCAACGATTTACACGCAAAAACAGATCAGCGATCCCGCATTCACGCGCGCCAATGGACTCACCGGATCGGTGATGGATTACAACGCGTTCAACATCGCGCTCGACAAAGAGCAGCAGGGCGAATACGTGATGAGCACGCTCGGACCGTATGACTATTGGGCCGTCGAATATGCGTACAAAGAACTGCCTGCGGCCAGTGAGCGCGACGACCTGACGAAGATCGCCGGACGCAGCAACGAGCCGCTTCTGGCGTACGGCACCGATGAGGAATTGTTCGGCGATCTCGACGGCATGGATCCGATGGTCAACCAGCGCGACGTCGGCGGCGACCCGCTCGAATTTGCGCAACGCCGCATCCAGCTCACCCGCGAATTGTTTGACCGTTTGCAAACACGAACCCTCGCCAGCGGCGAAAGCTTCGACGTACTCACCCGCAACTTCGGCGGCGGCATGCGTCAGCTCTCGGTCGCTTACGAAATGGCCGCAAAGTACGTCGGCGGTGTCGTCTATCTTCGCGATCAGGCGGGCAGCAATCGCACGCCGTTAACGCCGGTCCCAGCAGACAAACAACGCGCGGCTTTGAAGCTGATCTCAAGCAGTCTGTTCGCGGCGAACGGATTCAATCTCAAACCCGAATTCGTCAGCCGCCTGACCGACAACACGCTTGATCGTGGCTACACGCCGCCGATTGATCGCTCGCTCGACGTGACGCTACTTGCCATGCAAACACAAACGCTGGATCGCCTGCTGTCGCTGCGCGTCGCCGAGCGCATTCAAAACGCACGCACCAAGCTCGCCGCGCCGGAGAGCTCGCTCACGCTCGACGAGGTGTACGCCACGATCACGCAATCGATTTGGGGCGACGGACCTGTGCTCACCGACAGCACACCCGCCCGCCGCGCCCTGCAACGCGAGCATGCCCGCCGCCTAGCCGCCGCCATCACCAAACCCGGCGTTGGCACCGCTGCGGGCGACGCCCGCGCGCTACATCGCCTGACCGCGAAGATGCTGCTTGCGCGCGCGCAATCCGCGAAAAGCAACGCACGTCTGTCAGCACAAACGCGCGCTCATCTCGATGAAGTGGCAGACACGCTGGACGCTGCGATCAAGGCGCAGGCGGCGCGGGTGGTTGGCTAGAAACCTCGTAACCCGGATGCTTGCATCCGGGATCTCGTTTGCGTTCGCGAACTAGGCCAGCGCGTCGAGCGAGCTAGAAACGCCGCATCTATCGCCCTCAGACCGCAAGCTCAATCCCATTGAGCTTTACCTCAGCATCCGGGAATTTCGCAACCAGTTGAAGGTCACCACCCATCGCGCGGATGTACTCGCGCAGCGTGCTCACATACATGTCCGGGCGGCTCTCGGTTTTTGACACTGCTGCCTGATCAATCTTGAGCAGGTTGGCGAGTTCCACTTGTGTCATGTGTCGGCTCTTGCGCAGCTCCCGCAAACCCATTTCAAGCGGCATCGCCTCGGCGCGCGCCGACGAGCGCACCTGCACCTCAGGGCTCATCCGTGCGCGCAACGTACTGAATTTTTTAGCCATCAAGCAGCCCTTCCTTTCGAAGCTCAACCAAGTGCCGATGGTTCAGCGTAGAGCCGGTCAGCCACCGGAATGTTCACCACATACCAACGGTCATCGCCTGTTTTGTCGCCACCCTGCAGCACTATTGCGGAACGCC
The DNA here is from genome assembly GCA_043758415.1 of Burkholderiales bacterium. GTDB lineage: Bacteria > Pseudomonadota > Gammaproteobacteria > Burkholderiales > Casimicrobiaceae > Casimicrobium. Next base: position 8,828 of record JAYVNO010000260.1, read on the forward strand.
GTGGATCAAACGCGTAAAGCACCCGATACGAACGACCACGATGCTGAACGCGCAACTCGCGCATATGTTCGTGCCGCGAGCCATTGATTCCGCTGCTATGCGGAAAGCCAAGATTCGGTCCCAGCAGCTCCAAAAGCCCCGCCGACGCACTCACACTTTCCTGCTCGGATTCATCAAGCGACGACCACCAGAAATCAAGTTCGTCGGTGTATTCCAACGTTCCAAGTCATGCTGCAAATATACCTTAAAAGGAATATATGCTGCATTGCATATTGATCGGTTTTGGAAGGAGATGTGACGCCCCTGAACCAAAAGTGGTAGTCCGCTACGGGGCTAAGCTAGAAAAGCAAAAGGGGAAGAGAAATGTTGGAGCGAATCACAGATATATTAACCAGTCAACCAAATAAGACCTATTGCGTTATTGTGTGATGGCATCGAACAGCATGAGGCACATTCCAGCGGCAGCACAAGACGAGATACGTCGTCGCGCGATTGTGGCGCTCAATAATGGACTCAAGCAAGTCGATGTGT
>JAYVNO010000261.1:0-26013 GCA_043758415.1 Burkholderiales bacterium
CAAGTGGGCGAAGGTCGTTAAAGCGTCGGGCGCGAAGGTCGATTAGCGCCGAATCAGGGTTACAGCTTTTAGCTGAAACCGCCATCAAATTGGGGCTAGGACGCGATATTGGCGCTTATCGACTATATGCCTAACTGTGCCTTGGCCCCATGTTAAATGGGGTTTTTACGAAAAAGCTGATAAGGATAAGCGATGCTTAGTACGTCGCTCGTCCACCCGAAATATCAAACACACCACCGGTGGTGAACGAGCATTCCTCGCTCGATAACCACGCAATCATCGCGGCGATTTCTTCGACCAGCACGAAGCGATTCATCGGTATTTTTGACTTCATGTAGTTGATGTGTTCGGCTGACATTTGCGCGAACATTTCCGTTTGCGCAGCGGCGGGCGTGATGCAGTTGCAGGCCACGCCTGTCGTTGCCAACTCTTTGCCCAAAGACTTGGTCAGCCCAATCAAACCCGCCTTCGCCGCGCTGTACGCAGGCGCGTTCGGATTGCCTTCTTTGCCCGCCACACTCGCGATATTGACGATGCGTCCGTACGCCGCTTTGATCATGTGCGGCACCACGGCGCGGCAGACGAGATAAGGCGCAACGAGATCAACCTCAATCACCTTGCGGAAATCAGCGGGCGTGTATTCCCAAGTCTTCAAATTCGGCCCGGTGATGCCCGCGCTGTTGATCAGAATGTCTATGCGGCTAAACGCTTCCAGCGTGGTTTGCGTGGCGGCAGTAACCGCGCCTTCTTGGGTCAAATCGACGACGATGCCGAGCGTACTGTGACTGAGTTTGATTGCCGCTGCCTGCGTCACCGTGGGATCAATATCCCAGATCACCACCGTCGCGCCGCTCGCGATAAATCGTTCCGCCACCGCATAGCCAATGCCGCGCGCACCACCTGTAATGACAGCTACACGGCCTTTGAGATCAATTGCATTCATGGTTTCCCCCTTTTCAACCGTCATTATGTGCTGTCACAATTCAGTTGCAACGTCGGCTGTGGTAGCTAGCCAAGACAACATCGGCTCAACCCCCCGCTGTGTGGCGAAAACGCAGCCACCTATAATATTGTCATGTTGTCTGACAACTTTGTTTTTTCTGCTGCGTTCTCGCACGCTGCCAATGCGTTAGATACCGCGCTGAATACGCTTGCGCGTCCGCTGTCGCTTGCGGACGAAGCGCATCGACAGTTGTTGCTGCAGCTTGAGATGAATCGTTGGCGCGCGGGCGACAAACTGCCGCCCGAGAAAGCGCTCGCTGCATCTCTAGGCGTGTCGCGCCCCGTGATTCGTGAAGCGCTAGCGCGTCTCAAAGCCGACGGGCGCGTTGAGTCACGGCAAGGCTCCGGTGCCTATGTGGCAGATCGCAACAAAATTGCCGCGTTTCGCTTTGCCGATTCGCGCACTGCGAACGCGACAGGCAATCCGGGAGCGAACGAATCCGATCAGACCGACACGGCAGAACGCGAAATGCTGGAGCTGCGCCAGATTGTGGAGTCCGGTGCAGCCGAGCTTGCGGCAGTGCGACGTAGCGAATCAGATATTGCAAACATTCGCGCCGCTGTGGTTGCGATGGATGCAGCGCTCGAAAGCCGCAGCGATGGCTCTGACGCGGATGATGCTTTCCACAATGCGATTGCAGTGGCCACACACAACGCGCAGATCAGCAAGTTCGTTGAATTTTTGGGCGCACAATTTTCCGCGTCGCGAAAAGTGACGTGGGATCACGCTGGCTACGGCATCGGCATCACCGAAATTGGGCACGCCGATCACCGTGCGATCCTTGCGGCCATTGCCGATGGCGATGCGCTATTGGCGAAGCGACTCGCGCATTCACATGTGCAACGTGCGATTGATCGCGTTGCCCAACGTACTTACCAGCGCGTCAACTACGTGAATGCCCGGTCACTGTTCGCGCAACAATCGAAAGCAGCCTGATCATGCAATCCGCCACTTTCTTTGAAGCGCTAGCCGCGCTACTACATGCCGACAGCCTGAAAATCGCCGAAGAGGACATGCGTCCTTACGAATGCGACGGCCTGTCGATGTACCGCGCGCTGCCGAAGTGCGTTGCATTGCCCGCAGACGAAGCGCAACTCGCCGCCGTGATGAAACTTTGCCATGCGCATCGGGTGCCCGTGGTCGCACGTGGCGCTGGCACCGGTTTGTCTGGCGGCGCGATGCCGAGCCCGGATGCGTTGCTGCTGTCCACCGCGAAGATGATGCGCATGCTCGACATCGACGCGCTGGCATGCACGGCGCGTGTGCAGCCCGGAGTGCGAAATCTTGCGATCAGCGAAGCGGTGTCGCAGTACGGCCTGTATTACGCGCCCGACCCGTCGTCACAAATTGCGTGTTCGATTGGCGGCAACGTTGCAGAAAATTCCGGTGGTGTACATTGTTTGAAGTACGGGCTCACGGTTCACAACATTCGCAAACTCCGGGTTGTGTTGATGACCGGCGAAATTGTTGAGCTCGGGTCGGACGCACTTGACGCACCGGGTTACGACCTGCTCGCGCTGATGATCGGCTCCGAAGGTTTGCTCGGCATCGTCACCGAAGTCACGGTCAAGCTGACACCGAAACCGCAACTCGCACAGGTCGCTATGGCCTCATTCGCCAGCGTAGAAGCAGCGGGCGCAGCGGTCGGTCACATCATCGCGGCAGGCATTATTCCGGCCGGTCTCGAAATGATGGACAAGATCGCCACCGAAGCCGTCGAAGGCTTTGTACATGCGGGCTACGACCTCAACGCCGCCGCCATTCTGCTCTGCGAAAGCGACGGCACACCGGAAGAAGTTGCCGATGAAATGGCGCGTGTTTCGGAAGTGTTGCGCAACGCGGGCGCCACCGATATCAAGGTTTCGCAGAACGAAGCGGAGCGTTTGCGTTACTGGAGCGGTCGCAAGAATGCCTTCCCCGCGACGGGCCGCATTTCGCCGGATTATTACTGCATGGACGGCACTATTCCACGCGCGCAATTGCCACGCGTGTTGAACGTGATTGCCGAGCTGTCGACCAAATACAGCCTGCGCTGCGCCAACGTCTTTCACGCAGGCGACGGCAATCTGCATCCGCTCATCATGTTCGACGCGAACATTCCCGGCGAGCTGGAACGCGCCGAAGAATTCGGCGCAGAAATTCTCGAACTGTGCGTAGAAGTTGGCGGAACCATCACCGGTGAGCACGGCGTAGGTGTCGAAAAAATCAACCAGATGTGTGTGCAGTTCTCGCCAAAAGAACTGACACGGATGCACGAGATCAAGCACGCATTCGATGAACACGGATTGCTGAATCCGGGCAAAGCGGTGCCGACACTTCATCGCTGCGCTGAGTTTGGCAAGATGCGAATTGGCAAGGGTAAACCGATGCCGTTTGCGGACTTGCCGAGGTTTTAGTTTTGTCCCCTCTCCCTCGAGGAGAGGGCTAGGGTGAGGGAAGCAGGTTGCGCTCTTCAAAGCGGCACCCTCACCCCAACCCTCTCCCCGGGGGAGAGGGGGCCGAACAGAAAGAGAATTTATGAACACACTAATCTTCGAGCGCCCTACAGAATCCGCCGTGAATTCAACGGTCGAGTCGCTGCGCATTTCATACGGCGACCGCGCGGTAACGACCCACGCGGTACGTGAACACCACAGCCACGGCGAAGGCATGCAGGACGCGGCTCTCCCCGACGTCGTCGTCTTCCCTGAAACCAACGAAGAGATCGCCAGCATCCTGAAGCTCTGCAATCAGGCGCGAATCCCGGTCATCGCGTACGGCACCGGCACCTCGCTCGAAGGGCATCTGAAAGCGCTGTATGGTGGCGTGTGCGTCGACCTGTCACGCATGACTAAGGTGCTGGAGATCAACGCCGAAGATCTCGATTGCCGCGTGCAGGCAGGCGTCACGCGCGAACAGTTGAACGCGGACATTCGCCACACCGGGCTGTTTTTTCCGATTGATCCGGGTGCGAACGCCAGCATCGGTGGCATGACAGCCACGCGCGCCAGTGGAACCAATGCGGTGCGCTACGGCACCATGCGTGAAAATATTCTCGGACTGACGGTGGTGACGCCCGATGGTCGCATCATCCGTACCGGCACGCGCGCGCGCAAGTCGAGCGCTGGCTACGACCTCACGCGTCTCTACATTGGCTCCGAAGGCACGCTCGGGATAGTCACTGAAATTCAGCTCAAGCTGTATGGCGTGCCAGAGCGCATCAGCGCGGCTGTGTGCCAGTTCGACGCTTTGCGAGAAGCGGTCAATGCGGTGATCACTGCGATGCAATTGGGCATCCCGATGGCGCGCATCGAACTGCTAGATGAAGTGCAGATGAAAGCTAGCATCCAGTACAGCAAGCTAGAAGGCTTTGAGGCAAAGCCGACATTGTTCATGGAATTTCACGGCACTGACGCATACGTCGCCGAACAGATCGAACAGATGAAATCGATCACCGCTGATTTCGGTGGTAGCGACTACCGCTTCGCCGACAAGCAGGAAGACCGCACCAAACTGTGGAAAGCGCGGCACGACGCTTACTGGGCGGGCATGAATTACATCCCAGGCAAGCAGGCTTTTTCCACCGACACCTGCGTGCCGATTTCGCGGCTTGCCGATAGCGTTATGGCGGCGAAAGAAGAGGTCGCAAAAAGTAATCTCGTCTGCATGATTGTCGGCCATGTGGGCGATGGAAACTTCCATGTACTGATTACGTTTGATCCAACCAGCGCTGACGAACGTGATCGTGCCGAAATCGCCGCCGACCGCATCGCGCACATCGCCATCGGCATGGGCGGCACCTGCACCGGCGAACATGGCATTGGCATTCACAAGCTGGAAGCGCTGAAGGCAGAACACGGCGAAGGCGTGGATGTGATGCGCACCATCAAGCAGGCACTAGATCCCAACAACATCATGAATCCGGGAAAAACTATTCCGATGAAATAATTTTTGCGTCGTAGGGTGGGCACCCCGTGCCCACCGTCTGCGTAAAGTGGTCACAACGGTGGGCAGAGGACTGCCCACCCTACGGCCTCTACGGTCTACCCAGCAAGTTTTGCAATCATCAAAAACGCAGAGCCTCTACAGTTGTCCCTCCGATCAATCACACCGATACTGTCATGCCCTACACCCTCTTAATCGGCAACAAAAATTACTCCTCCTGGTCGCTGCGACCGTGGCTTTTGCTGCACGCTTTTGGCGTTCCGTTCACGGAACAACGTTACGTGTTCGATACGCCGGAATTCGCAGCCGAAATTACCTTACGCAAACGCTCACCCAATGGCAAAGTCCCGGTTATGTTGGATGGAGAAGTTGCTGTGTGGGACTCGCTCGCAATCGCTGAATATCTCGCCGAACGTCACACTGGCATGTGGCCAACCGACGCCGTCGCTCGCGCCCACGCGCGTTGCGCGTGCGCAGAAATGCACTCCGGCTTTCAGGCGGTGCGCAACTGGCTGCCGATGAACGTGCGGCGCAGTTTCCCCATTGCGGTGCCGCGCGAGGACGTGCAGAAAGACATTGATCGTTTGCAGGCGCTGTGGACTGAAGCACGCAGGAAGTTTGGCGGCGACGGGGTATTTCTTTATGGCAAATTTAGCGTGGCAGATGCGTACTTCGCTCCGGTCGTTTTACGCTTCAACACCTATGCTGTGAAACAGAGCCCGGTGGTTGCCGAGTATGTGCAAGCAATGCTCGCGCATCCGTCGATGCAGCAATGGATTGCCGATTCAAAGGCGGAGAATGAAGTGGTCGATCACGAAGAGCCGGAGCATATTTATGCGGCAAAGTGACATAGGGTGCGCTTTGCGCACCATGACGCCGATTCACCGCGAGCAGTGCTCGCTTCAGGCCGGTGCTTGGTGCGCGGAGCGCACCCTATGAGTTCCGCAGTGATCGAATACTGGCAAGCCCAAATCAAAGCCGCGGCCGCAAAGGGCGAAAAGCTCGCTATTCGCGGCAGCGGCAGCAAGTCGTTCTGCTCGCCGACAGCGACAGGTGACGTCCTCGACACACGTGAGCTCAGCGGTATCGTGGAGTACGAACCCAACGAACTCGTCATTGTCGTTCGTTGTGGCACACGTATCGCTGACGTTGAAAAGACGATGGCAGATGCGGGCCAAATGCTTGCGTTCGAGCCGCCTCACTTCGGTGAGAACGCCACCATCGGCGGTATTGTCGCCAGTGCTTTGTCCGGGCCGCGTCGCCCGTACGCCGGGGCGTTGCGCGATTTCGTCCTCGGCTGCAAAGTGCTCGATGGCAAGGGCGATCATCTGAGCTTTGGCGGTAAGGTCATAAAGAACGTCGCAGGGTTTGACGTGTCGCGCTTGCTAACAGGATCGTTCGGCACGCTCGGCGTTATCACTGAAGCCGCGTTCAAATGCCTGCCATTGCCCAAAGCGCAGCAGACGCGCGTGTTCGAGTTTGATACGCAGACCGCTATCGATCGCATGAACCGCTGGTACGCCGGGGCAAATCCCATTACCGCGACGACTTGGGTTGGCGGGAAGCTCTATGTTCGGCTTGCTGGCGCAGCGCCAGCAGTAACGTCTGCCGCCTCAAATCTAGGGGGAGAGGCTCTCGCGAACGACGCCAACTGGTGGCGCGACTGGCGTGAGCACAAACATGCGTTCTTCGCCGATGAGCTGCCGGTGATTCGTGTGGCTTGCAAGTCCACCGCTTCGTGCGGTGATTTCGCTATCGATGCGGAAGGACAGGCCATCGACTGGGGTGGTGCGCAGCGTTGGGTTCGTAGTTCAGCCAGCGCCCTGCCCGTTATTCGCCAATGGGCGCGGGATCAAGGCGGTCACGCGAGCGTGTTTCGCGGTGCAACCTCCGATGGCGAACGCGCCGAGGCGCTGCAGTCGGCGCTCGCCGACGTGCAGGCGAAGATCAAGACGAGCTTTGATCCGTACGGCGTGTTTTCGCAACTATAGAAGCGGCTTGCCGCGACCCCACTTCGAATTTAGTAACCCTTCGGTCGCGGCGAGCCGCTCCTACAAAAAACATTGCCCGCATGCAAACCAACCTCGCCGATTTCATCAAAGACACGCCTGAAGGTATCGAGGCTGACGCCATTTTGCGATCATGCGTGCACTGTGGCTTTTGCACCGCGACGTGCCCCACCTATCAAATTCTGGGTGATGAACTCGACGGTCCACGCGGGAGAATTTATCTCATCAAGCAGGTGCTTGAAGGCGTCGAACCGACCGCGAAAACACAGCAGCATCTGGATCGGTGCCTGACCTGCAGGAGCTGTGAGAGCACGTGTCCGAGCGGTGTCGAATATGGTCGTCTTGTCGATATTGGACGCTCGGTTGTCGAGAAAAAAGTCGGGCGAACGGCAGGTGAGTTGTTCAAAAGGCGAATGCTGCGCAAGGGGCTGTTGAGCAAAAAGACGTTCGCTGTGGCACTCGCGCTGGGACGCGCCGCGCGACCGTTGTTGCCTGCTTCTCTCAAGGCAAAAATTCAACCACGACGCGCGCCCGGAGCATGGCCGACGACGCAGCATGCACGGACAATGTTGCTGCTCGACAACTGTGTGCAGGATGCCTTTGCACCGTCGATTGACGCGGCCACTGCGCGCGTTTTGGATGTCGCTGGCATCACACTCACGCGCGTGTCCGCAGGCGGATGTTGCGGCGCGTTAAGTCATCATTTGAATGCGCATGACGAAGCCGTCGAAAAAGTTCGTGCAAATATTGATGCCTGGTGGCCGCACGTCGAGTCTGGCGCTGAGGCGATTGTAGTGACCGCGTCCGGGTGCTCAGTGATGGTCAAGGACTATGCTCACTTCATGAAAGGCGATGCTGCTTACGCTTGCAAAGCGGAAAAAATCGCAGCGCTTGCAAAGGACGTTTCCGAGGTAATTGCTGCCGAATGGTTAACGCTTAAAGGCAAGGTGAAAGCGTCGAGCCAAAAAATTGCCTACCATCCACCGTGCACGATGCAGCATGGTATGAAGCTGAAAGGCGGCGTTGAAGCGCTGCTAAAGGATATGGGCTTTACGTTGTCACCCGTTGCCGATAGCCACCTGTGCTGCGGGTCGGCCGGCACCTATTCGGTGTTGCAACCCGCGATCAGCAATGAACTTAAATCACGCAAACTCAAGTCGCTCACTGCGGGCTCGCCGACGCAGATTGCGACCGCAAACATCGGCTGCATGACGCATTTACAAAGCGGTTCGGGCTTGCCGGTGTTGCACTGGATCGAACTGCTGGATGAGCGTTTCCGATAGCGGTCGGACATATCGTGCGTCACGCGTACAAAACCACAACGCGATCAAAGACGCATGACCCCACAAACCGTTGTTCAACGCCAGCTAGACGCTTATAACGCGCGTGACATTGACGCGCTGATGGCCACCTATGCCGACGATGTTGAGCACTTCGAATTTCCTTCTACGTTGGTCGCTAGCGGAGCTGTGCAGGTGCGCGAGCGTCTCGCGGTGCGTTTGCTGGAGCCCAATCTTCACGCCCGATTGCTTGGTCGCACCGCGATGGGCAATCTGGTGATTGATCACGAGATCGTGACGCGCGATTATCCGGAAGGAATTGGAACGGTCGAGCTGATCGCAATGTACGAAGTGCGAGGCGAAAATATCGCACGCGTCTGGTTCAAATTCGGTGAGAAGCGGCTGCGAAATCAACGGTGACCGTAGAGGCAATTTGCCCTCGCTAGGCCCGCGATTCCACTGCATTGCATCGTGGCGAAAAAATACTCACGAGCGGTCAAGCTCCGCGACCATCCGCGCGACGCGCTGCTCAATCTGCTCAGTCGAGAGTTTCTCGCGCAGCCGCTCAACCACCAGCGGAAACGAAAACGGTGTGGGCCGGTCACACTTCATCATGAGCGCCTTGCTGCCGCGCAGCCGAAGCAGAGCGGACGCCAGACGTGACGCTTCCAGTTGCCGCTCCATCACTTCGCGCACCGCTTGCTTGAGCAGCAGGTTGCCACTGTCGTACGTGGTGAAAACCTCAAACAGCAGTCCGCTGGATGCCTGCAACTGACGGCTCGATTTGTTTTGACCCGGGTAGCCCTGATCGATCAAACCCGCAACGCGCGCGATCTCCCGGAATTGTCGCTTTCCAAGCTCGGCCGCGTTGAGGCCCGCGAGTATGTCTGCTTCCACATGACGAGAATCCAGCAGTTCGCGCAACTCCTTCGCAGTCAAAGCGACCTCGGTCGGCGACAGCAACTCGAAGCCGTAATCATTGATCGCAATCGAAAACGTTTTGCCCAACTCAGGGTGCGCTTTTGCCAGGCGATAGCTGAACAGTGTTGCCAGTCCGAGATGCACCAGTCGCCCTTCAAATGGATAGAAGAACAGGTGCCAGCCCTCGCTGGTTTTGAGCGACTCAACGAGCCATTCCTTTTGATCGGGCAGTGCTGACAGTCGCGATTGCAGCGCGAAGATCGGCTCGCACAATCGCATCTCAGGCGTTGAGTAAACGCCATGTTTCGTCTCAGCAATCAGGTCGCGCGTTGCGCCTGCAAGCTGTGTCGAGAGCGGCATCTTGCCACCCGCCCAGCGCGGCACCAGATTCTTGCGGGTCGCGGCGCGACGCACATACGCCGTCATTTCGCGAACACGAATGAACTCCACCACACGTCCAGCGAAGATGAAGGCGTCTCCCGGATTGAGCCGCGCGATGAAATCCTCTTCCACATGGCCCAGCCGTGCCCCGCCAAGAAATTGCACCGTGATCGATGCCTCCGATACGATGGTGCCGATGTTGGTGCGATGTCGCATGGCGATGCGACGGTCCCTGACAACGTAGAGCCCGGTTTCAGGATCAATCACCACCTTGTGAAAATCAGGATAAGCCTGCAACGACGCGCCACCGCGCGTAACGAAATCGAGGCACCACTGCCACTCCGCATTGGTAAGCTGCATGTAGGTGAAACAGCTCTCAACCTCCGCGCGCAACTCGTCCGGATTGAAGCCGCCACCGAGCGCCGCGCTCACCATGTGCTGCGTGAGCACATCGAGCGGTCGCCAATTATATTTGCCCGATGCAGCGCCAATCGGCATACGGGATTCGATGTGTTTTGCCTGTGCTGCCTGCCGTGCGGCTGCGGCTTCGACGAGTTCCAGCGCATGCGTAGGAACCACCGTCACGCGGCTCTTCGCGCCCGGTTGATGGCCGCTGCGTCCCGCGCGCTGCAGCAGACGCGCCACGCCCTTCGGTGAGCCAATCTGCAACACCTGTTCCACCGGGCGAAAATCCACGCCGAGGTCCAGCGAACTGGTACACACCACTGCATGCAAGATGCCGCTGCGAATGCCTTCCTCTACGTACTCGCGCGTCGCCTTGTCCAGCGAGCCATGATGCAGTGCGATCTGCCCCGCCCACTCCGGTTTTGCGTTGAGCAGCGCCTGATACCAAAGCTCGGTTTGCGAACGCGTATTGGTGAAGATCAGTGTGCTTTTGCATTGCTCGATCTTCGCGATGACCTCGGGCAGCAGCTTCAAGCCCAGATGACCGCCCCACGGAAAACGCTCGATGGTTTCGGGCATCAGCGAGTCGATCACGATGTCCTTCTCGATCTTGCCGCTGATCAGCACGCCATCGCCCGCAAGCGCCGCATCTGGCCCGATCAGCACACGCATTGCTTCATCAAGATTGCCCAGTGTCGCGCTCATGCCCCAGGTTTGCAGCTTCGTTTTTCTTCGCGCCGACGCACCACGCAGGCGCGTAAGCGTGAGCTCCAGCAGCGTGCCACGCTTTGACGACATCAGCTCGTGCCACTCGTCCACGATGACGCAACGCAAACTTGACAACCGTTCGCGCCAATCGGCTTTGGTCAGCATCAACGCGAGCGATTCGGGCGTGGTCACAAGAACGGTGGGCAGACGACGGTCCTGTTTTGCCCGCTCACTGCTGGACACGTCACCCGTGCGCAGGCCGACCGTCCAGGTTGGTTGCATGGAAGCGGCCGCGTCTTTCAAGCTTAGTGTGGTGTCCGCTGCCAGTGCTTTGAGTGGTGTAATCCAAAGTACTGTGATCGTCGGCGCGGTCTGTCCCCTCTTCCCTCGTGGGAGAGGGCTAGGGTGAGGGGGTGGTTGCCCGGAGAACATCGCACAGGGCCCACAAAACGCCGCATAAGTTTTGCCAAATCCGGTAGGCGCATGAATCAAGCCGCTCTTTCCCGCAGCGTAGGCCGCCCACGTATCCCGCTGAAACTGAAAAGCCGTCCAGCCACGTTCATCGAAAAATCGATCAATGACCGCCAGTGACCGTTTATCCGCCTGCTTTATTGCCAAACTCATTGCTAAAGTATATACGGTGTATACAATGCGAATTGCTGATAAAAATCATCGACAACATGCAAACCAAAGCCTTCAAAAGTGGCAACTCGCTCGCCGTGCGCATCCCCAAAGACCTCGCTATTTTCGAGCCGTCGCAGGACGTAATTATCGAGCGCAAAGGGGACACATTGGTGCTGCGCGCGGCTGAGCGCAAGAGCCTCGAACACGTCATGGATATTTTCGCTAGTTTCAGTCCGGGATTTATGGCAGATGGGCGCGGCGAGCCCGATTGGCTTGAGGCACCAGAGCGAGACTGGCGTGGCGAGAATGCGCCCCGAGTGCAGCAAGAGCGCGCCAACTATGCCGTTACCGTTGCGTCTAAGTCACCTAAGACGGAACGGAGCGCTAAAAAAACAACCGCAGTCACCGAGAAAAGAGCCGCATCGAATCGCCAGAAAAAGGGCTAGCCATGCGCTACATGCTTGATACCAATATCTGCATCTATCTGGGGCACGCAGATTCACCATCAGTGCGTGAGAAATTTGCTGCGTTGCGCCGAGGCGATGTAGTGATGAGCGTTGTGACCTACGCAGAGCTACGCCACGGCGTCGAGCGTGACAACGTGAATTTTCGGGCAAGCGAGCGCGCGCTCAACCTGCTCATCGCGGAAGTGTCGGTGATTGCGTTCGATGCCGACGCGGCAGGCGTTTACGGGCGTCTCGCAGTCACGCTGCCGCGACAAAAGCGGAATGCGATTGATTGCATGATCGCCGCACACGCCATTTCGCTTGATGTCACGCTGGTGACGAACAACGAACGTGATTTCGTCGCCTATGCGGAGGCGGGTGGGTTGCGGGTGGAGAACTGGGTGGCGGGGTAGGCTCGTTGCGTGGAAACTAGTTGCGCAGGCCAATGCAATTGCCCAGCGGGTCGCGCATCTCGCACATGCGTTTGCCATCTTCGATGCCGCCTGGCCCGCGATGGACCGTGGCCCCGATGGATTGAAAATATGCGATTGCCTGATTGAAGTCAGGCTCCTTCCAATACACGACCGAACCGCCTGCCCCCGAGCTGACTTTTTCATCGGACGGCACCAGTCCGATCATCACGCCGTCAACATCGAGGTATTCAAACTCGAACGCAGGCGTCGGTAATTTTTTTCGTACCGCTTATGGAAATGCTTGCCCGTAGCAAGCCAGTGCGGCGGTCACGTCGCCGACGTGAATCATCACCGCCACTATCGGATTGCCCGCCCTCACGCCTAAATCGCCACTGGCGCCTTGATCGCCGGATGACTCTGATAATCCGCGATCTCAAAATCGTCAAACTCATAGTCAAAAATCGACGCCGGTTTGCGTTTGATGACGAGACGGGGCGGCGGTAGCGGCATGCGTGACAATTGCGTTGCAACCTGCTCGGTGTGGTTGTCGTAAATGTGGCAGTCGCCGCCGGTCCAGATGAAATCGCCGACATCGAGGTCGCACTGCTGCGCGATCATGTGCGTGAGCAGGGCGTAGCTGGCGATGTTGAACGGCACGCCGAGGAAGAGGTCGGCGCTGCGTTGGTAGAGCTGGCAGGACAGGCGCGGTTTCGGCAGCGTGTCGTCGAGGCCTTCTTCCGTGGCGCGCGCGCGATCGCGTGCCGAAATCGGGTCCGCAACATAAAACTGGAAGAACGCGTGACACGGCATCAGCGCCATCTTCGGCAACTCAGCGACGTTCCACGCCGAGACCATGATTCGGCGCGAATTCGGGTCGCGTTTGATGAGGTCGATGGCCTGCTCAATCTGATCAATGCTGCCGCCGCCGTCCGCCTCGCGCTTGGGCCAGGATCGCCACTGCACGCCGTACACCGGCCCTAAATCACCGTTCGTTTCTGCCCATTCGTCCCATATCGTGACGCCGCGATCCTGCAACCATTTGGCGTTGCCATCGCCGCGCAAAAACCACAGCAGTTCGTAGGCGATCGCTTTCCAGAAGACCTTTTTCGTGGTCAGCAGCGGAAAACCGCGTTGCAGGTCAAAACGAAGTTGGGTGCCGAACACCGAGCGGGTGCCGGTCCCGGTGCGGTCGCCTTTGACGGCACCTTGCGTGCTGACTTGTTGCAGCAAATCGAGGTAGGGCTGTTCAAGCGCGGGCGGGGTCGAGTGGGCAGACATTGTGCCGGGCGAAGGTGCCGATGAATTCATGGGGGAAGTTTAGCGATTGCGGCGCATTGCCAACGCGGGAACAGCGAGGAGCAGAGCCAACAACTTTTCTCTGAAACGTTCATTTAATGCGGGTGAGATCGCAAAAAATACGTAAGTCGACAATCAATTAAATCAGTGACTTTGCCCTATGAAATAGACATTTAACCAAAAAGCTGTACGGCAAACCAAAGGTAATGGCGACAGTCACTGGCGCAGCTTTGCTCACTCCTACGTCTCTGGGTAGGTGCATTCCACGGTTGCAGCGCGTAAGTTCCGTGCTTCAACCATTCGCGTCAAGTGACGCGCCAAGAGGAGATAATCGATGAAAATCCTGTGCATTCACGGAATCGGGCATCAGGAGGAGCGCGTCGCCACCTGGCGCGACGACTGGTTGCCCGCGATCACCGCTGCGATCGGCGAGTGGGATCCGTCAGGGAAACTCGAATTTCAGCAGTTCGCCTACGACGATGCCGTTGATCGGGCGGACAGCTCGTCTTTTGTGTATTTTACGGCGATGGCGAAACTCCTCAAAAGCTGGGTGGTGCACGCCGGCGAGCGCGACATTTTCGGGCTGTTCGACAAATACCGCTGGACCGTCGGGATGGTCGCGCAGTTTGTGGCTTTGCCGACGTTACGCATCGAGGTGCGCACCAAGCTCGCGAGAGAGATCGTGGATTTCAAACCTGACGTCATCATCGCCCACAGTCTCGGCGGATTGATTGCCTATGACACGCTGAGTAGCCGCCAGACGCAGGTATTACTTGGGGACTTCAGCGGACGGTTGATCACTATTGGCACGCAGGTGGCGCACCCTTCCGTGTGCGAGGTGTTTGCCGGGCGCATTCAGTGCCCGCCGATGCTTGCACGCTGGTGGAATTTTCACAACGAGGATGATGCGATGTTCACCCGCAGTTTCTCGTTGCCGGGCGAGGAACGATTTAAGGAAGTGCGCACGCCGTTTGAGTTTGAGCTGATCAGTCATGACGCCGATCACTACCTGCAGCATGAACAGGCCAAAAGCGAGTGTTGGCGCGAACTGGTACTTGGGCTGCGCAGCGGCGGCGTGCGTGGCATCGAGGCGACCAAGGCGATCAGCGCGGTGCCCACTTCGGGCAGACGCGGTGTTGCAGCGGCGAGCAAAGCGGCCATGGCCGAAGTCGCGAGTGCGTCAACCGCCGCAGCGATGGCCGCCGCCGTAGCGGCAGTGGGACCCATCGTTCCGACGCGTCCCAGACTTCGCGCCCTGCTGGTCGGCATCGCCGAGTATGCGGACCCGAGCTATGCACTGGAAGGACCGGTCAACGATGTGTTTCTGGTCAGTCAGACGCTGCAGGAAATGGGCGTGGAGCCGGACGCCATCCGGGTGACCCTGAACGAGCGCGCCACGGCGACGGCGATTCGCGAGCGCCTGGCGTGGCTGCTCTCGGACGCTCGCGACGGCGACACCATGTTCTTCTACTTTTCCGGCCACGGCACCCAGGTGCCCGCGTACGGGCGCGATGCCGAGGTTGACCGCATCGACGAATGCCTGGTGCCGTACGACTTCAACTGGCAAACCGGCAACGCGATTTTTGATGACGAATTTGCAGCGCTGTACAGCCAGCTGCCGTACAAGTCAAAGCTGGTTGCCATGTTTGACTGCTGTCACGCCGGTGGCATGCAGCGCGGCGGCGCGCCCGGTGGCGCTGGCGCGAAGGGCGCGCGCAGCATCGCCATTCCCGACGACATCCGGCATCGCGCGCTACGCTGGGACAGCAAATCGCAAATGTGGCTGCCGCGCAAAAAATTGCTCGCTGATGGCCAGAAGCTGAAAGCGGAAATGCTCAAGCAGGAAGCAGGCAAGAAAGGCACCGTCAGCGCCAACGTTAAAGTGGAAGGCCGTGTCGGTGCCGATGGCACCCTGCGCCGCATTGGACGTGCCCAGGCGCTGCGCGGGAATGAGCCAGCAGAGTATGAAGCGCGACGCGCGGAATACGGGCATGACGGGCCGTATATGCCGATCCTGCTCGAAGCCTGTAGCGAGAGCCAATCGGCCTATGAATATCAGCACGGCTCGGTGAGTTACGGCGCATTTACCTATGCCTTGTGCGAAGGGCTGAACCGGGGTCGCAAAGGCGATACCAAACTGCCCTCCGTGACTTTTGAAAAACTTATCGAACTGACTCGTAAACGGGTCAAACCGGTCGCCAGCGGACCGCAGACGCCGCAACTTGTCTGCGCCACCATCCATCGCGGGCAAACCGTTTTCCGCTGAACCCCGCGTAATCCTGTGCAACGCAAAACTCACTCATTTCAAGGAGACTCGTCATGGCCACTGCAAAAAAATCCGCCGCCACCGCTGCCGCCGCCGAGGGCACCTACCTCGGCGCGCGCATCAGCCCGCACTACTGTACGCTACGCGTTCGCGAGCCGGAGGTGATGCCACCGGGCGTCGACGACAAGCGCGCCAGGCTGATCGCGCACACCGCGTCAAAATGGATGAACGGATCGACGCTCAGCTACGCTTTTATGAGCGGCCCGACCGCGCAGAAGGACACCGTGCGCAGCGCCTTCACCGAGTGGAAGGCGCTCGGCGTTGGCCTCAGTTTCGTCGAAGTGGCGAGCGTTGCCAGCGCGCAGATTCGCGTAGCTTTTGATCTGACCGACGGCTCGTGGTCCTACATCGGCACCGACTGCCTGAGCATCGCCGCCAATGAATCCACCATGAATTTCGGCTGGGACCTGACCACCCCCTACGGCCACAGCACCGCGCTGCACGAAATCGGCCACGCGCTCGGCTTTCCGCATGAGCATCAAAATCCGTTCGCCGGCATTGTGTGGAATGAAGAGGCGGTGTACGCCTCGCTCGGCGGCCCACCGAACAACTGGTCGCGCGCCAAGACGCTTCAAAACATCCTCAGCAAGATCGTCGCCGACACGGTGCAGGGCTCGAAGTGGGATCCGAACTCAGTGATGCATTATCAGTTTGAACCGGGCCTGATCCTGAAGCCCGTGAAATACAAAAAAGGTCTGACGCCGAAGGGCGGCCTCTCCGCGCGCGACAAAACGTGGGTGAAGAGTTTTTATCCGCCGTTGCCCTCCGGTGCTGCGGCAAAAATTGCATTGTTCCAGTCGCAGCCGCTGAAGCTCGATTCGGGCGAGCAGGCGAACTTCGACTTCATCGCCCCGACGGCGCGCGAATACACCTTCCGCACCTTCGGGGTCGCTGACACCAAACTGCTGCTAACGCGCCCGGCCGCGGCACGCGGCAAGGCTCCCACGTTGCTCGGTCACGACGACGACAGCGGACACGAGCGCAATGCCGAGCTGAAAGTAACGCTCAAAAAAGGCGAGCGCGTGCAGATTAAAGTGCGTGTGCGCTATGTCGAAAAAACCGGCGAAGCGGCGTTGATGGTGTGGTGATGGCGCGTGCGCGCCCCGCTCATCGGCTCGTTGTTCGCTGCGGGAAGTCACATATAGCTTGATGCTGTAACACCCGTTTGATAAGGGCGAAAGCCGGATTTACGCATAAAGTCGAGAAATGCAGTTTTATGCACTTTGCCCCGATCGAACGGGGCATTTAGCAAAAAGCTGTTGCCATTTCAGCAAGCTTGTCAGGTCAGCCCGATCGCCACAATCTCACGGAAAGGCGGCATCGCGTTTAACTGCGCATACCAGCGATCCACGTTCGCTAACGGCACCCGGTGCTGCTCAAGCCCGGCCTTGGCGAGCGGCATTTCAAACCAGGTGTAGGCAAGGATCGCCGCCGGGATATCGCCGACCGTGAAGTCCTCGCCCGTCAGCCATTTGGTTTTGCCCAGCTGCCGGTCGGCAATCGTCCAGTTCTGCGCTGCTTTCGCCACGTTCGTCGAGATCATTTTCATGTCCCATTCTGCTTGCGGCGCGCGCACGAGCTGCATGAAGGCGGGACCGATGGGCGGGCCTAGCGTGGTGAGTTGCCAATCCATCCAGCGATCAGCGGAGGCACGAATTTGCGGGTCAGTCGGCCAAAACGGGGCTTTCGGATGCTTGGCGCACAGGTAGCGCATGATGGCGTTGGACTCCCACAACACAAAACCGTCGTCCTCGATCACCGGGATCATGCCGTTCGGATTTTTTTCGCGGAATTCGTCGGTGCTGGTGATGCCGTAATGCAGCCCAGCGTCGATGCGCTCGTAAGGCACGCCGAGCTCAGCGCACGCCCACATCACCTTTTTCACGTTCGAAGAATTTTTGCGGCCCCAGAGTTTCAGCATGACAATCCTTGCACTTCCCGTCGATCAGATACTCGCAATCGTAGCGGAACCGCTTTGATCGGGCAGTCGGGGATAATCAAACACCCGAATGCCTACGGATCAGCGTTGAAATGAATGCTCCTGTGTCCCCGTCAATCCTCGCGCAAAAAGACGTCGCCAACCACTTTCATCCATACACCAATCTGCGTGCGCTTGAAACAGACGCGCCGCTGATGATTGTTGCGGGCGATGGCATCGAAGTGATTGACGACACCGGCAAACGCTACATCGAAGGCATGGCGGGTTTGTGGTGCGCCTCACTCGGCTTCAGCGAAAAGCGCTTGGGCGAGGCTGCGAAGCGGCAGATGGACGTGTTGCCGTACTACCACTCGTTCTCCGGCAAGGCGCACAACGTGGTCGCCGAGGTCAGCGAAAAGCTGATTTCGATTGCGCCGACGCAGGCGTTGCGCGATGGTCGCGTGATCTTTGCGAATTCAGGCTCAGAAGCCAACGACACCGCGTTCAAACTGGTGCACTACTACCACAACGCTATTGGCAAACCGGCGAAGAAAAAAATCATCGCGCGAGTCAAGGGCTATCACGGCGTGACCGTGGCATCGGCCTCGCTGTCGGGCATTCCGACCATGCATCAGCACTTCGATTTGCCGATTGACGGCGTGCTGCGCACGAGCTGTCCGCATCCGTATCAATTCGCAAAAGACGGCGAATCGGCGGAGCTTTTTGCAACGCGTTTGGCGGGCGAGCTGGAAGCGCTGATTTTGAGCGAAGGGCCGGACACCATTGGCGGCTTCATCGCCGAGCCCGTGCAGGGCGCGGGTGGCGTGATTATTCCGCCGCCGACGTACTTTGAAAAGATTCAGCCGATCCTGAAAAAGTATGAAATTCTCTTCATTGCTGATGAGGTGATCACGGGCTTCGGGCGCACCGGAAATATGTTTGGCTCGCAGACGTATTCGCTGCAACCAGACATGTTGACCACCGCCAAAATGATCACCTCAGCGTATGTGCCGTTCTCCGCGCTGTATGTCAGCGGCAAGATTTATCAGGCGTGCGCGGACGCGAGCGCTGCTGTTGGCGTGTTCGGCCACGGGTACACGTACTCAGGACACCCGCTCGGTTGCGCCATCGCGCTGGAGACGTTGAAGATTTACGAAGAGCGCGATATTCTGGGTCACGTGCGCAACGTGTCGCCTGCGTTCCAAGCGGGGCTGCAAAAGTTTGCCGGTCATCCGCTGGTGGGTGACGTGCGCAGCGTGGGCCTAATCGGTGCGATTGAGTTGGCTGAAGACAAGCACGCGCGCAAACCTTTCGATCCGAAACGCGGCGTCGGCGCGTATCTCGTGCGCCGTGCGCAAGAGCATGGGCTCATCCTGCGCGCGATGGGCGGCGATATCATCGCATTCAGTCCGCCGTTGATCATCACCGAGTCGCAAATCACTGAGTTGTTGAGCCGTTTTTCAAAGGCGTTGGATGACACCGCAGCGTGGGTGAAAGCAAACTGATGGAACTGAAAATCACCCTCACGCCGACGGCGCAGAAGCTCATTCGCACGACGGAATTCACGTTCTCAACCAACGCTGAACCCGGCATGTCGATGCCACAAGTCGGGGACATGTTGCGCATCACAATGGACGAGCCGCCGGTGTTTTTCAAGATCATCCAGCGTGCGTATGACTTCACCACGTCGCCGATTACGGTGACGCTGGTGTTGGGTGCGCCCGATTAGCGCCGCCGTGTCGAAACTTATTACTGAGTCAACCAAATAGGACCGGTTCGGCAGGCTCCCTCTCTCTGGGGGAGAGGGTTGGGGTGAGGGACTTTGCGCACGAGTCAGGCATCGGGATGAAGTCACCCTCACCCCCCGCCCCCGGCCTTCGCCGGGGCAGGCTCTTCTCCCCAAAGGAGAGGGAGCCATACCGGTCGCGATGGGACATATTTAGTTGACTGGTTAATAAGCGCACCGCGTTGCGGGCGGCCCCGTTACGTTTGCTTACAACTCTGCTGCCTTTCAATCCCTACAATTTGCACGCCATGAGCGTCCTGCAACGGAACGCTTTTGAATGTGTGGTGCCCAAGAATTCATGACCTGTCTCGATCCCCATTTTGTTCCACGCGCGCTAGTCACTGCACTCGCCAGCAGTGTTTTTGTTGCCTCCCCGATCTACGCGCAGGACGCGGCACCGACTGCGGTGCAACCCACTGCCCCTACCGAGCCTGCTCGCGCTCGCCCAGCGGCCGCTACGGTTATCGCACCCACCGCGCCGCAGAAAGTTGAGCAAGTGGAAATCACCGGTAAAAACACCGCCACCGATGAGCGCCGCAACTCAACGGCTGGCAAAATCATTATCAGCCGCGAAGACATTGAGCAGTACGGCGACAGCAATCTGGGCGACGTGATGCGGCGGCTTCCGGGTGTGACCACAGGGGGTCGTCCCGGTCGCCCCGGTGCGCCGCGCATGCGCGGCATGGGCGGCGGCTTCACGCAAATTTTG
The DNA here is from genome assembly GCA_043758415.1 of Burkholderiales bacterium. Lineage (GTDB taxonomy): Bacteria > Pseudomonadota > Gammaproteobacteria > Burkholderiales > Casimicrobiaceae > Casimicrobium. Next base: position 20,150 of record JAYVNO010000261.1, read on the forward strand.
ATTGATGGCCAGCGCCTAACACCCGGTTTCAACATCGAAGAAATTTCACCCGACCAAGTTGAGCGCATCGAGATTTTGCGTGCGCCGACCGCTGAAACTGGCGCGCGCGCCATCGCGGGCACCATCAATATTGTGCTGCGTGAACCGTTGCGGCAAACCAACAACGACATAAAACTCGGCCCACAACTTGAGCGTGGCAAAGTCTCGGGTAATGTTTCACTGTCGCGCAATGACGTGCTGAGCGAGACCGTTACTTACAACCTGACGGCGTCGATCAACCACACCGATCAGCTCAACGACACCCGCAGCCACAGCACCTACACCGATGTCGCCAGTGGCGCAACAGCGCTTGAACAGACCGGTTTTTTACAATCACAGGAGCGCCGCGACAGCGTTTTTTTGAGCGGTCGCGCACAGTGGCGATTAGGCATGGGTGAGCAATTCGGCGTGCAGACCTTTGTTGTGCATAACGAAGGCAACACGCGCAGCACCGGCACCCTGACGCAGTTGTTCGGTGCTGATCCGTCCCCCTACGCAACGCGCACTGGAAGCTCGGACAGCACGGTCGATGTCGCACGTCTGAACGTCAATTTGAACAAACGGTTTGATGCGGACACCCGCTACGAGTTGCGCGTCAGTGGCGGAAATTTCGGTCTCACCAGCCACAGTCGCACCGAACAATTCACCGCCAACGGCACACAGAACTTGCTGCAAACTACCGACGGAAAAATCAGCGATAAATCGTGGAACAGCGCCGGTAAATTAATTCACAACGTCACCCTGAGCGGCCAAGCAATTACCGCAGGATACGAGATTGAAGGCCTGCGCCGTAGCGAAACTTCGATCACCACGTTGAACGGTGCACGGCAACTAGCGGATCTTGGCACCGAATTCGCTGTATCCACGCAGCGCGCGGCTGTTTTCGTGCAAGACGAGTGGGATCCGCATCCCGACTGGTCAACCAACCTTGGTCTCCGCTATGAAGAAATCACCACTAAAAGTGCAGTGGCTAACGACACCTACACAAACGTCAGCCGCGTATTGACGCCGGTGGCGCACGCGGTGTGGCGTTTCGCCTCGCCCGGTCGTGATCAGCTGCGTCTAAGTCTCACGCAGAGCTACAAAAGCCCGACCGTGCAGCAGCTCAGTGCGCGGCCGACGCTCAATACGTTGTTCCCGGTGCCGGGTGGCAACACGGCGGTCAGCCCTGATCGTGCGGGCAACCCGAATTTAAAACCTGAACTGGCCAATGGTATTGATCTCGCCTACGAGAGCTACCTTAAGTCAGGCGGCATCATGTCGGTCAATTTGTTTCAGCGCAACATCAAGCAATTTCAGCGCAATGTCGTAACGCTAGAAGCCGTGTCATGGGCAAACGTTCCGCGCTTCGTCAACCGTCCACAAAACTTGGGTAATGCGATAACGCGCGGCATTGAATTTGATGCCAAGTTTCAATTGAAAGAATTGATCGACACCGCGCAGCCGCTGTCGCTGCGCGCTAATGTGAGCCTGTTTGATTCAAAAGTGGACGCTGTTCCGGGGCCAAACAACCGCATCGACCAGCAACCCCACGCCACCGCCAATCTGGGTTTTGACTACCGTGTGCGCGGCGCGCCCCTGACCATCGGCGGCAATTTAAACTGGACGCCCGGTTACGACACGCAACTGACCATCACGCAGGCGCAAACACTGTCCACCAAGCGGGTGTTCGACGCCTATGCGCTGTGGACCGTGAGCCCGTCGACCAAAATTCGTCTGTCGGTATCGAACATTGCGCCGCAGGACAGTTTGAGCAGCAACACCGTGATCGACGCCGGTTTGCGGCAAGTGGTCGTCAGCAACGGGCGCACGGATATGTCCGTGTTGCTGCGCTTGGAGATGCGATTGTAGGCAGCGGATGTTGAGTGTTGCCGCCTACAATGGGGTATGGCAACGCTTAAAAAAACACTTCTCCTAACCGGCGCTTCGCGTGGCATTGGCCATGCAACGGTCAAGCATTTTCATGCCGCTGAATGGCGCGTGATCACGGTGTCACGGCAACCGTTTGACAAGATTTGCCCATGGCCACAAGGCGAAAAAGACCACGTTCAAATGGATTTGAACGATCTGGCGCGCTACCCCGACGCCATCGCGCAAATTAAAGAAAAACTCGCGGCACCGGAAACCGGCGGCAAATTGAGCGCGCTGGTGAACAACGCCGGTATGTCGCCCAAAGTCGATGGCAAGCGTATGGGCGTGCTCGCCACGGATATCGCGGTTTGGCAGAACGTGTTCAACGTTAATCTCTTTTCAACGGCCTTGCTGTCGAGTGGATTGTTCGAAGAGTTGAAGGCTGCGCAGGGCAGCATCGTGAACGTGACCTCGATTGCGGGTGTCAAAGTGCATCCTTTCGCAGGCGCTGCGTATGCGGCATCTAAGGCAGCGCTTGCCGCGCTGACTCGCGAAATCGCGTTCGACTTTGGGCCGCATGGCATTCGTTGCAACGCCATTGCACCGGGCGAAATTGACACGTCGATTTTGTCGCCCGGAACTGACGATATCGTGGAAAAAGTCATCCCGATGAAGCGCCTTGGCAAACCTTCGGAAGTCGCGCAATTGATTTATTTTTTGTGTACGCCGCCCAGTTCTTATGTGAACGGCGCGGAGATTCACGTCAACGGCGGCGAGCACGTTTGATGTCTGGCATGTTCGCGCGTGATGCTGCGTTGCGCAGTCGCTCGTGTACGTTAAGTACACGTCGCGACTGCGCGCCTTGCCTGACGCGCGAAAATGCCAGACATCCTACGCTTGGCCAGCACTATTTCATTTAGATGACACTCTGGCGCGCGCTTCGTCGCTTTCTCAAGGGCGACGGCCTGATCTATTCGGGTTACCTTGCTTTTTTGTCGCTGCTGGCCTTGTTGCCAGCGCTGGGCGTGCTGTTCTGGCTGTCGCAGCAGAGCACGATCATCCGCACGGCTGACGCTGCGTTCCGCGATTTTTTGTTCACTAACTTATTTCCTGAAACTGCAAAGCAAGTGGTTGCGGTTGTTGACAAACTGAGCGCCAATGCGCGCGGACTGGGCATCGCGGGCGTCGCGATCATCGCTGGCGATCTGTTGCTCAAAGCACTGGCCTTGAACGCGGCAGTGGATCGAATTTGGGGCGCTGCCAGACGCAGTTTGTGGGGCTTTACGCGTGGCGCGTTCATCGTGCTGATACTGGTGCCGATTGCGATGGGCGTGCTCTTCTGGCTGATCCGGTTTCTCGAAAAGTTCGCTACCAACTTGATGCCATCGCTGCGCTCGCCGATCAAAACGTTGTTCGATCCCATTGAGACGGGTGTGCCGCTCATCGCCGCCTTGACCCTGATTTATCGCTGGGTGCCCGCTCGCCTGAACGCATGGGCGTCGCCGTTAGCGTCAGCTTTTCTGGTTACCTTATTGATCGAGCTTGCACGCCATGTGATTGTGAATGACTTCGCCCAGATTCAGCAGCTTAAGTCGCTGTACGGTGCGTTCATCGCGTTCCCGGTGTTGATGGTTACGCTGTTCGTGCTGTGGGCATTGGTGCTCTACGGCGCTGCGTTGGTAGCAGAGGGGTTTGGCAGCGGGTTGCGCTGGCAAGCACAATCAAAAGTAGCACGATCCAGCGTCGGCCAGCGTCGCCGCAGATCAGGCGCTGACGTTCCACGTTCGGCGTGAGGGGACGCCTTGGCAACTAGCGTCATCGCCGAGGCCATCGCAGCCGCAGGTCGTCTGCTGCGCGACGGCGATTCAACGCTTGCGGCGATCACGCTGCTCTCGATGCAGGTGAGCGCGGCGGCAACATTGTTGGCGGCAGTGGTGGGCTTGCCTTTAGGGGCATGGGTGGCGTTCTCGCGCAGCAAGCTGCGCTTGCCTATCGTGGTCGTTCTCAATGCGTCAATGGGGCTGCCTCCGGTGGTGGTTGGGCTGGTGGTGTACCTGCTGCTGTCGCGCAGTGGCCCGCTCGGTCAGCTGGGCTGGTTATTTACGCCGGCTGGCATGGTGATGGCACAGACGATCCTGATCACACCCATCATCGCAGCGCTCGCGCGGCAGACCATTGAGGACGCGCACGTGAACTTGCGCGACTGGTTCAGCTCGCTGGGACTGAGCGCGTGGCAACGGGTTGTCGTGTTGTTGTTCGAAGCGCGCTTCTCGCTCGCCGTGGTGCTGCTCGCCGGTTTTGGTCGCGCCATTGCCGAGGTCGGCGCGGTGATGATGGTGGGCGGCAATATCGCGGGATCAACGCGCGTGATGACCACCACCATCGCGCTTGAAACCTCGCGCGGAGACTTACCACTGGCGCTTGCGCTGGGCGTTTTGCTGGTGACGCTGGTGCTGGTGGTCAACGGACTGGCGCAGGGGCTCAAGTCATGGCTGGAGCGGCGACGTGGATAGCGGCGCTGACCAGTCGCGCGACGTGTTGCTCAAACTGCGTGGCGTCGCAGTGACGGCGGGCGACAAGGCGCTACTGTCAGACATTGATCTCGAAGTTCGCGCGGGCGAGAGCATTGTCGTGCTCGGTGCCAACGGGGCCGGCAAGACGACGTTACTCAAGCTCTGCAATGGCATTCTGGCCCCCTCGCAAGGCGCGGTTGAAGCGCCGCCCGCCGTCGAGCAGGCGCTGATTTTTCAGCGCCCCGCACTGCTAGCCCGCAGCGTGCTCGACAACGTGCGCTTCGTGCTTGCCGTGCGCGGCATTGCCGAGCCAGCGCGTACCGTGCAGGCTCGCGCCGCGCTGGTTGCCTGCCATCTCGACGCCATTGCCTCAAGGCAGGCGCGATTGCTGTCCGGTGGTGAGCAACAACGGCTTGCACTGGCGCGCGCGTGGGCCTGCAAGCCGAAACTGCTGCTGGCGGACGAGCCCACGGCAAACCTGGCTCCGGCGGCGGCGCGCGATCTGGAGCAACTGGTTCAGGCGCTGCGCGCCGAAGCGACCACGCTGGTGCTGGCGACCCACAATGTGGCTCAGGCGAAACGGTTAGCGGATCGGATTCTTTTCTTGGACGAGGGGCGAATTGTCGAAGATCGATCCGCCGCCGAATTTTTTGTTTCACCGCACTCCGCTGCCGCGTGCAGCTATCTGGAAGGAGAGTCGCTATGACCGTTTTGCGTCGACGGTTGCGCGCGGCTACGATGCTTCTCCTCAATCTCACGTTTGCTGCCCTGTCCACTTCTTTACAGGCGCAGGGCACGGTCATTACGGTGTCATCAACCACCTCTACTGAGCAATCCGGCCTGTTCGGTTTTCTGCTGCCGCAGTTCCAGAAAGCGTCGGGCATCGCCGTGAAAGTGGTGGCGCTCGGTACGGGTCAGGCGTTGGACGTGGGCCGCCGCGGTGACGCCGACGTGGTGTTTGTTCACGATGAGGCGGCTGAAGAGAAGTTTGTCGCCAGCGGTGCCGGTGTTGAGCGAAAGGCGGTGATGTACAACGACTTCGTGCTGGTCGGCCCAAGTGACGATCCGGCGAAAGCGGCGGGAAAAGATATTGTGGCCAGTCTGAAAGCGGTGTATGCATCGAAGGCAACGTTCGTGTCCCGGGGCGACAAGAGTGGCACGCATGCAGCGGAGTTGCGCTACTGGGCACAGGCAGGCGTCGAGCCCGCGACGGGGACACAGCCCTGGTATCGCGACACCGGGTCCGGCATGGGCCCGGCGCTCAACACCGCCGCCGCTATGAACGCCTACATCCTGGCTGATCGTGGCACCTGGCTCGCGTTCAAAAACCGCCAGAATTTAAAGATCATCGTGCAGGGCGATACCCGGCTTTTCAACCAGTACGGCGTAATCCTGGTGAGCCCAAAGCAGCATCCCCACGTGAAGGCGCAAGCGGGCCAGAAGTTCATCGACTGGTTGGTG
>JAYVNO010000262.1:0-2997 GCA_043758415.1 Burkholderiales bacterium
AAGTTTGCGATGGTGATCGCATGCATGGGGTGTCTCCCACGTTGTCTGAAAACACAACGGTGGCACCCATTCACCATGCATGCAGTTTTAACGCAAAATGTAGCCGCTAGTTCATTGATTAACAACAACTATTCGTGGGGAAACCTCAGGGCCGGGGTCGATTAACCAGCAGATTGGGATGCGATAGGCTTTTCTGCATGCCTCGCTGCTCGCGATTTCACGGTGATGACATGCCGCTGCACATCTCGCAGCGCGGCAACAATCGCGAGGCGTGCTTCGTCTGCGAAGCGGACAAGCAAAGCTACCTGCACGGCGAGGCACTGACCACATCCCGCGTACAGCTTCACGCCCGTTGGCGCATGATCAATCACTTCCACTGCTAACCTTTGACGGGTGAAAGCGCGTGCGCAACGCGGGCCACGGGCGAAAATACCTTACCTCAGGAGGAATCGAGGCAATAGACCGTTAGCGTGGTTAAAAACGCACAAATCGTGCAAACTCGCGTCGAGTCACATTTTCGCCCTTGCTTGCGTCTTTCTGTTTATCGGCGGAAGCGCCATAATTGAAGAGTTTCCGCGCTCGTGAGTGCCCATAAGCCCTAATGGATACCTCGTCCCAGCAAAATCTTAACCAGTTAGCCATTGGCACCGTGTTAGGTGACTTCAAAATCACCGGCATCGTGGGTGAAGGTGGCTTTGGTATCGTCTACCTTGCCTACGAGGCCGCGCTGGATCGCACGGTGGCGATCAAGGAATATCTGCCTGCATCGATTGCCGGCCGCACCGGCAACCAGTCAGTGCAGGTGCGCTCGCAGCTGAACACTAACGCGTTCACCACGGGCCTGAAAAATTTCCTGCGCGAGGCGCAACTGCTGGCGCGCTTTTCACACCCGGCAATGGTTGAGGTACACCGTGTGTGGGAGCAAAACTCCACCGCCTACATGGCGATGCGTTATTACGACGGCAAAACGCTGCGTGAACTGCGGCAGGCCGATGGCAAGTTCGACGAGCTCTACATCCGTCGTTTGGTCGAGCCGATTCTTGATGCACTGACGCTGCTTCATGCGCAGAACGTCATCCATCGCGACGTCTCGCCCGACAACATTTTGATGCGTGGCAATGGCGCGCCGGTGCTGCTGGATTTAGGTGCAGCGCGGCTGGTGGTCGGCGGCATGACGCAGGCGTTGACCACCATCCTCAAACCGGGCTACGCGCCTATTGAGCAATATGTCGACGACGGCACCATGCGCCAAGGTCCGTGGACTGATGTGTACGGCCTCGGCGCGGTATTGTATTACCTGCTGACCAGTGCCGCGCCGCCGCAAGCCGTGGCGCGCATGATTACCGATCCGCTGCGCAACACGCTTACCGCCAACGCCAAAATTCCGGTCGCGCCGTATTTTCTTGATGCACTGGCAAAAGCACTTGCCGTGCGACCCGATGACCGTTATCAGTCCGTCGACGAACTACGCGATGGCTTGCAATGGCACGAACCCCTGCCAATGGAGCCGCGCACGACCTATGCGCGGGCTGCGGCTTCAAAGCTTGCCAATGCCGCTGCTGCCACCGCTGCCGGTGCAGTCGCCGCGAAGATTGTTACGCAGCCATCGATTCAAGCTGCGCCTATCAAACCCACCGCGCCCATCTCGCAGGTCCGGCAACCGCTGGATCGCGTATTTGCGCAGGATTCGGACGCTACCGTCATCTGGCAGCCTTCACCAGGCGCAGACCATCCAGTCACCGAGCCGAAGGCCAACTCACCCGTTGCCGCTGCCCCGCCTTCGCGCCCGCCGGTACCCCCTGCCCCGCCGCCACCTTCCCCGCCGCCACCTCCGCCACCGCCGCAACCTAACGCCGCACCTTTACCCATGCCCTCGCCTAGGGCCAAGGGGTACGGAGAAGCAACCAGTTCGGGCAACAAGCTGTGGATCTACGCCGCGGTCGCGGCACTGTTCGCTTCGGGCGCAGGTTATTTCGCGTTAAATCGCGGCGACAAAACCCCGTCACCCGCGCCGCCAGTCGTCACCACTGACCAGGCCCCGGTGGTCACCCCTTCTGCGGCCGTTGCGCCGCTGGCAGTGGCCGTGACGCCCACCGTCACTGCTGCGCCGCCAGCCGCACCGGTAAAGCCAACCGTTGGTCCTGCCGAAGCCGCAGCCAAAACGGCCGCCGAAGCCAAAGCCAAAGCAGCCGCGCGCATCGAACAGGAAGCCCTCGCCGCTGCGAAAGTAGACAAGGCTGAAAAGGCCAAACGCGACGCTGAAGACAAAGCGAAGGCTAAATCCGAAGCGCTGGAAAAATCTGCGAAGGCAAAATCAGAAGCCGATGAGCGTGCAAAAGTCCGCGCCAAACAGGACGCTGACGAACGTGCAGCCGCCGCCGCCCGCGCTGAGGTTGAAGAGCGGGCACGAAAGGCGCGCGCCGAAGAGGAAGAGCGTCAGGCCGCCGCCAAAGCCCGCGCAGACGCCGAGAAAGCCGCCAAGGCCGCGTTGCCTGCGGTCGGGCTGGTTGTCACGCCACCCCGGCGTACTGTCGAAGAATTGTCGGCCGCAGGCAAAGCCGCGTTCAGCCGGGGCGAAGTTGCCGCAGCACGAGCGGCGTGGAATGAACTGGTCAATCACCCCGACGCACAAGCGCAATCCAGGGCCATCACCTACAACAATCTTGCAGTGAGTTATTGCAAATATGGCGACGAAGCGTCATGCGAGCGCATGTACCTTGCGATGTTCCGTGCTGACCGCAGCTATGACGCGGACGAGCGAGACAATCCGACTTACAAAAAGGCGTACGATCGCGCTGCTCGCACAGCCAAGGCGCTGCGTTAGTCGCGAAAGAACTCGATGATTTCGGCGGCACGTGAGTAGGCATCGCGCTGGCCCATCTGCATCAGCGACGCGACAAATTTAGGCTCAAACAACAGGTAGCTTGCGAGCGAGGCACCACCGGCGTCGCTGATCAATGCGCCAAGAGATTTGCGAATGCTGAGCGGTAATTCCTG
>JAYVNO010000263.1:0-2994 GCA_043758415.1 Burkholderiales bacterium
GGTACTCGCGAATGTTGGAATTCATAGGCATTCAGTCTGTGTCAATCTGCGTGAAATCTGCGAAATCTGCGTCAAAAAAATCGACCGTGTCCTGTTAACTGAACAGCATTGGATCCTCACCCCAACCCTCTCCCCGAGGGAGAGGGAGTCTGCCGAACTGGTCTAATTTTCTTGACTCAGTAATAAGGCGATTACGTGTTGGCGAAAGTGGGCAAGGTGTTTCCTGATCTGAAGCGGGACGTGCTTTAGGGACCCGCTTAACAAGTCCCAGTTTGCGCTGGTCGCGCTCATCATTGCGAACGTAGTTTGGAGCAACGCCTTCGAGCGTTACTATGGCGTTCACGCCCAACACGCGCTCACCTCGCCGCTTGCCCATGAAATTCAAAGACTATTACGCCATCCTTGGCGTCGCCCGCACCGCGAGCGAGGACGACATCAAGAAGGCGTACCGAAACCTTGCACGAAAGTATCACCCTGATGTGTCGAAAGACCCCGAGGGTGAGGAGAAATTCAAGGACGCGGCGGAGGCTTACGCGACGCTCAAGGATGCCGAAAAACGGGCGGCGTACGACCGTTTGGGCAGTCACTCGGCCGGCGAAGAATTTCAGCCGTCGCAGGAATGGGGTGATCAGTTCAAAACGCACTTTGGTGATGGCGGTTCTGCGGGCGGGTCGGCGTTTGATGGCGTTGATCTGTCTGATTTGTTTGCAAGCTTCTCACGTGGGCGCGGCAGCGGCATGGGTGGCGCTGAGCGCGGCCACACACCTCGCGCTATGCCCGGTGAGGACTTTGACGTCACTGCACAAATTACGCTGGAAGAAGCCTACAGCGGCACCACGGTGGGCCTGAATCTCAGCGTGCCGACGTACGATGAACGCGGCCAGATGAAGCGCGAATCGCGCGTGCTCGAAGCGCGCATTCCGAAAGGCGCGACCGAAGGCCAGCGCCTGCGATTGCGCGGTCAGGGCAGCAAAGGCATCCATGGCGGACGCGATGGTGATGTGTATCTGAACATCGCGCTGCGGCCGCATCCGCTGTACCGGGTTGACGGTCATGATCTGTACATCGATTTGCCGCTTGCCCCGTGGGAGGCGGCGTTGGGCACGACGGTGGTGGTGCCGACATTGGCCGGGCGCGTCAATCTCAAAGTCGCGGCGGCGATCAACAGCGGGCAACAATTGCGCCTGGGCAGACGCGGCTTGCCCAAGCCCGGCGGCGGCGAAGGCGATTTGTTCGCAGTGGTGAAAATCGTGATGCCGCCCACGCTATCTGAGCGCGAACAAACCTTGTTCAAAGAACTTGCCGACGCGTCCACTTTCAACCCACGCAGCGCTCTTTTCAACGAGGCCCATCATGCAAATTGAATCGCACAACCTGCTGTGGTTAGACGCCACACAATCGGTGTCCATCAACGATCTGGTTGAGCTGTCCGGTTTGGTAGAAGAGGAAGTACACGAGCTGGTGTTTGCCGGTGCGTTGGTGCCGAGCAATTACCCCGAAGTGCCGTGGACGTTTAGCGGCGATTGTGTGTTGACGGTGCGCAAAGCGAGCCGCCTGCGCGACGATTTGGAGCTGGACAGCCACGCGTTGGCGCTGACGCTTAGACTGCTTGAACAGGTGCGATCACTGGAAGCAGAATTGGCGAAATTGCGGGCGCAGCAGCCAGCGTTTGAGCGGCGTGATTGAGGTTTTGACAGGCGGTGACTTGGGCACGCTGCAGAGCAACAGCTTTACGCTGAAAGCGCCGCTTGATTGGGGCATACGTGCCTTTTTATTGATAAGTCGACTTTGGCTTAAAAGCGGCTTGAAGCCCACGTCAAATGGGCATTTCCGAATCAAGTTGTTATCAAAAAAATCAATCGCAAGCCGCGCAACGCAGTCACCGATTTGTCGCGCCGTGTTGGTGCTTTGCGCCATTAACGGGTGGCAACGCACACCATCTCTCCGCGCTGCAGCGGCGATTGGCTAGACTGCGTGTCACGTTAATTTCCGCATTGACCCACCATGCCCAATATGCCGCTTCGCGCTCATTCATCCTCGGATCCGCTGGCCACGCCTATGCAGCGTCGCGCTCGGTCGGCGAGCGCGGCAGGATCGGCTAAGGGCACCAGCGGCGGCGTGCAGAGCCTCACCCGCGGTCTGACGTTGCTGGAAAAACTGGCGGAGACCGAGGGCGGCATCACGCTGACTGAAATCTCGCAACGCGCCAGCCTGCCGCCGTCCACTGCGCATCGCCTGCTGAACACACTGGCGGACATGGGCTTTGTCTATCAGTCGAAAGAGGACGGGCTTTGGTACGTTGGATTGAAGACGTATCGAGTGGGCTGCGCGTTCGTATCGAACCGTGATTTCGTCGGCGAGAGCCACGCTCATTTGCGCAAATTGATGGAAGCGTCGGGCGAAACGGCGAACCTGTCGATCCTTGACGGCACCTACGCCTGCTTCATCGCGCAGGTGCAATGCCACGAGGTCATGCGGATGCTGGTGCGCCTCGGCTCGCGCATCCCGGCACACGCCAGCGGCTCGGGCAAAGCCATGCTCTCTGCCCTGCCCGAAGACGAATTGGTGATCGTGCTGCGCGATTCGCAATTGATCGAACTCACTAAAAAAACCATCACCGACCCCGACAAATTGCGCGCACAGTTCGCCAGCATCCGGGCTCGTGGCTATAGCTACGACGACGAAGAAAACGCGATGGGCCTGCGCTGCGTCGCAGCACCCATTTACGACGAGTTCGCCGAGCCTTTGGGCGCGATTTCGCTGGCGGGACCGATTGCCCGCTTGACCGACGAGCGCATCCTCAAACTCGGCCCGCTGGTCGCGCACACGGCGCGCGAGATCACCGAGAAGTTGGGCGGCGTGGTGCCGGTTTCGGTATAGCGAATCGCGTTTTCTTAGCTCGTAGGGTGGGCAACTAGTTGCCCACGCGTCACTCGACGTGACCACCAATCAACGATGAATCGGGCGGCGTTGCCCAAGCTACCGGGTACACGC
>JAYVNO010000264.1:0-9280 GCA_043758415.1 Burkholderiales bacterium
TTGTTCGTCGCTACTTAACCAGCCCCACGGCGCGCATCGACTCTTCGATCCGCTTGTGCTCAGCATCCACAAACTTGCTGAAGTCGTCGCCCGTCAACACTGCCGGGAACCAGTCGTTTGCTGCCAGCGAATCGTTCCACGATTTTTGCTTGGTCGCCGCAACCACGGCGTCAGTCAGCGCCTTGCGCTGATCGGCTGTGATGCCGGGTGCGCCGTAAACGCCGCGCCAGTTGCCGATTTCGACGTTGATGCCTTGCTCCTTGAGTGACGGCACGGCTTCACCCGGAAGCTTGCTGGCCGAGGTGACCGCTAGTGCGCGCATTTTTCCGCTTTTGACAAATTGCGCCATCTCGTTCCAGCCCGACGTGCCGACGGTCACGTGGCCACCGAGGATCGCGGCGGACGCCTCACCACCGCCCTGAAACGGCACGTAATTAATTTTGGTGGGATCGACGCCTGCATCTTTGGCAATTTGCGCGACGGAAATATGATCGACCGACCCGCGTGAACCGCCGCCCCATTTCACCGAGCCCGGATCCTTTTTCAGCATCTCGACCACCTCTTTCATAGTCTTAATAGGGGAGTTTGCGGGCACCACAAACACGTTGTATTCGTAAAACAAACGCGCAATCGGCGTCGCCTGAGCGAGCGTGACGGGCGGCTTGTTTTGCACAATGGCACCCACCATCACCGCACCGGTGACGATCATCGCGTTGCCGTCGCCCTTGCTGGCGTTGACGAACTGCGCGAGGCCGATGGTGCCGCCTGCGCCGCCCTTGTTTTCGAACTGCGTGCTTTTTGCGGTGCCCGCTTCGACCATCGCTTTACCCAGGCCGCGACCGGTTTGATCAAAGCCGCCACCGGGGTTGGCACCGATCATGAACTTGACGTTTTCGACGGCGAGCGCGCTGCCCGCCAACAGCGCCGTTGTTACCAGCGAAAGTAGGGCTTGGCGTAACATAAGTTTCATGAGTCTCGTCCTTGGGAAGTGCGAATAAATCGAATAAATTGTTTTAATTGCGTGACGCGATGGTAGAAAGTTGACCTGTCAGCTGTCTGTCCTTCGCGACCCGTCGATGGGGAGCAGTGCGTATGCGGAACGATCCGCATTATGGCGACCACAAACACCAGAATGTATGTCAATGAGTAACGGGACTCAAGCGGAGAAACCCCGACTGCTGGTCGTGGAGGACGATCCTGCGCTGGCTCAGGCATTGGCGCTGGCGCTGTCGCGACGTGGATTTCATGTATCGCAATCGACCAATGGCAAAAGCGCTCTTGAGCGCGCGACGCGTGAAGAGTTCGCGGTTATCGTGCTCGATTTGACGCTGCCGGAAATGGACGGCCTCGACGTCTTGCGGGAAGTGCGTGCGCACGGCACGGCCACGCCTGTGATCGTGTTGACGGCGCGCGGTACGGTGGGCGACCGCGTGCAGGGATTGCGCCTTGGCGCGGATGATTATTTGCCGAAGCCGTTTGATCTGGATGAGCTTGAGGCACGCATTCATGCGCTGCTGCGTCGCGGTGGCAACGTGGCTGCGGTGCGCCGCCGATTTGGTGCGCTACGCGTGGATGACGTCGCAGCCGTTTGCTACGCCAACGAACAGGCGCTCGAACTCTCGGCACGCGAATTTGCGATGTTGGCAGCGCTAATTGAAAAGCCCGCGCATGCTGTAACCCGTGAACGGCTTTGGGAGAAGGTGTTTGCCGATGGTCGCGATGCGCAACCAGATGCCATTGAAGTGGTCGCTTATCGCTTGCGCAAAAAACTTACGGGCTTGGGTGTGGAGCTGGTAGCGCTGCGCGGTGTGGGATATCTGATCCGTGAAAAACGAGCGGAATGAAACCGGCTCGGCCCATCTCGATCAAGCGGCGGCTGACGCTTTGGATACTCGCGGCACTAGTGACGTTTTTGAGTGTCGATACGACGGTGATTTACCAGAACACGTTGCAATCCATCAACGTCGCGTTTGACCGAACACTGTTGGCCTCCGCGCGCGCCATAGGCGACACCGTCAAGTTCGAAAACGGCAAGCTCAGCGCTTCGCTGCCCTATGCGACGCTTGAAGTTTTTGAGGCGGTGACGCGTGGCCGTATCGTGTATCGAGTGACTGATTTTGACGGCGGCTTTTTGTCTGGCTATCCCGAGTTACCAGCGCACAACGGCGTGTTCCCGAAGCGCTCGCCGTATGCCGCGCTAGCTGCGTTTTATGAAGATCGTTTTGACAACGAAGCGGTGCGCGTTGCTGCACTCTTGCAGCCCGTATACGTGGGTTTGGGCGGCAGTGATGCCTATCGCATGGTCACAGTGCAGGTAGCGGAAACGCTCGAGCTGCGTAAGAGTTTGGCGCAACAGGCGCTGATCTCCACGCTGGATCGGCAGGTGATTTTTTTGATGCTGATGTCCACTTTGATCTGGTGGCTCATCGCACGCGGCATGCGGCCGATCTCAGCGCTGCGTCGGGAGTTGCTGGAGCGCGATCCGGAGTCGCTGACACCGATCACCACACCCGCTCCACGTGAGCTTAAGCCGCTGGTCGAAGCGTTAAATGAAGTGATGGCGCGGCTCAAGCGCGTGCTCGACAACCAGCAGCGATTTGTACGTGATGCATCACATCAGTTGCGCACGCCGCTCGCCGTGCTCAAGGCGCAGGTGCAAAACGCACAGCGCGGTGACGTGCCACCTGATCTGGCGTTTGCCGAGCTGGCCGAATCGGTGGATCGCGCCACCCGTGTCGCCAATCAGATGCTGGCACTGGCAAAAGTCGCGCAGCTTGATGCCGAGCCGAGCGACGGCGCGGGGGACACCGATCTGCGCGCGATGGCAAGCGAGCTGGCGGTGGAGTGCTCGCCGTTGATTGCTGAAAAAGAACTTGATTTTGCGCTAGAAACCTATGGCTTTCCCGGCAACAGCTTTCGTGCCAAAGGTCACGAATGGTTGATCCGAGAACTGTTCCGCAACCTCATGAGCAATGCGATGCGCCACACGCCGCGTGGCTCTGCATTCGGCATTGACATTCGATCAAACGGCGGCGTGATCGCGATGTCGGTGTGGGATAGCGGCGACGGCATGGACGCTGATCGCGAAGCCAAATTATTTGAGCCGTTTTCGACTAGCGATCCAGTCGCGGGCAGCGGTTTGGGCTTGATTATTTGCCGCGATATTTGCAAATCACTGGAGGCGCGCATGAGCCTCAAAAATCGCAGCATGGACGAGATCGGTGCGCGTGGATTGCGCGCCACCGTTGAATTCGGCTAGAAAATGTGGCGGTCAATGTTCCGTTGCATGAGAATCGTTGTTGCCAGCTCTTCGATGGATTTGGTTGACGTATTCAGGATGGGGATGCCCGCATCCTCCATCATGCGCTCGGCCGCGGAAACCTCGTAGCGACACTGTTTCGCGCTGGAGTAAACCGAATCAGGCTTGCGCTCTTGCCGAATCACCTGAAGGCGATCGGCAGCGATGGTGAGCCCAAATAGCCGATCACGGTGACGAACGATGGAATCAGGGAGCGCACCGCGTTCGAAGTCGTCCGGCGTCAACGGATAGTTGGCGCAGCGAATACCGCATTGCAGGCCGAGGTACAGCGACGTCGGGGTTTTGCCGCAACGTGAAACGCCCACCAGAATCACCTGCGCACGGCCCAGCTCTTTGGTGCTTTGTCCATCGTCGTGTGCTAGCGTGAAATTGATCGCTTCAATGCGCGTGAAATATTCGGTGGCGTTGCCGAGCCCATGTGATCGCCCTGCCGCGTGTGAGCTTTTTGCGCCCAGCTCCTGCTCAAGCGGCGCGATGAACGTCTGAAAAAAGTCGAGTACGCGAGCGTCACAGGTTCGAATACGTTCGCTCAGTTGCTCATCGACAATAGAGCTGATGACAATCGCTCGCGTACCGTCCTTGGACGTGCAGGCGTTGATCTGGGCTATGGCGCGATCTGCGGCTTCGGTCGAATCAACAAACGGGATGGTCGTTTTCCGGAACTCGAATCCGTCAAATTGGCTTAACAGCGAGTTTCCCATCGCCTCGGCGGTGATGCCGGTTTGATCGGAAACGAAAAATACCGCGCGACGATCAGGCATACAAACACTCGGCTTCTGGCCAGTCATGCCACACAGGTTTCAGGTTGGGCGACAAGCGCGGTAAATCGCCGAATTTAATTCGGCTTTCGGCGTGCGAATGAAAATCGCTACCGATTGAGGCGAGCAGGCCAAATCGACGAGCCAGCGCGCCAAACTGCGCCCATTCCGACGGATGATGCGCAGCGCATACGACCTCAACGCCGTCGCCACCCGCGTCGGTAAATGCCTGCAGCAGCGAACTTACGCCGCCAAGCAGATCAACTTCGTAGCGCCCGGGATGCGCAAGCACCGCGCGACCACCGGCCCCATGAATCAGCGCAATCGCGTCCGTCATCGGCAGCCATTCCTGCTTGCAGTAACCGGGCTTGCCCGGCTTCATGTAACGACTAAACACTTCACCAAACGACCCGCAGACACGGGTATCGACCAGATATCGCGCGAAATGGGTGCGCGAGATAAGTTCAGGATTAGGCGCATACGCCACCGCCCCGGCCAGTACGTTTGCAATGCCCGCTTCGGCCAGCGAGTCGCTCATACGCTGCGCCCGGACTTTTCGCATGCCACGCGTTGCACTCAGCATGGCGCGAAGATCTGCGTCCGCGTCATCGAAGCGCAATCCTAAAATATGGATCGAAGCGCCCTGCCACCCCGCCGAAATTTCGACGCCTGATACCCATTGCAGTCCGTGCTCACGCGCAGCTAGCCTGGCTTCGGGCAATCCTTGCAGTTCGTCATGATCGGTCAGCGCGAGCAAACTTACGCCCCGCGCTTTGGCCAGGCTGAAGAGGTCGGCTACCGCGAGCGTACCGTCAGAATAGCGCGAATGACTGTGGAGATCTGCAACACCTTTCATGTCCGACAGTATAGGAGTGAGATTAATTAATCGACTGGCCAGCGCTGCCCCTATAATCGGTTATATGCTTTTGGCATAGTTTTGTCATTTGTCCCGGCTTAACGGTGCTCATAGGCGTGCCAAGTTGCGGATACTGCCGTGGGAGGCGTGAGGTTGTAATGAGTCTTTTTCAAAAGATCGCGAATCCGCGCGAGATTCGACAAAAGCTGGGCTTGAATCAGGAAGAGTTCTGGCAGAAAATTGGTGTGACGCAAAGCGGGGGCTCGCGCTACGAGGCCGGTCGAGATATGCCGAAGCCCGTGACCGAGTTGCTGCGGCTGGTTCATCTTGAGGGCGTCGACCTCAGTACCGTGCGCAAAGAAGACATCCAGATTATCGAGTTTTTGCGCAGCAATCATCCTGATCTCTACGCCAAATTGCGCGACGCGGTGGACGTAGAACCCGTTGGCTTGAGCACCGGCACGTTCTAGATTTTGTGGGTCGTTCGCATGCGAGCCACATTGTGCATTGCAACAACGCAGCGTTGCCGTTCGCTAGAATCGTCTTCGAACCTAATTCGGAGGCTACATGGCGCGAGGCAACACCCAACTCAATCCACGACTACTGCGGTGGTTAGACGAGTTGCGGATGACAGATGTCGCGGATTACGGCGGCAAGAACGCCTCGCTTGGTGAGTTGCTGGGTAACCTTTCGGACAAGGGGGTTCAGGTTCCCGGTGGTCTGGCCACAAGCGCCGACGCGTTTCGTGACTTTCTCACGCTTAACAACCTGACTTCGCGCGTTGCTGCGCGTCTTGACGGCTTGAATGTTGACGACGTTCCGGCCCTGACCAAAGCCGGTGCTGACATTCGCGGCTGGATCGAAGCTGCACCGCTGCCCGAAGCGCTGGAAGCTGGAGTCAAAGCCGGTGTTCTCGCGCTAGAAAGGGACGCTGGCGCGGAAATTAGTTGGGCAGTGCGCTCGTCGGCCACGGCGGAGGACATGCCGGACGCTAGCTTTGCCGGTCAGCAGGAAACTTATCTCAACATCGTTGGTGTGCCCGCGATTCTGGACGCAGTTCGCCGCGTGTTCGCAAGCCTGTACAACGACCGCGCCATCGCCTACCGCGTTCACACGGGTTATGCCGACATGCCGGTTGCCCTGTCCGCGGGAATCCAGCAAATGGTGCGCTCAGACACCGGCGCGGCGGGCGTGATGTTCACGCTCGATACGGAGTCTGGTTTTCGCGAGGCGGTGTTTGTCACATCAAGCTACGGCCTCGGCGAAATGGTGGTTCAGGGCTCGGTGAATCCTGACGAGTTCTACGCATTCAAGCCGGCACTTCGCGCCAAACGGCCTGCGATTTTGCGGCGCACGCTGGGCAGCAAGATGCAGAAAATGGTGTTGGGCTCCGAGCCCAAGGCCGGTAAGTCCACTGATATCGTGGATGTTTCAATCGAAGACCGCACGCGCTTTTCGCTGACCGACACCGAAGTTGAAATGCTTGCCAACTACGCGCTGATTATTGAGGTGCATTACGGTCGTCCCATGGACATCGAATGGGGCAAAGACGGCACGACGGGCAAGATTTACATCCTGCAGGCGCGTCCCGAAACCGTTAAATCGCGCGAGCAAAGCACCAAGACGCTGGTTCGTTACCGCATGACGCAGACGAGCAACGTACTCGCGAGCGGTCGCGCCATCGGTCAGAAGATTGGTCAGGGCACGGTGCGGATCTTGAAGCACGCGTCCGAGATGGACATCGTCAAGCCAGGCGATGTGCTGGTGGCTGACATGACTGATCCTGATTGGGAGCCGGTGATGAAGCGCGCCAGCGCCATCGTGACCAACCGTGGCGGTCGCACCTGTCACGCTGCAATTATCGCGCGTGAATTGGGCGTCCCGGCTGTCGTGGGTTGCGCCGACGCGACCAGCGTGTTGAAAGACGGGGATCTGGTCACCGTAAGCTGCGCCGAGGGCGACACCGGCAACATTTACGCGGGCAAACTATCTTTCGAGCGCACTGAGGTTGAGCTCGACAACATGCCTGAAGCGCCCACCAAGGTGATGCTTAACGTAGCCAATCCTGATCTGGCGTTTGCGTTTTCGCAACTGCCGAATCACGGCGTAGGCCTCGCTCGCCTTGAGTTCATCATCAACCGGCAAATCGGCATTCATCCGCGTGCGCTGCTCGAATTTGATTCGCTGCCGTCGGAATTAAAGGCCAAGGTCGCGGCGAGAATCCACGGTTACGCCTCGCCTAAACAGTTCTTCGTGCAGCGCTTATCGGAAGGCATCGCGACCATTGCAGCGGCGTTTTCGCCACAGCCGGTGATTGTGCGCATGAGCGACTTCAAGTCAAATGAGTATGCAAATCTGCTCGGTGGTGATCGCTACGAACCGCATGAAGAGAACCCTATGCTCGGCTTTCGCGGGGCGTCGCGCTACGTCGCGCCGGAGTTTCGCGATTGTTTCGCGCTTGAATGTGAGGCGCTGCGCTACGTGCGCGAAACAATGGGCCTGAGCAACGTTGAGGTGATGATTCCGTTCGTGCGCACCACAGGTGAGGCAGACGCTGTGATCAAAGCGCTGGCGGCGCACGGGCTCGCACGCGGCAAGGACGGCCTGCGCCTCATCATGATGTGCGAGGTGCCTTCAAATGCAATTCTGGCCGACGAGTTCCTTGATTACTTCGATGGATTTTCGATTGGCTCGAACGACCTTACGCAGCTTACCCTTGCGGTGGATCGTGATGCCGGAGGCGCGATTGCAAGCGTGTTTGATGAGCGCGATCCTGCGGTGAAAAAGATGCTGGCGATGGCGATTGATGCGTGTCGCGCACGCGGCAAGTATGTCGGTATTTGTGGTCAGGGACCGTCCGATCACCCAGATCTGGCTGCATGGCTGGTTGATCGAGGTATCGAATCGCTTTCACTAAATCCCGACGCGGCGATTGATACGTGGCTGATGCTCGCCAAGTTGAAAGACGCGAAAGCGGGCTGATGCGGTGACCCAACGTTCGCAGGTCCGCCTGGTTTGCCTTTTGATCTGCATGGCGAGTGTGCTGCTGTGTGCGCTAAACCGTGCTCCGGTGGTGGCGGCGCTGCAGGCAATCGCGGCGTTGATCATTTGCCGCGTTCGCTTTGGGCAGACGCTTGCATTGCATGATCTGGACGCGTTGCTCGGTGCGTTGCGAGACGCGCGAACTGCCGGAAAGTTAGGCACCCCTACGCGCCGCGCCACGGTGACGCCGAATGTCATCGCGGTGGCGTCGTCGACGAATCGGTGGACGCAGGTCGCAACAGCGTTTCGCGATGAGATGGTGCCGGATCGATGGCGGCAAGTGACCACAGCGCTGCGTCACCAGCCTCGTCTGCGGCATCAAACCTTGTCGGCGTGGTTGAGCACAAAGTTCAGTCGCACGCAATTTGCCAAGAACGATGATTTGTGACTATAATTCATGGCTTGTAGAGGCACTTAACGCAAGTGGAATCAGTTTGTTTGGGGGTATAGCTCAGCTGGGAGAGCGCTTGCATGGCATGCAAGAGGTCAGCGGTTCGATCCCGCTTATCTCCACCAAAAAATAGCGAAAAAGTTGTACTGTTAAGTTCCAAAGTCCCCATCGTCTAGAGGCCTAGGACACGACCCTTTCACGGTTGTAACAGGGGTTCGAATCCCCTTGGGGACGCCATTGCTTGAAAAAGCGGCCGCGTCAGGTGACTGACGTCTTGCTGCGTTATTGCCACAAAAACACTTCCTTATCAGGGCTTTTTTTATTTCCTGGCGATGAGACCCGCAAGCGGAAGTTGAGCGTTGCATAGAGTTACATTGAAAATGGTAACTGAGGTGTGCTTGTACGCGCACCTACCTCGCCATGCTCGAAGGCACGATAGGCGTCGTCACCCAAACGACCGCCGCCGACGCCTCAGGTGGCCCTACCAGCAGCACCGACACGCTGTACCGGCAAAAGGATTACCTCGGTAGCCTTGTGGCCACTATCAAGCCTGCACGCAGCGTCCGCCCAGCGCTTTCGCCTTGACGCGTGGGGCATCGTGGTTGCCTGAGCGTGGCAGGCGTGGTCATCAGTTATTCGTCCACCAGTACAGGCGGTGCCAACAACACCGGCAGTAAGGAGTGCGGCTTCACCATGCACGAGATGCTCGTGCGAGGCTTTGGCGGTAGCTGCGGCGTTCGACTATCTCTTTAACGAGTGTGGGGTAAAGGAGGCCCGATTCGCGTGAGACGACACTAGGAGTCTGTCGGATTAGGATAGGAGGCAAATTTAGTTGAGATCGACGTAAGGAAAGGCGAACGCATGACGCGGTGGTGTGTCCAGAGTAATAACGGGACAGATAGCACGGGACAAAC
>JAYVNO010000265.1:0-2959 GCA_043758415.1 Burkholderiales bacterium
GTTGCCTCGCCGATACCGCGCCGGAACAGGGCCGTTTGCTCCAGCACTGGCGTTCGCATATTGCGGTAGCCATAAGCCGCAAACCAGGCGGCAAGTTTGTGCTCTAGCGCCTGCCAGAGTGCTGCCTCTTCAGGCAGCAGATCATTCATGCCCTTGACCGCCTGCAGCTTTTGATTTGCTTGGGTGCTCATGAGGTGTAGCTTAGGCAGGTTTGGCAACGCCGGTTACGGACACTGCGCCCGAATAGTGGCTCTTGACGTAATCGGCCACGATGCCCTGAAAGTCTTCGGCGATGCGCTCACCCTTAAGCGTAACCGTCTTCTGTCCGTCAACATACACAGGCGCTACCGGTGACTCGCCAGTACCGGGCAAGCTGATGCCGATATTCGCGTGCTTTGATTCCCCCGGGCCGTTCACCACACAGCCCATTACTGCCACGCGCATCTCCTCCACACCGGGGTGCTCCATTTTCCAGAGCGGCATCTGCGTCCGCAGGTAAGCCTGGATTTCCGCGGCCAACTCTTGAAACACTGTGCTGGTTGTGCGTCCGCAGCCAGGGCACGCAATCACCATGGGCGTAAAAGCGCGCAGCCCCATGGTTTGTAAAATTTCTTGCGCGACCACCACTTCGCGGGTGCGGTCGCCGCCTGGATCGGGCGTGAGCGACACGCGAATCGTGTCACCGATGCCCTCTTGCAACAGCACCGCCATCGCAGCAGTAGAGGCGACAATGCCTTTCGAACCCATACCGGCTTCTGTCAGTCCGAGGTGCAACGGATAGTCGCAACGCTGTGCTAATTCGCGATACACGGCGATCAAGTCTTGCACGCCGCTCACTTTGCACGACAGCACAATTTGATTGCCTGGCAGGCCCAGCTCTTCTGCGCGCTGTGCGCTTGATAGCGCCGATGTAATCAACGCCTCTCGCAGCACCTCGCCGCCAGACTGCGGCTGCGCCAGTTTCGCGTTGGCGTCCATCATGCGGGTGGCAAGTTCCTGGTCGAGGCTGCCCCAATTCACACCGATGCGAACCGGCTTTTTGTATTGGCAAGCAATTGCAATCATTTGCGCGAAATTATCGTCGTGTTTGGCGCCTTTCCCCACGTTACCGGGATTGATGCGGTACTTCGATAACGCCTCCGCGCAGCCGGGGTATTGCATCAGCAGTTTGTGACCATTGAAATGGAAGTCCCCTACCAACGGAACGTCAAAGCCCATTTTGTCGAGTTGGTCGCGGATCAGAGGCACAGCGACCGCGGCGCCAGCCGTATCGACGGTAATACGCACAATTTCCGAGCCAGCGCGCGCCAGTTCTTTCACTTGAATCGCGGTCGCGAGAACGTCAGCCGTATCGGTGTTGGTCATGGATTGCACCAAAACCGGCGCTCCGCCGCCGATCACGACCTGATTCGCGCCGTACCGGACATTTGTACGTCGGCTGACGCGTTTGGCATGCAAGGTCATATCTGTTCGCTCGCCGCCGTTTCCACGTCGCTACTCTCGCAGTTACTTTAATTGCAGGCGTGCGACAGACACCTTGATGTAGGGTGTCAGATCAACTTCGGCGCCGCGGTAGAACAACTTCACCTGTTTCGCATTGCCGATAATAAGATCAAACGGCGGCTGACCATCGGCCCAGCGTTCCATCCCCTGCGAGCCGATGCCGGAATAGACGACCTCGCCATTGGCCTGCCGCACTTCTGTCCAGGACTCGCCCTCGAACACCAATCGCAGCTTCCCGCTTAGCTGGGTGGGTGGCGGCGCGACAATTTCCGCCATGGGAAGTGGCAGCGGGATCAGCCTTTCCCCCATCGGTGGTTCAATCGCAGTTGGGAAATTTACCGTCGACTCAGTAGCGTTCGCACTGACGGTATTTGCAGACACAGAACTAGGTTGCGTCGTCTGCGACGGCCCTTGCCAATCGTAGAGTGTGTATCCGCCGATTCCAACCACGGCAAGCAGCGTCGCCAGAAGCCAAGGCCATGCTGCGCTATTGTTGGCCGTGGCAGGCATCGTTGATGGCGTGTAGGCGACCTGTTGAAGCTGAAACGTATTTGGCCCATTGTCGCCCGTGACCTGGCTCTCCAGCGTGGCGACCAGAGCGTTGCCGTCAAGTCCGAGCAATCTGGCGTAACCGCGCACAAATCCCCGCTGGAACGTCAAACTGGGTAAAACATCGCCTTGCCCTTCTTCGAGCGCCTGAACCTGACGTGCCGAATACTTTAGGCGCTGAGCAACATCAGCAATACTGAGCCCGGAACGTTCCCTCGCGGCCTTCAACCGGGCTCCGGTCGATACGACCTCAGTAGGTAGCTTAGGCGCCATCTCAGCTGCTACCTGCTCAACGGCCTCGATACTCATTCAAACTGCCCTTGCTGCATCAAACGCGCCTGCGCAGAATCCGGATAACGCCGCCGCAATTGCGCGGCATAGCTTGATTCCGACGCACGATCCCCACCCTTGCGTTCGATGCGCAAGGCAAGCCACAAAGATTCAGCGGTCGGGTCAAGGTTTTTGTTAATGCGATCGGCGTAGAAACGTGCCTTTTCAAGATCATTGCGCTTCAGGTACAACTCACCCAAACGGGCCATAGTTGAAGGATTGGTTGGGTCCAGAGCAAAGGCTTTGCGAAAATAGTCTTCTGCTGCGGCCTCGTCGCCCACTCGCTGCGCGCACATTCCGGCGTTCAAATAAGGTTTGCTCGGCGTCGAGTAAAGCGGATCCTTCAGCGCCGCCAGAAAATAGCCTAGCGCTTCGCGCTCTCGTTTGGTCTGGCATAAAAACCAACCATAGTTGTTCAAGGTATCCGAATCGTTTGGCGTCAACGCCAGCCCACGCTTGAACGCATCCTCGGCCTTGGCATTTTCACCTAGATCCATGTGGATCAACCCCAGCACGTTGTATGCAGGCGCGTGGCGCGGATTGGAATCGAGCGCGCTGCGGATTTCCTCCAGCGCGA
>JAYVNO010000266.1:0-25575 GCA_043758415.1 Burkholderiales bacterium
TTTTTGGGGATGCAGTGTTAGGAGCCCGGAGCGCAGCAACCGGAGCGTACGCGCAGGTCACGTGAGGATTGCGAGCACCGCGCGACGACACAATGCGCCCCACAAATGAATTATTAGAGGTGCCCAGATGGCACTATGGTCGGCGATCAGCCCCATTCTGCGTTATCACCCGCCCACTACTTTGGTAACCATGATC
The DNA here is from genome assembly GCA_043758415.1 of Burkholderiales bacterium. GTDB lineage: Bacteria > Pseudomonadota > Gammaproteobacteria > Burkholderiales > Casimicrobiaceae > Casimicrobium. The sequence continues at coordinate 197 of JAYVNO010000266.1, forward strand.
AGTCGAAATACAGTCATCCAGTCAAAACTTAACGTCGACGCGAAGCTGACTTACGGACTGAGACGTGAAGACTTCAGCATAGCGATGCAGGATGTTTATGACTTCTTTTTTGATGTTAATTCGGGATTGGTTGATCGTGGTCTGGAGCGCCTGGACGATCTGCTGAGACCGGCAATCATGTCTGGCCTCCTGTCCGACATGTTGACCGCAAGCCTTGCCAAACATTCGCGATCCCTTGTTGTGAACGCCTACTTCAATGGGCATCCCGATTTGGTAGTCAAGGGCGTTTATGTCAACAACTCGGTCAAATCAGGCGCTGAAGGGGTTGAGATAAAAACGACTCGCAAACGTGGAGGGGCCGTTGACACGCATGGTGCGCGGAATCAAACCATGTGCGTGTTTGTTTATGATGTTGACAACGAGACGGAGCCCGCCGTCAACCGTCGCCCGATGCGATTCACCGAGGTTTATCTGGGCAGCGTCACGATTGATGATTTCCGCAAAAATGCACGCGGCGAATTGGGCACTAGAACAGCAACGCTTCATGCAGAAGGAATCGCAAAACTCAGAAAGAACTGGGTGTATCTGGACACGAACTAAACCGAATCTTTGACTTTGAGCGCGGCTAATTTCGGGATTGAAACACGCGCCACATCGAAAAATTCTCGATCTAACTCAACGCCGATACTTTTGTAGCCTACTGCCTCTGCTGCAGCTAACGTGGAGCCTGAGCCAGCGAATGGATCAAGCACTGTACCGGTGCCCAATGGAAGCACACCGCGCACCAATTGGCGCATAAACGCCTGCGGTTTCAGACTTGGATGCGGCGCGAGTGCGCGCTCCGCAGGCCGCGTCGGTGAAGACACAATCACGTCCCCAAAGGGTCGATCCGCAGATGGACGCCGAAATCCTCCTGTTCCCCACAGCCGCAAATTGTCTTGCACACGGCCGCTGATTGGCTTGCGAAACACCAGCCAAGGCTCCCACATGGATCGCGGCATGACGCTCACATCGGAGAATTCAACATGCGCGGCCTTCGGTCGATCACCGCCGCGCATCGTCATCACCAAGCGCGCAAGCTCCCCGCGCCGCTCTAGCCCCGCGCGGGCCATCGCGCCTGAAACGACGTAGGACAGAAGTGGATTGCTAGCAACAACAACGTTTGCTCCGGGTACGAGCACTCTAATTAAGCGAGTTGACCAGTTAAAAAAGAAGTCATCTATGGCTTTCAAATCACCTTGATTTAAGACGGTAAAACGCGGCAGCGGCGAGCGTTTGGAGCCGTCGAAAGACGGGGGAATTCGCCACACGCCTCCTTTGCCGCTGCGAAGCTTCTCCTTTTGCTGCGACGAATATTCAACGAGCCCGTAAGGTGGATCGGTAACCACCGCGTGAATTGAATTCGCAGACTGCCGTTCGAACCACTCAGTGCAGTCACCCAAAATCAGCTCCGCATTGCCAATTCGACAGTGGGCAGTGTCTGCTGTCGGCAGTTTTTGCCGTTCGACAACGGGCAAGTCAAGAAACTCCGGCAATACGTACTGCGCCCTGTCCATTCGCGCGAACATGATGGGCGTATTCAGGCGTAGGTAAGATCGAACGGACGATGAGGGCCCATCACCAATAATTCGAGCAACACCCGACTCAATCTCGGCGACAGAGGCACCCGTTGGGTGCGCCGATAGCACCGATACGATTGCATCTCTCACCTGTCCCGGACGACGCTTGTCTGGCATACCCTTACCTCGATAAAAACAGTAACTATTTGCTAGTTTAGACGTCTGGACGTCTTTAGACAATCGCAATGGCAGCTGGTGGAGATGTTGTTCAAGGCAGACTTGAGGGCGTTTGCCGTCGCGACGCGACCCGGCGGGCTGACGTGGGATAACAGTAGTGTTTTTGTGGATTGACGGAAAAGTACACGGCATCGGGCGCACGCCCAATGGGACTCTGGGCTTGTGGCTCCAAGGTAGGTGCAATGCGCCAACCTGACGACGTTGTGCGGGGCTCGGCGGAACCTGTTCGAGCCCCGGTCTACACGTGCACGGTGCGGACAAACCCGCTACACAAACCCCAAATTCTTGCTGGCAAACGCGCCAATATTCGGCGCGACTGATGCAAGCTTGGCGGCGGGTACGCCGAACCAGGTGGCGAGCGTGGACGCGTATTGATCGACCGATGTGGTGGGCAGCCAGCGGCCCTCGCTGGTGACGTCGTCGCTGCCGCCCAGTTGCAGATTGGGGAAGGTGCCGTATAGGGTGCCGCCCTTCACGGCACCACCCATCACTAACTGGTGATTGCCCCACGCGTGATCGGAGCCAGTGCCCGCTGATTTGAAGGTGCGGGCGAAATCCGACAGCGTGAACGAGGTGACGTTGTTGGCCACGCCCAAGGAGACAGTGGCGTCGTAAAACGACTTCATCGCGGAGCCGACTTGAGCGAGCAGATTTTGCTGGGTGTTGATCTGATTGGTGTGGGTGTCGAAGCCGCCCAGAGACACAAAGAAAATCTGCCGCGACAAGCCAATGCTTGCCCGCGCCTCGATGAGCTTGGCCACTTGCAACAGTTGTTGCGAGAGGCTGTTGCCAGTCGTTGTGAACAGGCTCGCTACGCTTGAGTTGGTGGCGCTGATGATCGGATTGACCTTGGCTGAGAGGGCAATGGCCTGCTCGGTTTGCTCCGCGGCGGCTTTGACCAGCAGATGATCTTTGCCTTCCTGCAGCAGCGAATTGAGTGCGGTTGCGCGAGCGCGCGTCATCGCATCCGTGCCGGTCAGTCCGGTCAATCCGAAGGTGCCGGATGCGGGGATCGCAAGCGGGCTCTGCGAGTTGCCGGTGGTGTAGAGCGCGGAGCCCGCCACCGAGGTGAGCACCGGAAATGTGTTGCTGCCGTTGCTCGCGGCCATCGCGTCTGCGAGACGTCCGCCCCAGCCGGTGCGCGAAGGCTGATCGGAGACAAGACTTTGCCATTGCGCCTGCTGATCCGAATGCGAGAACAGTTGATACGGACGGCTCATGCCGGCCAGATATTGCGCCTTGGTAATGGGGGCTAATAGCGGGCCCATGTTGGTCACCGCGGCGAGTTTACCCATGCCGAACAGCGGATGGATCGCTGACAACGCGGGATGAAAACCATAAGTCGATGAGGTGTTGCTGGGCCTGATCGTCAGCAATTCACTTTGCGCGATGTTGATGTTGGAGCTGGTGCCGCGCACTGCACTGTAGGCGGCATAGCCCGCAGCATCAGCGGGGATGATGACGTTGTTGCCGTCATTGCCGCCAAACAGAAAAATGCAGACCAGCGCTTTGTAGTCGGACGGCACGGATTGCGCTTGCGCAAACGGCAGCGCGAAGCCGCCGAGGCCTGAGGCAAGCGCGCCAGCCGACAGGGCTTTCAGCGTATTGCGACGAGAGATATTCATGTCAATTTCCTTGTGAACCGAAGCGGGTTAACGGACGACTTGCGCTTCAGGCGCAGCGATGGACAGGTACAGCGCAGCCCGGGCGCGACCGGTCGGGTCACTGACCGGTACCGCATCAATTGCGGTCTTCATCAACGTACGGGTGGTCGCGGTCAGCTTGCCGCTGAACATCACTTCGTTGATGCGATTGAGCAACGCGTTGCTGTCGGAGGCGACGCTTGCGTAGGGCGTCCAGTCGAACTGCGTACCGGTGGCACCATACAACGCGGTGCTCACGGGGATGCTGCCGTAGAGTGTCGCTTGCGCGTAGTTGATGCGCGACATTGCGGTCGTTGAATTAAAGATTCCGAACTCGGGACTGACCATGCCGACCGACGCGACGACATAATCTGGAGAGTAGTAATTGAACACGCTCGGCGCGCTGAAGATGCCCTGCGCCATCGCGTTGCCACTGTTGTAGAAGGCGTAACCATCGGTCTTGGCCGAGAGCGAGCGAGCGAGGTTGGTGATCATCATGACGGGCTCGTTCAAGTGACCATACGACGGCTCGTGTTTCGCGGCACCGCGTGCTTCGATATCGGTGAGGATTGCCGTGACCACAGCTTTCATGTCGCCACGCACGCCGCTGCCGTTGTTTTTGAACACGTTGGCAACGCGTTGCACGTAGCCTGCGCTCGGCTGACCGGTCACCAGTTTTTGAATCATGAATTTGGCGACAAACGGCGGTACGTTGCCATAAGCAAAAATATTGTCAAGCGCGCCGGTCATGTCGGCGAAAGTTGTGGTGGCTGCGGGTGCAACAGCGCTGCCCAGTAGATCCTTGGTGCCCACATCGTGGTACGTTTCACGCGGCTCCATCGTGCCCGCGAGGTTGGAACCGTTGAGGCCCGCAGTCGGCGTCGCGCCTGTGAGCGTTGGATAGGTCCACCCGGTAAACACTTTGGCGAAACCCTTAATTTCGTCCTGAGTGTAGGCCTCGATGGGTAGACCGTCAGGCCCTTTCTTTTCGGTTCCGTCGTCGTTGAGCAGATTCACGCCCTGCGAAAACAACTGCAGAATTTCGCGTGCGTAGTTTTCGTTGGGCGACGTGCCGGTGGTGGTGGCTTTGCGGTTGTTAGCCATGTCCAGAAAGCGGCCCATCGCCGGGTGCAGCGTGACTTTTTCAAGTAGCGTACGAAAGTTAGCAAACGCGTTGTCGCGCAGCATCTGTTGATAATCGCCCATGCCGTAGGGCAGGTTGACGTCGGTCACCGAGACGACGAAGAACTGGCTCAACGCCCAGGCTACACGCTGGCGTAGCTGGTCATCGCCGGTGATGGCCTGTTTGTAGAACTCGAGCTGCGTTGGGAACAGCGTGTAGTTGTCGCGCTGACAATAGGAGGTCGCGGTAATGGGCTGCGTCGTGTCGTTGACGCAACTTTCCGGTCGGGTTTGCGGTGTGTACGCGCGCGGCGTGTAGCGCGATGCGGTGGCAGCAAATTGCTCGGTGAGCCACGCGTTGGTGCCGATGCTGGCGACGCGGTCAATTTCCGCAGGCGTTGGGCCGAAGCTGCCTTGCTTTAAGAGGCGCGTCACGTCGAGGCGTTTTTCTGCCGTGGATAGCGGCAGGCACATCGATACGCCTTCAAGTGCGTACCCTTTGGTCGCGTAGGATTGATAGAAACTGTAATCTTCAAAGTAGCGATGATTGGCCGGGCCATTGGTAGCAGCCGCGCCGTTGTTGAAACTTCGATAGAGCGCGGTGCTGCCGCCGACGCACGGGTTATTCGTCGCAATCAGCGGCTGCACCTGATCAAAGGCGTACCAGACGACGCCCTCGTAGACGAAGCCAGGCGTGTTAGACAGCAACGTGCGGTCGGTCTCGCTGATGGTGAAGAAATGCGATGCCACTGCTGGCGAGAAGAACCGATACACCGGCTTGGCACTCGCATCCTGCCCTTGTGTGAAAGCCGAGAACGTGACGCCAGTGCGCTTCCAGCCGATGTTTGCGAGTTGGTCGAGCCGCGCCCAATCATCGGGGTTCGCAGAGATGAAATATTTGTTGGCCGGTGCGTTGAAAAACTCGACGATGGTGGCGGCAGGCTCAGCGGCGTGCGCCACCGTCTGAAGGGCAATCGCCCCAAAAATTGCGAAGGCGGCAGAGGTGATCCGCATGATGTTTCCCCAAAAAAGTACGGCGACGAAAACTGGGCTACGTGTGCAACCGACAGTGTCGCTGTAATGTTGCCGTAAATGCACTTTGCAAACGTAACAAACTGTTTCGCGGAGGCTTGCGTTTGCCGAATTTTCATGGCGTTCGGCTACGTTTCGTAACAGGCTGCGTTAACAGCTTTTCGCTCCGTGGCCCGGTCGACGTGGGCATAAAGCGGTAAAAGATGAAAAGTCGACGGCAAAATAGTCAGAACAATCCTTCCGACTCACACTGCACATTTAGAACTGTGCATAACTCACTATTTTCACGTCGGTTTTTACGGCAGATGCACTTCAAATTAACGCTGCAACCTATTGAAAATAAAGCGTAATATTCGAATACCACAAAATTCGCTAAGTTGTGAGTAAAAGTGGGGATTAGCGGCAAAAGGTGGGATAATCTTTTGCATGTTTAACGGCGCACCCAATTTAAGTCTCGACGCGAAGGGCCGCATAGCGATCCCTACACGCTACAGGGATGCGCTCGGCTCGGAGGTTGTGATCACCGCTGACCCCAGCGGTTGCCTGCTGCTGTTCCCGGCGGCTGGCTGGCAGCCGTTCGAAGATCGCGTCAGTGCGCTGCCCAACATGAACCCGAAGATCAAGGCGATGCAGCGCATGTGGCTTGGATACATGACCGAGACCGAGGTTGATGCCGCCGGTCGAGTAGTGCTGACGCCAGAAATGCGTGAGTACGCCAAGCTAGATCGCAAAGTCCAGTTTGTCGGCCAGAAGGATCGATTTGAGTTGTGGAGTGAAGCCGGTTGGCAGGCGCAGATTGCGCTGGCGCAACGCAGCATGAATGAGGACGTTCCCGCCGAGCTTGCCGGTTTGTCGGTATGAATCGAGCACGATGCCACCTGACTCCCACATCTCTGTATTGCTACGAGAGGCCTCTGACGCTTTGCTGCCGGAGCGCAGCGGCGTTTTCGTCGACGGCACGTTCGGACGCGGCGGACACAGCCGAGAATTGCTGCGACTTATGCCTGCCAACGCACAGCTCATCGCGATTGATCGCGACGTCGCAGCTGCCGAGTCTGCTCGTGAGATTGATGACCCGCGCTTCACCTTTGTTGCCGCGCACTTTGGCGACATCACGCAAGCGCTGGCAAGCGTTGGCGTTGGCGAGGGTCAAATCGATGGCTTGCTGCTCGACATCGGCGTGTCGTCGCCGCAACTGGACGACGCGTCGCGCGGATTCAGCTTCATGCGTGACGGCCCCCTTGACATGCGAATGGACCAATCGCGCGGGCTCAGTGCTGCCGAGTGGATTGCTACAGCCCCAAAGAACGACATAGCGGAGGTCATCCGTGACTACGGTGAAGAGCGGTTTGCTCAGAGGATTGCAACAGCGATTGTTGAGGCACGCGAGCGGCAACCGGTCGAGCGAACCGTTCAGCTTGCGCAGATTGTCGAAAAAGCCGTCTCAGCGCGGTGGACAGGGCAGCATCCGGCCACGAAAACCTTCCAGGCTATTCGGATTCACATCAATCAAGAGCTCCAGGAGCTACGAATGGCCCTGAGCGCGGCGCTGCTGTTGCTCGCGCCCGGTGGCCGCCTGGCGGTCATCAGCTTCCATTCGCTCGAAGACCGTATGGTCAAACTGTGGATGCGGGAGCTTGCCGGTCGCACGCCGGAGGACCCACGTCTGCGCCACTTGCCGCAGGTTGTAACGCGCACGGCGATGATCAAAGTGGTGGGTCGCGACATTGCACCGTCCGACGCTGAAGTGCGCGCCAATCCGCGGTCGCGCAGCGCTCGTTTGCGCGTTGCCGAAAAATTGGGAGTGATGGCGTGACGCGGGTCAATGTCGTACTGGCGATTCTCGTGTGGGCGAGCGCGTTTGCGCTGGTGACCAGCCAGTATCGGGTGCGTCATCTGACCATTGAAATCAATCGCGCGCGTGACTTGGCGTACCAACTCGAAACAGATCGAAATCGCGCCACGCTCGTGCAGTCCCGTCTGTCAACGCCGACCATCGTGGAGCGCACGGCGCGCGAGCGGCTCGGCATGGATTTGCCCGAAGGTGCGCGGACACAAATCGTTGAACTCAATGGTTTTACCAACGCAGCAGCGGCGGGCGCTCAATGAAAACGACGAATAGCAAAATCGTCTCGCCGCAGTTTGCCGTCTGGCGCGTGCGCGCCGTGGCGTACAGCTTGCTCGTGGGCTTCGTGGTGCTCGCGGGTCGTGGCGTGTATTTGCAAGTGGTGCAGCATGATGATTTGACCAAGCGCGGCGACGCACGCACCACGCGCGATCTCGTGTTGCCTGCCCATCGCGGACGACTGCTTGATCGCGAAGGTGCGGTGCTTGCGTCCAGCGTGCCTGCGCGCGGCGTGTTCGCATTTCCTGATCAAGTTGAGCTGACTACGCCGCAACGCGAAGGCCTCGCCAAAGCACTCAATCTGCGTCCGAAAGACGTGGATCGAAAACTCGACACTGAGCGAGACTTGGTGTTTCTTGCGCGCGGAATTTCGCCGGAACAGGGACAAGCCATCTCCGCGCTGAAGATCGCGGGCGTTGCAGTGCAAACTGAATTCAAACGCGAATATCCGTCGCAAGAAGTGATGGGCCAAGTACTCGGCATCACCAACGTCGATGACCTCGGGCAAGAGGGGCTGGAACTGGCGCAAAACGACTGGCTCTCGGGCAAACCGGGTCTCCGTCGCGTCACCATTGATCGTCGCGGCAGCGTGGTGGAAGAGCACGGCAGCTTGCGCACTCCGCAGCAGGGCCGCGACCTGCAACTCGCGCTCGACAGTCGCGTGCAACATCTAGCGTTTCGCGAACTGAAACGTGGTGTCGACGCGCATCGCGCCAAGGGCGGCGCAGCAGTCGTGCTCGACGCGAAATCTGGCGAAATTGTTGCGCTGGTGAATTACCCAACGTCGGTTCCCGGTGATCGTTCTGCGGCTGCGACGGGTGGGTTGCGAAATCGCGCCGTTGCCGACTTGTTCGAGCCCGGTTCGACGATGAAACCGTTCACTATTGCAACCGCGATTGAGACCGGCGTGTTGAAGCCCGACGCTTTCATCCCGATGCAGGGCAGCACTTACACATTGAACGGCGCAACCATTCGCGACACTCACACCATTGGCAGCAACGGTGTCGCGTCCGTCACCGAAATCATTCAGAAATCAAGCAACGTTGGCACTGCACGAATAGCCGAGCGATTGCCTAATGAAGTCATGTGGCGTCAGTTGCAACGCGCTGGATTTGGGCGCGCGCCGCAGACCGGCGTACCCGGGGAAGCACACGGACGATTGCGCGCACCGCAATCGTGGCGGCCGATCGAAAAGGCGACGATGAGCTACGGCTACGGCCTTTCAGTGAACTTGGTGCAACTGGCTCGCGCGTACACCGTATTCGCCAATCAGGGCGCGTTGGTTGACGTGACCTTGCTAAAAAACGGTGGCGCGGCGCGGCAGACGCCCGTGTATTCCCCAGCCACCATTCGCGCCGTGTTGCCGATGCTCGAAAAGGCCACGTCGAAGGAGGGAACCGCGCCGCTCGCTCAAGTGTCAGGCTATCGCGTCGCAGGCAAAACCGGCACCGCAAAAAAGCTTGCAGGCGCAACGTATTCTGAGGGACGCTACGTGGCGTCCTATGTCGGCCTCGCGCCGGTCAGCAATCCGCGCTACGTGGTTGCCGTGATGATCGATGAACCGACAGACGGAATTTTTTATGGTGGACAAGTTGCCGCTCCGGTGTTCTCCAGCGTAATGGGACAAACGTTGCGCCTGATGGAGGTGCCGTACGATGCACCGCTGCCGCCGCAACCCGCTGCTGGCGAGACGGTTATTGCCATCGTGCGGGAGGGCAATTGATGGCGGCACCAGCGTACGCGGCGACTGTTGTTGCTATCGTCAACCAGCTTGACCGTTTAGGTGTGAAGCGGCAGCGTATGACGGTTGATTCTCGTGCCGTCGCGGCGGGTGATGTGTTCATCGCAATTCCGGGATCTAGCGTAGATGGACGTGATTTCGTCGCATCCGCGCTTGCGCACGGGGCGGCAGCAGTGTTGTGTGAAGTTTCAAGTGCGAACGAGAAAAGCGACGACACTCGCGTGATTAACGTCGAGAATTTGTCCACGCACTTGGGTGAAATTGCCGACGAGTTCTATGGCCGCCCGTCGGCTTCTATACGGGTTATCGGCATTACCGGCACCAACGGGAAAACGTCGATCGCGAACTGGTTGTCGCAAGCGCTTTCGGCACTCGACATTCCCTGCGGCGCTATCGGAACACTCGGTGTCAGCCTGGGCGCAAAGACATGGTCGACCCGCAACACAACCCCTGACGCGGCACACGTGCAAACGATCCTTCGCGACCTCAAGCACGCAGGCGCGTTGGCCGTCGCAATGGAAGTTAGCTCGCACGCTTTAGCGTTGCATCGCGTCACCGGCACGCGGTTTGACGCAGTCGTCTTCACTAACCTGACGCAAGATCATCTCGATTTTCACGGCACGATGAAAGCTTATGGCGCGGCCAAGGCCAGGCTTTTCACGGACTACTCCGCCAAGCATCGGATCATCAACGCCGATGATGAATTTGGCTCGCAGCTGATAGAACAAAAACTCCCCAGTACGCTGAGCTACGGCCTTGATCAAGGTGATGTTCGCGGCGACGTCGTCTCGATGAACGCCGATGGAATGCGGCTAGCGATTTCGTTTGCAGGGCAGACCACGAGCGTTGAAACTCGGTTGATCGGTCGCTTCAACGTTTACAACCTGCTGGCTGTTGCGGCGACACTCCTTGCTGCAAATGTTGCGCTCGAGCGCATCGCATCAATTCTGTCAACGCTGACGGCTGCACCAGGTCGTATGCAACGCGTCAACGCGGTTACGGACATAGTTGAACCCAGCGTGTACGTTGACTATGCGCACACGCCGGACGCTTTGGCGAAGGCGCTCGACACGGTGCGCGAAACTCGACCGCAAGCGCTAAGGGTCGTGTTCGGCTGTGGTGGTGATCGTGATCGCAGCAAGCGTCCGTTGATGGGAAAAATCGCGGCTGATCGCGCGGATCATGTGTACGTGACCAGCGACAACCCGCGCAGCGAACAACCGTTGGCGATCGTGGACGAGATCGTTGCCGGTGTCGACATGGATAAGCGCAATGCTTTGAATCCAATCGTTCTACGCAGGGATGCCATTCAACAGGCCATCAAGAATGCAAACGCAAAAGATGCGATTCTGATTGCCGGAAAAGGGCATGAGACGTATCAGGAAATCAATGGCGTCCGCCATCCGTTTTCTGATGTCGACGAAGCCCTGCTAGCGCTCGCCGCCCGCAATCTGTCGAAACAAAATGTTAGCGAGGCTCGTCGTGTGGGCCAGTGACTTTTTGGCGAGTGCGAGCGATGCGCGGCTTAGTGGCCCATCGCACCAATTTACATCGGTTTCAACGGATACCCGCACTCTGCAACCGGGCGCGTTGTACGTTGCCTTGCACGGAGAAAACTTCGATGGTCATCGTTTTGTCGATCAGGCCGTCAAAGCTGGAGCGACTGGAATCCTCGTTTCACAGTCTGTGCAGGCGGGTGACGACATCACGGTCATGCACGTCGGCGACACCTTGATCGCTTTGCAACAAATGGCGTACACATCGCGGCTTGAATTTGACGGCCCGGTGATCGCGGTAACAGGCAGCAACGGAAAAACCACCACCAAAGAAATGATCGCAGCGGTGTTACGCGAGCACTTTGGCGCGGATGCCGTTCTTGCCACCACTGGCAATCTGAACAATCACATTGGCGTGCCACTTACGCTGCTCGCGCGCAAGGCGTCGCACAAAGTGGCTGTCATCGAAATGGGTATGAATCACTTCGGTGAAATCGCCCTGTTGACACAGTTAACCGAGCCGACGATTGCAGTGATCACCAACGCCGGGCCAGCGCATCTAGAAGGCGTCGGCTCGCTCGCCGGTGTCGCAGAAGCCAAAGGCGAAATTTTCGCTGGCCTGCGAGCAGGGGGCGTTGCCGTACTTAATGCGGATGACTATTTCTTGCCGTACTGGAAAGTGCTCAATCGCGAACGCGCTGTGACCACATTTGGACTCACTGCGACGGCAAATGTGATCGGGAAATCTGGCGCTTCAGCCGGTCAGATGTTGCTCAACTCTCACAGCAATTCAAGCATCACAGAAATTCAACTTCCAGTTGAAGGCGAACACAACGTAAGTAACGCGCTTGCTGCCACTGCCGTTACTCGAGCGCTAGGTATCTCCGACTCGACTATCAAGCGTGGGCTCGAAACTACGGTCAACGTCAGCGGTCGATTGACATCGCGTCCGTTCATAAACGGCACTACCCTAATTGACGACAGCTACAACGCTAATCCCGCGTCCATGCGCGCTGCCGCTCAGGTGTTAGTTGCGCATGCCGCGCCCCGCTACCTGGTGTTAGGTGACATGGGTGAGCTGGGTTCAACTACGGAGCAACTGCACGAATCGTTGGCCACTGACTTGAGCAAATTGCCGCTTGACGGCGTGTTTACGCTCGGGCCAAAAATGAAGAGGGTAGCTCATATTTTTGGCCCGCACGGACAAGCCTTTGATGACGTTGATTCACTCGCTGAATCGCTCTACCCATGCCTCACTGCCGGCGCAACGCTGCTGGTCAAAGGCTCGCGCTCTATGGCCACGGAACGCGTGATCGAAAAACTAGAACAAATGTTACGAGGTGTTAACTAATGTTGCTGTGGCTTGCCAATCTGTTTGCCAGCGAATTCCGCGCGTTAACGGCGATTAACTACATCACGCTGCGCAGCGTGCTCGCATGTGCGACCGCAATGGCGTTCGCGCTCGCGATGGGTCCCCGAATGATTCGCTGGCTGCTCACTATGAAGATCGGCCAATCCGTGCGCGGCGACGGTCCGCAATCGCACCTCGCCAAGCAGGGCACTCCCACCATGGGAGGAGCAATGGTGTTGACATCTATCGCGATCTCAACGCTGTTGTGGGCCGATCTGAGCAACCGTTTCGTATGGGTCGTGCTGTTCGTGATGGTCGGCTTCGGTGCAATTGGCTGGGTTGATGACTACCGCAAAGTTGTACATAAAAACCCGAAAGGCATGTCGGCTAAGGAGAAGCTTTTTTGGCAGGCATTTATCGGTATTGTGGCCTCGACCTATCTTGCATTTGCCGTGTCCGCGCCCAGCACCAGCAGAATTTTTGATTTGATCGTTTCTTGGGTGCAGAGCGGCTTCACCAACGAGTTGCCATCGAAGGCAGACTTAATTGTTCCATTCTTCAAAAATATTGCCTACCCGCTAGGGGTGTTCGGCTTCATCACATTAACTTGGTTCGTCATTGTTGGCACCAGCAACGCAGTGAATTTGACTGACGGGCTCGATGGTCTCGCCATCATGCCGGTGGTGATGGTGGGCAGTGCGCTCGCTGTATTTGCGTATGTGGTCGGTCGCGTCGACTATTCGCGCTACTTGCTATTCCCGTACATCCCTGGTGCGGCCGAGTTGATGGTTTTCTGCGGTGCCATGGCGGGCGCGGGCCTCGGGTTTTTGTGGTTCAACGCTTACCCGGCGCGCGTGTTCATGGGCGACGTCGGAGCGCTGTCGTTGGGCGCATCCCTCGGCACCATCGCGGTCATCGTGCGTCAGGAAATCGTGCTCGTGGTGATGGGCGGCGTGTTCGTCGCGGAAACGATCTCAGTAATGGTGCAAGTGGGCTACTTTAAGTACAGCAAAGGCAAGCGTGTGTTTCGTATGGCCCCGCTGCATCACCACTACGAACTCAGCGGTTGGCATGAAAACCACGTCGTTATTCGCTTTTGGATCATCACCATGTTTTTGGTGCTGGCTGGTCTTTCAACGTTGAAACTTCGCTAGGGAATCAATCGCTCGTGTTTCATTGCGCACAATCAAAAGCAACTGTCGTAGGGCTCGGTGCAACCGGACTCTCGCTTGTTCGCTTTTTGCACGCACGGGGCGCTGATGTATCCGTGGTGGATGCCAGCGTTGCACCCGCTGGCCTCGCGCAGTTGCATCACGAATTCCCGCAGGTGAGATTCAAGTCGTTGGATGTGACGACTGACACGTTGCCCGCGTCAGACTTCGTTGCGCTCTCGCCGGGGGTGCCGCGCGCCTCGTTTGCGATCAGCGTCGCATTGACTCATGGCGTCCCGGTGCTTGGCGACATTGAGTTATTCGCGCGCGAGGTTCCGGCAAGCGCGTCGGTATTCGCCATCACCGGTTCCAATGGCAAAACAACGGCTACGGCGCTTGCGTGCGAGCTGGCGAAATGCGTGAAGCCGGATGCTCGCGCAGCAGGCAACATTGGCGTGCCGATCCTGGACGCACTCGCGGAGACACCAGTTTGCTCAACCTGGGTGCTCGAACTGTCGAGCTTCCAGCTCGAATCTACAGATTCACTGAGACTCGCGTCGGCGGCCGTGATCAACGTGACCGACAACCACCTAGATCGCTATCTGAGCTTCTTCTGCTATGCGGCAGCTAAAGAGCGGGTGTTTAAAAACGCCGCCAGTCAAGTGCTCAATCGCGCTGACGCGTGGTCCATGAGCATGCGGCGGCCTCTGCTCAGCGTTACGACGTTCGGCCCGGATCAAGCTCACGACCACGCCCAGTTTGGCATTGATCGCGTTGCTGGCAAAGCCGCGTTGACGCAGGGTAATACGGTCATTCTTTGCGCTGACGAACTCGGCGTCCGCGGCGCTCACAACGCGCAGAACGCCTTGGCTGCGCTCGCCCTGCTGCAGTCGCTTTCGGTGCCGTTAAATTTGCAGAGAAAAGTTTTGCGGATGTTTGCTGGTATGCCGCACCGTTGCCAACTCATCGGCACGATCAATGGTGTACACGTGATTGATGACTCGAAGGCAACCACCGTTGTTGCCACCAACGCGGCACTTGAAGGGCTTGATGCTCCGACGTGGTTGATTGCGGGAGGGGACGGTAAAGGCCAGCGCTTCGCAGCGCTCGGCGCAGTTGCGGCGAAGCATTGCAAGTCGGTGCATCTTATCGGTCGCGACGCTGCGCAGATTGCGAGCGTACTGGCTGCACACGGGGTTCCGAACAAGACCTTTGCGAGCCTCACGGACGCGACGCATTCGGCGCTTGACGCCGCTTGTCCGGGTGATCAAATACTTTTGTCGCCCGCTTGCGCAAGCTGGGACATGTTCCGCAACTACGGACATCGCGCTCAGGTATTTTCGGCTGCAGTGAGTGACTGGGCGCACAAGCGTGGCGTCGACTTTGTGCCGCGCGGGGCGAGCGCATGACAGCGTTGAGGCGCGTCGGAGCGCTACCGCGCGCATGGGTCGCGCGGGTCACTTCCGTGATGACGCCTGTCACTACACGCGCGAAGGCGCGCAGTGCTGTCAGCGGCGAGTTCGACGTCGCGATGCTTTGGGTTGTGGCGCTGCTTGTCGCAATTGGTTTGTTGATGGTGTATTCGTCATCGATTGCCAGCGCGAGCGAGAGTCGCTTCACACGTTCCTCGGCTACTTATTTTTTGTTCCGTCAATGCCTTTTTGTGCTGATCGGCGCGGTGCTGGCGCTGTTTGTTTTTGACACGTCATTGCGCACGTGGGAGCGCATTGCGCCGTATATTTTTGGCGTAGCACTGCTGCTGATTGTGTTGGTGTTAATTCCCGGTATTGGTCGCAAAGTCAACGGTGCGTCACGCTGGATTCCGCTGGGCCCGTTTAGTCTGCAACCGTCGGAATTGATGAAGCTGGCTATGGTGTTATTTGCCGCGCGATATGCGGTGACCAAGCGCGATTTGCTCCACGCAGCACAACCGTTGAAGCAAAGCCTGCTCAAGGGTCTAGGGCCGTTCCTGTTGCTTGCTTTACTGGTGAGCGTGCTGCTGTTGCGTGAGCCTGATTTCGGCGCGACGATGGTGGTGCTCAGCACCGGCTTGCTGATCCTGTTTATGGCCGGTCTTGACTACCGGTTGGTGCTGCCCGTGGTGGTGGTCGGCCTCGTGGCTGCGGTCGCCTTGGTGTGGCTTGAGCCTTATCGCTTGGAGCGTATTTTTGGCTTCCTCGATCCGTGGAAAGAAGAGTTCGGGAAGGGCTACCAATTGACTCAATCGTTAATGGCGATTGGTCGCGGTGGCATCTTCGGACTCGGCCTCGGCGCGGGTGTATCGAAACATTACTATTTGCCGGAAGCGCATACCGATTTTATATTGGCTGTGACAGCGGAAGAGTTGGGGTTAGTTGGCGTATTTGTTGTCATCGGGGCGTATGCGTGGCTCGTCTGGCGCGCGTTTGCCATTGGTCGCGAAGCACGGCAACTTGAGCAACCTTTCGCAGCTTTGGTCGCGCAAGGCATCGGCACGTTGTTCGGCATTCAGTCCCTGATCAACATAGCCGTGAACATGGGGTTCGCGCCCACCAAAGGGCTCACACTGCCACTCATGTCGTACGGCGGTAGCGGCATGATCGCGAGCCTCCTGACACTGTCCGTATTGCTGCGCATCGACTGGGAAAACCGCCGCCTGGCGCGGGGGTTCAAGGTATGAGCCCGCATTTGTTGATGATGGCGGGCGGCACCGGTGGTCATATCTTTCCGGGCCTTGCAGTCGCACGCGCGCTGCGCGAACGCGGCTGGAAGGTGACCTGGCTCGGCACAGTCAATGGCATGGAGCAAACGCTGGTTCCACCTGATTTATTTCCGCTGCATACCGTTGCTTTTGAAGGCATCGTAGGTCGTGGTTGGAGGCCGAAGTTTGCGCTGCCGTTCAATCTGTATTCAGCCTATCGTCGTTGCAAAAAATTGCTCACTGAGCTGCGCCCTGATGTGGTGATCGGCATGGGTGGCTATCCCACGGTGCCAGGTGGTCTTGCTGCATCGAGCAAAGGCACTCCGCTGGTGATCCATCAGAGCGACGCGGTGGCTGGGCTAGCGAACAAATTGCTGGCGCATTTCGCTGATCGCGTGTTGGTAGGCTTCAGTTCCGTATTCACGGACGTGGCTCATAAACGCATCGTGACCGGTAATCCTATCCGTCCCGAGTTCGCGCTGTTCGCCAATCCGGCAACACGGTTCGCGGAGCGTGCCGGGCCGATTCGTTTGCTGTTGATGGGCGGTAGTCGTGGGGCCGAAGCGATTAACACGTTGCTGCCTGCTGCATTGGCTTTAATCCCAGCATCTGATCGCCCCGTGGTGACGCATCAAGCTGGCCGTGGTTCGGTCGATACGACAAAAGCCAAATACGATCAGGCCGGTGTGACGGCGGATGTCGTCGAATTCATCTCGGACTCCGCGCGTGCGCTCGCGGAGTCCGATGTGTTCATCGGTCGCAGCGGTGCTAGTACCGTGTCGGAACTTGCCGCGCTGGGCGTGGCGTCGATCCTCATTCCGTATCCGCATCACAAGGATCAGCAGCAAAAGCACAACGCAGAAGTGTTGGCAAATGTAGGTGCGGCACGCGTGTTTGATCAGTCCACGTTGACCAAAGAAATGCTGGCCGAATACATCGCGGCACTCACGCGGGCACAGTGCCTCACGATGGCGGAAGCCGCGCTCGCTGTTGCGAATCCGAAAGCCACTGCGGAGATTTGCGACGCTATCGAATCGCTAGTCAACCTGCCTGAAATCAACGCGGCGAAACAATGATGTTCCGCCTGCAAAACCTGCACTTCGTCGGCATCGGCGGCATCGGCATGAGCGGTATTGCCGAAGTGCTGCACAACCAAGGTTACGTGGTGAGTGGCAGCGATGCTGCGAACTCGGTCACGCTGGAACGGCTCGCCGCAATGGGCATCCGCACCTGCGTTGGTCACAATGCGGCGAACCTGCAACACGCGCAGGCTGTGGTTGTATCGTCGGCGATCAAGGAAACCAATCCCGAGGTGATTGATGCCCGCTCGCGCAAGCTTCCCGTGGTGCCACGCGCGTTGATGCTTGCGGAACTCATGCGCATGAAGCGCGGCATTGCGATTGCCGGTACGCACGGCAAAACCACGACGACTTCTTTGGTCGCAAGCGTGCTCGCCGAAGGTGGACTTGATCCCACGTTTGTGATCGGTGGTCGCTTGCTCGCGGCAGGGTCGAATGCGCGTCTTGGTACTGGTGAATTTTTAGTAGCCGAAGCCGATGAATCGGACGCCTCCTTTTTGCATTTGTCACCCACATTGGCGGTCATCACCAACATTGATGCCGACCACATGGAGACGTACGAGCACAGCATTGATCGGCTGAAGCAGGCGTTCGTTGACTTTGCCCATCGGCTGCCGTTTTACGGAACGCTGTATGCCTGCACTGATGACGCGGGCGTAGCGAGTATCCTGCCGCGCGTGGTTAAACCCGTGGTCACTTACGGCCTCGAAGCGGGTGCCGATATTCGCGCAGTGGACATCGAGGCCGTCGGTGCCACGATGCACTTCACTGCACTGCGCGCCGGCTTTGCGCCGTTGCCAGTGGCGGTGCAAGTGGCAGGGCTGCACAACGTGAGGAACGCGCTCGCCGCGATTGCCATCGCTCAGGATTTGGGCGTATCCGGTGAAGCCATCACGCAGGCGCTGCGCAGCTTCGGTGGCGTGGGGCGGCGCTTTCAAAGTTTCGGAAAGATCACGCACAACGGCGCGACGTTTGATTTGATTGACGACTACGGCCATCACCCCGTTGAATTGAAAACCACGCTCGCCGCCGCTCGCGCCGCCTTCCCCGGTCGTCGTCTGATGCTTGCATTTCAGCCGCATCGCTACACGCGCACCCGCGATCTGTTTGAAGACTTCGCTGCCGTCTTGTCTGAGGTGGATGTGTTGCTGCTGGCCGAGGTGTACGCCGCTGGCGAAGCACCGATCATTGCCGCCGACAGCCGCGCCCTGGCACGCGCGATTCGCCTGCGCGGACGCGTGGAACCGCTGTTTGTTGACGACATTGAGCAGATGCCGGCACAGGTGCTGCAACTGCTGAAGAACGACGACGTGGTGATGACAATGGGGGCAGGTTCCATTGGCGCAACCGCGCAGAAAATTGTCAATGCCAGCAGCGGAGCAGCCCATGCGGTCTGACGCGCAGTCCATCAACCGTCTGGCTGGCACCATTGCGACGATTGCAACCGTCGCGCTCGCGTGGTGTCTCACGTCATGGGCAGGCTCGAAAAGCTATTTTTCGATCAAGCAGGTTAAGGTGGTGACCCCGCTCGCTGAGGTTGATCCGGGCTTGCTGGAGTCCGCGATTCGAACCGAATTGCGCGGAACCTTCTTCTCCATCGCGCCCACGCGCGCGCGCGCAACGCTCAAAAAATTACCATGGGTACGTGACGTCTCAATCAAGCGGCGCTGGCCCTATGCGTTGGACATCAGCGTTGATGAACATCGCGCGATTGGTTACTGGAACGACAGCGATTTACTGTCGGATCGTGGCGAAATTTTCCGCGCTGCATCGAAGGCACCGATGCCGCGATTTGATGGCCCGACTGCGTCGTCCGTTGACGTGCTCAATCGTTATCAGGAGGCCCGCGTGGCGCTCGCTGCACACGGTCTTGAGATCAAGGCTTTTTCCATGTCTCCTCGCGGGGCAATTACCGTCACCACACGCAACGACATGCAAATCGAATTTGGCCGCGAGCATTTTCAGGAACGCTTGGCGCGCTTTGTTGCGCTGTACGGCAACTGGTCAACCGCGTATAGCGGTGGCCTCGCGCGCATTGACCTTCGCTACAAAGCAGCGATTGCCGTCGCCCGCAACGCCAATGCCGCTGCTGCCATGCAGAAGGGACAATCGTGAGCGAATTGATCGCTGCGCTCGACATTGGCACCTCGAAAGTGGTCGCACTCGTTGCCGAGGTTGATGCCAGCGGCCAGCTCAATGTCATCGGCTTTGGTGAGCAGCCGTCGCTCGGATTGCGCAAGGGCATGGTCGTTGATATTGATGCCACCACCCACTCGGTCGCCGCTGCGGTGCGCGAGGCTGCGGCGATGGCCAACTGCAAGGTCACCGACGTGTACGTCGGCATCGCGGGCGCACACATCCGCAGTCTGAATTCAAGCGGCATGGTCGCGATGAAAGACAGCGAGGTTACTGAGGCTGACATGGAGCGTGTGGTCGAAACCGCACGCGCCATCGCGATCCCGAACGACCAGAAAGTGTTGCACACCCTGCCGCAGGAATACATCATCGACGGGCAGGAAGGCGTGCGCCGTCCGCTCGGAATGAGTGGCCGTCGGCTTGAGGTCAAGGTTCACATCGTCACCGGTGCGGTGTCTGCGGCTGACAACATTGAAAAATGCGTTCGCCGCTGCGGTTTGAACGTGATGGAACTGGTGCTGCAGCCACTCGCGTCTGCGGCGGCCTGCCTGACCACCGACGAGATGGAGATTGGCGTCGGTCTTGTCGACATTGGCGGCGGCACTACTGATTTTGCGTTGTTCACGGGCGGTGCTATTCGTCACACCGGTGTGATCCCGGTGGCGGGCGACCAGATCACCAACGACATCGCGATGCTGCTGCGCACGCCGAGCAAAGAGGCGAGTGACATCAAGCATCGTCACGCCTGCGCGCTGACCAAGCTGGTCGAGCCAGATGAGTTAATTGAAGTGCCTGGCGTCGCGGATCGTCCGCCCAAATCGATGGCGCGACACATGTTGGCTGAGGTGGTTGAGCCGCGTGTTGAAGAGCTGTTTCAACTGGTGCATGAGCAGATCAAGCGCTCGGGATTTGAGCCGCTGTTGCGTGCGGGAATCGCGCTCACAGGCGGCAGCAGCATGTTGCCCGGTATCGCCGCGCTCGGCGAAGAAGTGTTTCACATGCCGGTGCGCATCGCCGTGCCGGACTATCGCGGCGCGCTCAAAGACGTGCTCGCCGCACCGAAATATGCGACGGCCATTGGTCTGTTGATGCACGGTCGCGATCAGCAGTTGAAGCTCACAGTGTTGCGTCGCCGCGACTCGGCGGCAGCGGGAATGTTTGCAAAGTTACGGGATGCTTTTGGTGTTTAGGTGTGCGTGTTTTTGGTTACTGAAATTGTCTTTTCATTGATTGCCTTGAAGGAGCGGATACATGTTTGAAATCGTTGATGAAAAAAGGGACGGCGCGGTCATCAAAGTGATCGGCGTTGGCGGCTGCGGCGGAAACGCTGTCAGGCACATGATGGAAAAAGGGGTGGAAGGCGTCGAATTTATCGTCGCCAACACCGATGCGCAGGCGCTCGACAAGAGCCCCGCGCCGAAGCGGATTTCGCTCGGCGCGCAGCTCACGCAGGGTCTCGGCGCAGGCGCAAAACCTGATGTCGGTCGCGACGCTGCGATGGAGTCAAAAACCGCGTTGCAGGAAGCCATTCAGGGCGCGGACATGCTGTTCATCACCGCCGGTATGGGCGGCGGAACGGGCACGGGTGCGGCGCCCGTAATCGCGCAAATGGCGCGCGAAATGGGCATCCTTGTGGTGGCCGTGGTCACCAAGCCGTTCCGCTTTGAAATGCAAAAGCGCGAGCGAGCTGCGCAGGCCGGTATCGACGAGCTGCAAAAGCATGTTGATTCGCTGATCGTGGTGCCGAACGAAAAGCTCATCCAGGTGCTCGGTCGCAACGTCAAATTGCAGGCTGCGTTTGCTGCGTCAAACGACGTGTTGCACGGCGCGGTCGCTGGCATTTCCGAGGTCATCCACAAGCCGGGTGACGTCAACCGCGACTTCGCCGACGTGCGCACCATCATGTCGGAACTCGGCATGGCGATGATGGGCACAGCGACTGCTGTTGGCGATGGTCGCGGCAAGGCCGCTGCCATGGCGGCGGTGAAAAGCCCGCTGCTCGAAGACGTTGATTTGCAGGGCGCGCGCGGCGTGTTGCTGTGCATCACGAGTTCGCCGGACATCACGCTCGACGAGCTGTGCGAAATCACCGAAACCGTGCAGGAATTTATCGCGCCAGACGCCACCATGCTGTGGGGGCAATCGTTCGATAGCGCGATGGGCGACGAAGTGCGCGTGACCATGATTGCCACCGGTTTGGGCAAGCGCAAAATGGTCGCCGTTCAGGGCGGCATCGGTGTTGCACCACGGCTTGAAATGCCGACGCTGCGCACCGGCACCGACAATTACACGGTGCTCAATGACGCCGTGCCAACGACGGTCGGAATGGAGGTCTCTTACGACGAACCAACCATCACCCGCAACCCAAACCGGAGTTCCTCGCGGTCGCTGGAGATTCCTACCTTCCTGCGCAAGCAGGCAGACTAGGTTTTGTAGTTTTGTAGGGTGGGCAGAGGCTGCCCACCCTACGCAGTACGTTGCCGTAGCCCCAACACCCAACGCAGCCGCTCCCTGCGCTGGGCGTCGTCGCGTCAGCGACGGCCTATACTTTCGCCATGCCAAAACAACACACCATCGCGAGCGACGTGTCCGCGACTGGCGTAGCGCTGCACTCCGGCGTCCGCGTTCAGATCACGTTAAAAAGCGCGCCGCCCGATACCGGTATTATCTTTCGGCGCACCGATTTGACCCCGCCGCAGGACATTCCGGCACGTGCTGACTTGGTCAAAGACACGCGCCTTGCCACCACGCTCGTCAACGACGCCGGTACCGCCAAAGTCGCCACCGTTGAACACCTGCTCGCCGCCTTTGTTGGCTGCGGCATCGACAACGCCATCATCGAGCTCGACAACCTCGAAGTCCCCATCATGGACGGCTCCGCTGCGCCCTTCGTGTTCCTGATCGACCAGGCAGGCATCGTTCCTCAAGACGCCCCGCGCTGCTACATCGAGGTGCTCGAACCGGTGCGCGTTGAGATGGGCGACAAGTTCGCCGAACTGCTGCCCAATTCGGAAGGCGCGCAGTTCGAAGTGGACTTCACCATCGATTTCTCGCACCCCGCGATCCCCCACGACCAGTGCCGCGTGCGCATGAAGCTCGATGACAACGACTTCCTCGACCACATCAGCCGCGCGCGAACCTTTGGCTTCGCCTATGAGGTGGAAACGCTGCGCTCAATGGGTTTGGCTCAGGGCGGCAGCATGGAAAACGCCGTCGTCCTCGACAAATACAAAGTGCTCAATCGGGAAGGCCTGCGCTTCGCCGACGAGCTGGCGCGACACAAAGTGCTTGACGCGGTGGGCGATCTTTTTTTGCTCGGCCACCGGGTACGCGGCAAATACTACGCCTTCAAATCCGGCCACGAACTGAACAACAAGCTGTGCCGCGCGCTACTTGCGAAGCCCGACGCTTGGCGACACTCGATTTAGGTCTTTGACGCAATGAAGCACTGGGTTTTGTAGGAGCGGCTCCGCCGCGACCCGCATTTCCGTTCAGGCTCGCTGGGTCGCGGCAAGCCGCTCCTACAGTTCCCAACCCCCAATTTTCACGATACAGCTTATCGCTGGAAGTACCGTTCCATTTGGGAATAGGCCTATAAAACGGCATAAACCGACTTAGCACGATATCGGCATCTGAGCCCAGTTCGTACGTCATTACACGAAAAAGCTGATGTCGCAACGTGTGCGACTTGGTGTTCACGCGTCGCTCCCAGCGATGCTGTTCGATCCGAATTCCCACCGCGAAGAAATCACAGCGGCAACTCAAACTCCTACCCAAGCAGGTAGGCGACACGTAGCCACATCTCCGGTGTAATTGATCGCACAAAAACGTCAAAAACACCACTGGAGAAACCGCTTTGTACGCACCCTGCACAGCTCGCATCATATCGGCCTTTGCTGTTGCCATGAAGCTCGCGGCCGCTTGCATGCCGCTGGCAATCTCAGCGTGCGCAATCACCGAAATTCGCGACAGCGACAACCGCTCGTCTTGGACGGTACACGTGCTGCGCGACGCAGTCACGCCGACAAGCACAAGCGGGCTTACCTACGTTCGTTCCCGCGCGCTCGGCTGGCAGCGAACGGGAAGCGAATACACGTTCGGACTCATGTGGCGCGAAGCCGTTATCGCGCGCGATGCAGACGCCTGCGCGCTCATCGTGTTGCTCGACGCATCGCAAACTGACGCCACCAACCTCAACGAGCAAACACGATTTTTCTCAACCCTTGGCAATTGCCACGTAGTTTCTCTTTCGAAAGGATAGTGTCATGTTTACGACTGTGAAAAGACCCAATACGATCAATGTCGCCTTCTGTGCGGCCATCGCGCTACTAACGGGTTGCGCCAGTACCAAGCAGGCTGGGTTGCTGTACAGCTCCACCGTCTCGATGGGTTTGGGCATGGAGGTAAAGACGGCGGATGCCACTGCGCCTGTCAGCATCAATATCGGATTCAAAACGCTGGATGTTGCGTATGTGCCGGTTGCGGTGATGGAAACCAATGCAGCGGGCAAGGAAAATGTCGAGAAGATTTGGGCTAGTCATAGCCAGCAAACTGGCCAAGCTGAAAAGTGCCGTATCGAACTTGAAAAAATAAAGGTCGCTAAGGCTGCAATAGGCGAGACCGTCTCCGAACAAGACCTTCCCAGTGAGTGCGACACCAAGCGCGACGCAATGTCGGTATTCGGGCAGTTCAACGGTGATGCAGGAGCAAAAGGCAACGACCGCTCCGCTGGGCTCCTAGTCGGGCGAGTCTTCGCAACGGGTATCGCCGCACAAAATGTAAGCGGAGCAGCCAAGGCCATTGCCTACACCGACTGCGCAAACGCCGTGACAGCCTCGGGCATCGCAACGGACAAGAGGGCCGCTGAAACGATGCGCGTCTGCGGTGGCCATCGCCATTGACTATTTCGAGAAGCGTTAACGAAGCGCTTGTTCTCACCGTCCTTTCACAGCCCAAACAATCTGAAAGGCCCATATGTCAGTTTTCACCAAAAGAATCAGCACCATCGCGATGAACGAATACTCAAAGTATCGATTCCTTCGCGAAAATCAGGATCCGCTTAAGAGTCACATCCCGGTTTACTGGTCCGCGACGAGCACCGCGTTTACAAGTGTTGCCGTTCCTTGGTCAGCCGTATTTGTGAGCTGGTGTGTTCAGACCGCCGGTGCACAGCCAAACGACTTCTTCTTTAATCCGCAGCATTCACAATTTGTGTATGCCGCTATCAATAAATTGCCAAGTTCAGAGGGTTACGTAGGTCGCGAGGTAGCCGCCTATTCGCCGAAAGTGGGCGACATTCTTCACAACAATCGATCTGACCAAGCGTTCGACTTCGCATACGCGCGTGCCAAACGATCTTATACGTCGCATGCCGCCATAGTGATGGAGGTAGGTCAAGATAACGCGGGCGGGTACTTGCGAACCATCGGTGGCAACGAAGGAAATACTGTGGGGTTACACGAGGTGCGGCTCAACCCCAGCGGAAAAGTACGCAACAGCGGCGGCGTGTACATCTCTGTACTTGAGTGCGTGTTGTAGAGATGGCTTTAGCCGCGCGTCAGTCTTGCAGCAAATCCGCAGGTTCAACGTTGAGCGCCGCCGCAAGCTTGCAAATGTTCAGCAACGAAATGTTCCGCTTGCCTGTCTCCACCTCGCCCACATACGACCGCGCGAGATCGGCCTCGTTGGCAAGCGCCTCTTGCGACATGCCGATTTCAGCGCGAAGTGCCTTGAGCCTGAGGCCAAAGCAAATACGTGGATCGGTGGGCGTTTTTTTCTTCATGGGCAGCTAGCCCATGAATAGTCAAGCTGCCCACTTTACGTGACAACCCGAAATAAGTGACAATTGCAAGAAATCGTGGGGAATTGATTGTGGACACGTTGTTACAAGAGCCGGTTTTATTAGATGCCGATAGTGATTCTGCGGAATGCACTATTGATCCGGCACGAGTTATTCAAGAAGCTGCGTAGGTAACCTTTGGGTCACCGAAATACTTCTTCACGCGCTCGGGGGTTTGTTCAAGCATC
>JAYVNO010000267.1:0-9072 GCA_043758415.1 Burkholderiales bacterium
TCAGTCTTTGAACAACCGAAAGCTTATCGAGATTCACCTACCTCAACGACAGCCTCTCCGTCTTCGGACACTGTCCCACTTCGTGCTGGAAACCGCCAATAGGCAATAGTCGATAAGTGCCGTAAGTGGTATTTAAGCCCATGTGAAACGGTCATTTCATAAAAAAGTTGTAGCCGTTATCGCAGCCCTGAACCCAACAGAAAAACCTCCGCACTGCGATCTCGTGACGCATCGGGTTTTCGGCTGACGACCGTCTTGAACTGCTGCCTGAGCTGCGTGAGAAATTCTTCAAATCCCGGCCCTTGATACGCCTTGGTGAGAAATTTTCCGTCCGGCTTCAAGTGCGCCAACGCAAACTCCGCCGCCAGTTCACACAGATAAATCGCACGCGGCGAATCGATGGCCGCCACGCCGGTCATGTTCGGCAACATGTCACTCATCACCAAGTCCACCTTGGCCCCGGCCAGTTTTTCCTCGATCAATTTCAGTGGCCCCGCCTCGCTGAAATCGCCCTGAATGAAGTCCACATTGGCCATGCCATGCATCTCAAGCAGGTCGATGGCGATGATCTTGCCCTTGCTGCCGATTTTTTTCGCCGCGACCTGACACCAACTTCCCGGCGCGGAGCCCAAGTCGACAATCACGCCGCCCACCTTGATCAACCGGTCTTTGGCGTCGATTTCAATCAGTTTGTACGCGGCGCGCGAGCGATAACCCTCTGCCTTCGCTTTTTGCACGAACGGGTCGTTGACGTGCTCGTCGAGCCAGACCTGATTGGATTTGTGGCGTTTGCCGCTGGGGTTGAGCATGGGGCGTGGATGAGAAGCGATGAAAACGGCGCGTTAGATAGCAAATTATCGACGTTGAGCGGCGTTTTGCGTTGATTAGACCTGCGGCTCGCGCTTTAGCGGTCTCAAGCGCGAGATAATCGGGGTAGTTTCGTCTCGTTCGAAAAAATAAGAAAGCAACACCATGTCTGCGTCCCCGACCTCCTCCCTCTCGTCCAGCGCCCGCCGCGCGCTGCGCGCCGCCGCGCACCACCTCGACCCCGTCGTGATGATGGGCCAACACGGGCTCACGCCAGCCGTGTTGCACGAGATCGATCTGGCACTGACCGCGCATGCTTTGATCAAAGTGCGCGCTGGCAGCGATGAGCGCGAAATTCGCGACGGCTACCTTGCGGAAATTTGCGAAAAACTAGCATGCGAAAGCGTGCAGCATCTGGGCAAATTGTTCGTGCTGTGGCGCAACGCCGATGGCGTGGGTAACGCAGACAAGTCCGCCGAACAAGACGCCGCTGCGGTCAAAGCCAGCAACGACCCGCACGCCGCCAAAGAGCGCGGCCCACGCAGCAAATTGCCAAGCGAGCGTGCTGCGGAGCGAGCCAACGCAGCACCTGCGGGCCGCAGCGGTGGCTACGCCGCTCGCGCTGGACCGCCATCGGGCGGTCGCGGCGTCCCCTCGGGTGGACGCGGTGCCCCGACCGGCGGTCGCAGCGACAGCGCTACCGGGCCACGTTGGCGCTATGGCGAAACACCGCCTGACGCACCGCGCCGTGAAGGCTGGGCACCAAAAGATCGTCGTGGCGCGGCACGCTTCGGCGAAGGCGGAGACGATTCGCGTCGTCGCGATAGCGCCTCGAGCTATGGCGCGCCACGTACGCGCACGCCCGGTGGTTATGCGGGTTCGTCGGGCTCGACGGGCGCTTCCGGCGCAGGTGGTGGTGAGGGCTATCGCGGCGCGGCACCGACCGGTGGCCGCAGCGGCTACGGCGGTGGCGGTGGCAACAGCGGCGGCAGCGGCAACTACGGTGGCGATAACCGTGGTGGAGCCGGTGGCGGTGGCGGTGGATCAAGTTATGGCGGTCGTGGCGGCTCCAGCAGCTACGGTGGTCAAAGTGATGGCGCACCACGCGCACGTTGGGGCGAGCGTCGCGAGCCTTCACAAGGCGGCGGTGGTGCTGACTATGGGAACCGCGGCAATTCAGGTGGGGGCAGCTTTGGCAATGACCGTGGCGCACCTGCGCCGCGTTCTACGTACAGTCGCGGTAACGATGCGAGCGGCTCTGATCGTGCGCCGCGCACAGGTGGTGGTGGTGGTGGCTGGGGCAATCGCGATGGCGTAACCGGCAAACCTACCGGCTTCTCGCGCGGTGGCGCTGGAGGCGGCGCGGGCGCTGGTTCAGGCGGCGCAGCACCTCGTGCGCGTCGCCGTTTCGGCTAGTTTTTTATTTAGCCGCGTAGGCTGGGTTGAAACCCAGCACCGGCATGGCCTAGGAGCGCTGGGTCGCGACCCAGCCTACAGAGGCTCCCCCTTTTTGGTGATCGCTAAGCGCGTACGACGCCGCTTCGACCTGCTCGTGGGGACTCAACTCAATTGAAAGGGTGATTGCGTCTTCAGGTCTCTCCAGCGCATCAAACTGGCTTCGCAGCAGCGACTCGGGCATGTAGTGATTTGACCGCTCGCGCAATCGAGCTGCGATCAATTCAAAGCTGCCATCGAGAAAAATCCAGCGCGCTTGCGGTAAGCCCGCGCCAATCGTGTCACGGTAGTTTTTCTTTAGCGCAGAGCATGCAAGCACGACCCGTTCGCCGTATTCTCTACGCGTTCGTAACTCGTGATTCAAAGTGGCAAGCCACGGCGCACGATCCTCGCCGTTGAGTGGCGTACCAGCGCGCATCTTTGCTACGTTGGCTTCGGGGTGGAAGTCGTCTGCGTCGAGGAACGCAGCATTCTGGCGCGCGGCCAGCGCGCGACCCATCGTCGTTTTGCCGCAGCCTGAAACGCCCATGACGATGATGGGATTGAATGTGCGCGTGGGCAATAAGGTGCCCACGCTACCCCTGCTTCGCGAGCAATGGAGTCACTGCTTTTTCACCGCATGTCCGCCAAACCCGGCACGCATTTGTGCGAGCAGTTTGGCGGCGTAGTCGCCTTTGCCCTGCGTCGTAAAACGGGTGGTGAGGGCAACGGCTGTCACCGGCGCGGGCACGCCCAAATCAAGCATCGCCTCTACCGCCCAGCGGCCCTCGCCAGAGTCAGCAACATACGGCGCAATCGCTGCAATATTGTCCGGCTTTTTGAGCGATGCGGCGGTGAGGTCAAGCAACCACGAGCGCACCACCGAGCCGTCGCGCCAGGCCTCGGCAATATCGGCAACGGGCATCGAGAAATCTTTCTTCGCCTCCATCAGCGCGAAGCCCTCGGCGAGTGCCTGCATCATGCCGTATTCGATGCCGTTGTGGATCATTTTGGCAAAGTGACCCGCGCCTACCGGGCCCGCGTGAACGATGCCTTGCGTCGGCGACGGCGCGAGCACTTCGAGGTAGGGTTTAAGTCGCGCGTAGCTCTCTGCCGTCGCACCCGCCATCACACAGTAGCCGTTTTGTAATCCCCACACACCGCCCGACACGCCGACGTCGGCGTAATCAACCCCGACGGCGTTCGTCTTCGCGGCACGACGCATCGAATCTTTGTAATTGGCGTTACCGCCGTCAACAATCAGATCGCCTTTGGCGAGCGTCGGCAACAACGCGTCAATCGTGGATTCGGTAATCGCGCCAGCGGGCAACATGAGCCACACCACGCGCGGTGCCGCCATCGCTTTGAGCCCATCAGCGAGCGAGGCCACTAGCGTGATGTTCGCCTCAGCCGTTGCCGCGCGTGCCTCTGCACTCTGATCAAACGCAACGACCTGCACGCCGCCCCGCGCCCAGCGCCGCGCCATGTTGGCACCCATGCGACCCAGTCCGCTTAATATGATTTGCAAAATCTGTCCTCCTGATTTTTTTCTGTAGGAGCGGCCTTGGCCGCGAGCCCCCGGTTGCAATTACATGACATTTTCGCGGTCAAGGTCGCTCCTACAAAAACTCACACCGGTGGTGCCACTCGCTCCACCTCTTCAACCGTGGTCAGTCCAGTCGCGATCTTGTGCGCACCGGACGCGCGCAGAGGCTTCATGCCGTCGCGAAACGCCTGTTCGCGCATCTCGTCAAGCCCCGCACCGGCGCCTACCATCTTGCGCAGGTCCGGCGTCATCTGCATGACCTCGTACAGCCCCGCGCGACCACGATAACCAGTCATGCGGCACTCAAGACAACCTACGGCTTTGTAGGTGACCGCAGGTTTACTGGCGCGATACGGCTTGGTCAGCGCGGCCCATAAATCGTCATCTAACGGCTCCGCAGGCTCTTTGCATGCGGCACACAAGGTGCGCACCAAGCGCTGCGCCATCACGCCTATGACCGTAGAGTTCACAAGGTACGGCGGCACACCCAAATCGACCAGCCGCGTAATCGCCGTAGGCGCGTCATTGGTATGCAAAGTGGACAACACCAGATGCCCCGTCAGCGCCGCTTGCACCGCCATCTCCGCCGTCGGCAAATCTCGGATTTCGCCAACCATGATGATGTCCGGGTCCTGCCGCATCAGCGTACGCACGCCGCTCTCAAAATCCACACCTATCTGCGTCTGCACCTGCATCTGGTTAAACGCGGGCTCCACCATCTCAATCGGGTCTTCGATGGTGCATACGTTCACCTCGGGCGTAGCCAGTGTTTTCAGCGTCGAATACAACGTAGTCGTCTTGCCGGAACCGGTCGGGCCGGTCACCAAAATAATGCCGTTCGGTCGCGCGACCATCTTCTCCCATCGCGCGAGGTCGTCATCGCTGAACCCGAGATCGCGAAAGTCGCGCAGCAACACTTCCGGGTCGAAGATGCGCATGACAATCTTTTCGCCGAACGCCGTCGGCATGGTCGCCACCCGCAATTCAACCTCGACGCCTTCTGGTGAAACCGTTTTGATGCGACCGTCCTGCGGTCGCCGCTTTTCAACAATTTCCATGCGGGCGAGGAGCTTCACGCGGCTGACCATCGCGGTCAACACCGCCTGTGGAATTTGATAAACCTGATGCAGCACGCCGTCGATACGAAAACGCACCACGCCGAAATCACGGCGCGGCTCAATGTGAATGTCACTCGCCCGTTGCTCAAAGGCGAATTGCCACAACCAGTCAACGATGCGCACGATATGGCGATCATTAGCGTCGGGCGTCGGCGCATTCGGCCCGCCCACCTGCACCAACTGTTCAAACGACGAGATCGCACTTTTGTCGTCGCTCGCTTTTTCCTGCGCGCGACGCACCGATTGTGCCAGTGCGAAAAATTCTGCGACGTAGCGCTTCACGTCCAGTGGATTGGCAAACACCAACTCCACGCGACGACGCAGCAAATTCGATAGCTCAGGAATCCATGACCGCACAAACGGCTCAGAGGTTGCCACCGTCACCGTGTCCACCGTCACCGCAACCGGCAAGATGCGATAACGATTGGCGTAGCTCGTGCTCATCACCGTGCCGACCGCCGAGAAGTCCACTTTCAGCGGATCAATGTGCAGATAGGGCACATCCAACCGTCCCGCGAGCCACTCCGACAGCGCCTCAAGTGTCAGCACCCGTTTAGGTGGTTTGTTGCTGCGCCATTTCTGGTCAGCGATTAGCGTCAGCGGATGATCGTAGCTGCGAAATTTCGCGTTGGTGCGTAGCGCGTCAATCAGATCAGCATCAACCAGCATGTCGGCCGCGAGTTCACGCAACACTATTTCCAGCGTGAGCGCCCGGTCTCCCGACGTTTCGAATGGCCGCGCGCCCTTCGCCGCTGCAGAAGTTGGGGAAGCGAGGGACGGGGACTTAACGGCTGCCATCAGCCTATTTTGCTACAGCGCGCGCCACCATGCTGTTTTTTGCGTGATAGTCACGAGCATTGGGTTCGCTACAGCGATTGCGGCTTTCGCCGCTCCCGCAACGCCTTCCGTAGGCGCGACGAAAGCCGCAATCCGTACGCTACATCTGCTTAAACAAATGCGAGAACGGGCGGCTGACCTTCAATTGCTCTTTGTGACCCTTGACCTTGACGGTTGCATCACCGCGAAAGTCTCGGGTGACGCCCGCGATGGCGTTGACGTTAACAATCGTGCCGCGATGGATTTGCCAGAAAATATTGGCATCGAGTTCGTCGAGCAGTTCGCGAAGCGGCTTGCGAATCAGCGCCTCTTCTGTCGCGGTAACCACACGCGTGTACTTCTCGTCCGAGTTGAAAAACAACACGTCGTTGACATCGATCAGTTTCAGGCTTGAGCCGAGCGAGGCTTTGATCCAGCGCATGTAGTCCACCGGCGCACCGCCCGCACCACTCGTCGTGCTGCGCATTTCACGTTTGAGTGTCGCGATCAGTTGCGACAGGTTGTCCGGCAGCGTGGGGGCTTCCTGATCGTTGGTTTCGATGCGCGCTTTGAGCCGCTCGATGGTGGTGATCAGGCGGTCTTCCTGAATCGGCTTCAGCACGTAATCGACCGCGCCGCGATCAAACGCGGCCACCGCATACTCATGAAACGCGGTAACGAAGACGATGTGGGTGTCTGGGCTTTCCTCGGCGATGCGGGTGGCGACCTCAAGCCCGGTCAGCTCAGGCATTCGAATGTCAAGGAAGGCGACCGTGGGTTTGAGCGTAGTGATCAGCTCCACCGCCGCCAATCCGTGCTCTGCCTCACCGACCACTGTGAGTTCCGGCCACAATTTTTCCAGTTTTTTCTTGAGGAACAGGCGCAGAACGGTCTCGTCCTCCGCCAACACCGCAGTCATTGTCATTCCCATTCGCTGACCCACTTTCCTTCGTTGTCTTTGAGCTGTCCGCTCGCTACGATCACAATATCGATCAGCCACCAAATGCCTAGGCCGCCGATAGTGAAGAGCATAGCCAAAGCGGTGCCCGTGCGGCCCACATAAAAGCGATGCGCCCCGACAAACCCGAGCAGCAGCGTCAGGATCAACGCAATCGCTCGCGAGCAACGCGAGGTGGTTGCGCTGCGTTCGCGGCCCGGTGCGTGATGCATTTGCGCGCCGTTATAGGCGCGTCGGTCTTCGCTGTTCAAACGGGCAATGCGGCGACCGTTGTTATCGCGAAACTCGCGGGTGATGATCCACACTACGTCAAGAATCACCCACATCAACAGCGGCACCAAAAACACCGGCACGCCGCCCGACAAAATACTCAGCGTACCGAGCGCCGTCTGCAACGCGCCGGAACGCATGCGACTCACATAAAAACGATGCACGCCGAGCCAACCGACAAACAGCGCCAACAGACCCACGGTTTGCATCGTGAACGGCGAAATGCCGCTCGCCAGTTGCTCGGCCTCCGTCATCTCCTCGACCACTTCCGGCACCACCGTCGGCACTCGCAAAATCGCGCGCACTCCGCTCGGCGCGTTCGGTTCCACCAACAATTCGCCCGCAGTGCCGTAAAGCATTTTTAGCCGTTCGCGAGTGTTGGCGAGGCCAATGCCAGTGCCGCCCGTTTCCGCGCCACCTAGGCCGAGCCCGTCGTCGGCGACCAGCACTTCGAGCGTGTCTGTCGCACCATTTATGCCGGGCAACACGCGCACGTTGATGGCAATCGTGCCGCCCTCTTTTTTGGGTTCTAGCCCGTGCTTGATGGCGTTCTCGACCAAGGTGGCAATCATCGTGGGCGGCAGCGCAATGTTGTGCAACTCGGCGGGCACGTTGATCACCGAGCGCAGCCGATCACCCATACGGATTTTCAGCAAGTCAAGATACGCGCGCACCACTTCGATCTCACGGCCCAGCGTGGACGTAGTTTCGCGCATGGTCGGCATCGCAGCGCGCAAGTATGAAATCAGCCGCTCCAGCATCACGCCAGCCTGTGGCGGATCAATCTCCTGCAACGCCTGAACGTGGGCCAAGGTGTTGAACAAAAAGTGTGGCTCAACCTGCGCGCGCATCACCATCAGCCGCGCCTCGGCAAGCTGCCGGGCGTAGGTCTCCGAGCGCTCGCGCGACTCGGC
This sequence comes from Burkholderiales bacterium, assembly GCA_043758415.1. Lineage (GTDB taxonomy): Bacteria > Pseudomonadota > Gammaproteobacteria > Burkholderiales > Casimicrobiaceae > Casimicrobium. The sequence continues at coordinate 7,864 of JAYVNO010000267.1, forward strand.
AATGACCGCACGCTGCTCGCCGCGTGCGGCGCGTCCTGCCAGCCCTCGTGCGATCAGCATCAGCAGAAACAGCGTCAGCAATGCAGCGAATGAACTGCCGCCCAGAATGAGTTTTTGCACATCGCGCTGTACCGTCGACTGGATGAGTTCACGCGTTTCCGGGTCGAGATTGGCGGGCTCGGTGATCGGTCGCTCGTCGATACTGATTACGGTTGGCGTTTTTTTACCGAACAGACTGAAGCTGATGGTTTTGTCGCTGCCTCCGTGCGCATCCGCCTTGAACTCGTCAGCGCGACTCTGCATCTGCTGCAATTGCGACACGCTTTCCTGAAGCGCGTCCAGCCTGGTCGCGAGTTGCTCCAAATGGGCGGTGGCGTCCGGCGCGTCGAGTTTACCGCGCAGTCTGGCAGTGCTTTGCTCCAGGGCGTGACTGCTTTTTCTGATGTCATCGCGCTGCGCGTCAATCAGCGTTTGCAACTCGCCCACGCTCTTGACCACCACCTCATGCTTGGGTGCCGCCAACTCACGCTCAATGTCAGCAATCGCGTCGCCAATTTCCCTGACCGCAACCGGGTCATTGGCAATGACGCGAACGCCCACCAGGCCGGAGCGAGCACGCTCAAGCACCTGCTTCTGCACGGCAAACTTGAACGCCTGCCGCGCGACGGTTGAGTTCAACCGCTGTTCAAGGCGGATCGAATCAAACGGCACGGTAAATATCGCCACTGCGATCAGCACGATCAACCCGCCTACGATCAGTCGCCACCAGGGCGTGCTGCCGAAGCCTTTCCAAACGCGTCGGCCCACGGTTGGGAGCGCCGACGCGGTCGACGGCGCTACGGTGCGCTCAGCGCTCGGCGAAAGGGGGGTGGAACTCATCGCGTAGGTTGCGTAGGTTGGCTAAGTTGGTGACGGTGGATTGCATTGAGTGTGCCATCGACTACGTTCGATTGCGCGGGCGCTGCGACGAATGGGAGGCGGGCGGGGTCAGCTACGGATGTTGGTACATATATATATCAGTCAGCAGCTTATTCATCCGAGATTCTCCATTAGGTTTATCGGATCGTTCTGAACGCGGCAAGGGAGGCGATTTCTAATGACCGTCATTAGACTAAGGCATTGAAAGATAATGAGATTCTTGTTTTTTGCGAGATGAACGACGCATGAAAGCTACAGCCAGCGAGGCCACCCTCCATTTCAGCGGCAAAG
>JAYVNO010000268.1:0-9016 GCA_043758415.1 Burkholderiales bacterium
CCCTCACCCCCCCCCGCCCCCGGCCTTCGCCGGGGCAGGCTCTACTCCCCGAGGGAGAGGGAGCGATACCAGTTGCGATAGGACACATTTAGTTGATTCGTTAATATCTGCTCACGGCGCGATCAAGCCTGCCAGTCAGTCGGTTTGAGGTGCGAATCGGTGAAGGCGCACCACGTTCGGGATCGGACTATCAGCACCCAGCGTTTCTCGACTTCTACTGCAATATCTCCACCCTCAAGTTACTTTCATTCCGGGGCTTCGTCGCGACTTCATGACAGTTAGGGTGAGAGTGGCCGCAGGCGGAGAAGATACGGTTTTCAATCAGATTTTCAGGAGCATGAAACATGGGCTGGTTCTCAAAAAACGACGACGGATTTTTTCTCTCGACGACAGCGCCCCACGACATTAATAGCAGCCAGTATTTGGGCATCGTCAACGGCGAGGCCATCATTGGTGCCAACATCTTCCGCGACATGTTTTCGTCGGTGCGCGACATCGTTGGCGGTCGCGCCGGCGGCTACGAGCGTGCGCTCTCAGGCGCACGCGACGCAGCACTTGCTGACATGATTCTGGTGGCCAGAGAGCGCGGTGCCACAGGCATCATCGGCGTCGATTTCGACTACGAAGTGCTGGGTGAAACCAACGGCATGATGATGGTTGCCGTGAGCGGTACAGCGGTGAAGATGTGATTGCGACGGTAGGAGCCGCGAGGCGCGCAGAGGCTCGACGCCATTCGCGGCTTGCGCCGCTCCTACAACAGCCAGCACACGATGTCCACGTCCCCCCGCTACATCCTCGGCGTTGACCCTGGTCTGCGCAGCACCGGTTTTGGGCTCATCGAGCAGTCCGGCAACAAGCTCGCCTACGTCGCCAGCGGCTGCATTAAAACCGACGACAAAGGCACACTGCCGGAGCGCCTGCTGACCATCGCGCACGATATTCAAAGCATCATCAACCAGCACAAGCCGGACGACGTTGTGGTCGAAAAAGTGTTCGTCAACGTCAACCCCCAATCAACGCTCTTGCTCGGACAAGCGCGAGGTGCTGCCATCACCGCCGCTGTTCTCGCGGGCGCGACGGTGTACGAATACACCGCGCTGCAAGTCAAGCAGGCCGTAGTTGGCCACGGCAAAGCCGCGAAAGAACAGGTGCAGGAAATGGTCAAGCGTCTGCTTAAACTGGACACCACACCACAAGCCGACGCCGCCGACGCGTTGGCCACCGCCATCACCCACGCTCATTCGCGTCAGGGCTTCGGCGCACTCGGAGCGGAGCTTCTAGGCAAGCGAAAAACGACCCAGCGTGGTGGGCGTTTGGTGTGATGAAAACTTGATCAACTTTTGTGTGAAAGCGTTATTCAATATGGGCTTAGCGTTAATTTATTCAAAAAGTCGACTTTAGCCGAATTTATGCGATAAGCCCAAGGTTAATGGTCATTTCAGCCTGAAGTTGAACCTAAAAATGCCAATCACTTTGAGCGTGGTTCGATCCCAGACCGCACCTGATAAAGTTGGCTTCATGAACGCAGAAAAAGCCCCATCATGATCGGACGTCTCAACGGCATTCTCGTTGCCAAACAACCGCCACAAATTGTCATCGACGTCAGCGGTGTCGGCTATGAAGTGGACGTACCCATGAGCACGTTCTACGCCTTGCCCGCTACTGGCGAGCGGGTGCAGCTTATGACGCACTACGTCGTGCGCGAGGATGCTCATCTGCTGTTCGGCTTCGCCACCCATGACGAACGCGCTGCCTTTCGCCAGCTCATCAAAGTCACCGGCATCGGTCCCAAAGTCGCGCTTGCCGTGCTCTCCGGTTTATCGGTGTTAGAGCTCAATCAAGCCATCGTGATGCAGGACGTCAAACGCCTCACGCGCGTGCCCGGCATTGGCACCAAAACGGCTGAACGGCTGCTGCTGGAACTCAAAGGCAAAGCCGTAGCCGCAACTGGCGTACCCGGAGCCGCCAACACCATCGCCAACCCAGCGGACGACGTCGTGAACGCCCTGCTCGCGCTCGGATATAGCGAAAAGGAGGCGGCCAGCGCCTGCCGCGATTTACCGGCGGATCAACCGCTCAACGATTCGATCCGGCAGGCCTTAAAGCTGCTGTCCAAGGCGAAATAGCCGGGTGTCGGCACCGCGCGACTGCAAGCGCGGTTGCAAACGCCGACTCGCGCGACGCGGACAGCACGCCCTAAAATGAGTTGTGTATTACCCGCGCTCCCTCACCAACGTCATCCTTGCCTGCTTCGTGCTGTCTGCTGTGCCTTTGGTGGTGGCTTTGGCGGAGTTGGCTTTTGGGCTGGACAGTCTTGCCAAGCGGTCGCAGCTCTCGGTGCGCGAGGCGGAGGCCGCCAGCGCGTCTTCGCGCGAGTTGCGCGACCTGACCAGCAAAATTGAGCGGGTGGTGCGGCAAGCGATTGTGCTGGAAGATGCCGCACTCATTGATGGCTATCGCAAGCTGGACGCGCAACTTGATACATCGCTCATCCGCAGCCAAAGCTTGCCGCTGACCGACGATGAACGCGACGTGTTGAAAAAATTAGGCGTTCAGCGTACGGTGCTCGCGTCCGCGCTCAGGAGTGGTTTACCCGAGTTGGGCGAACGACCAAAGCTTGCCGAAGCGGCCGCTGATCTGGCCGACAACGCGCTTCAGGCGGCAGCCCTGCTTGGTCGTGTGACTGAACGCGAGGTGATCACGCTGCGTGAAATGGCGGCAAAGACGCGCGAGAACTGGCCGTGGTTTTTGGGAGTGGCGGCGGTCACCGCACTGTTACTGGCGGTTGGTTTTTCCATTTTGATTTCACGGCCTTTGCGCAACATTGATCGCAGCATTCGCAAGTTGGGTCGTGGCGAATTTAACGAAGGCATCGTGATTAAAGGGCCGCGCGATTTGCGTTCGCTCGGCGAGCGGCTGGACTGGTTGCGTCGGCGGTTGCTTGAGCTGGAAACACATCAATCGCGTTTTCTGCGCCACGTGTCGCATGAGTTGAAGACCCCGCTGACGGCAGTGCGCGAGGGCTCCGAACTTCTCAACGACCGCATTGTCGGAGAAATGTCGACGCAGCAAACCGACATCGTGCGCATCATTCGTGACAACACCTTGTCGTTGCAGCGCTTGATTGAAGATTTGTTGTCGTATCAACAGCACAAAAGCGCGACGCAAATCAAGGTGGAAGCCGTCGAACTGCAGCAGGTGATTGAGCGCGTGGTGCGTGAGCATCGGCTGGAAATGCTGTCGCGCGTAATCACGGTCGACATTCAGGGCGAGGCGCCGATGCTGCTCGGCGACAAGGAGCAATTGCGGGTGGTGTTGGATAATCTGCTGTCAAACGCCATCAAGTACACGCCTCGCGGTGGAAAAGTTCGCATCATCAGCACGCTTGATGGCGCAATGGCACAGATTGATATTGAAGACGACGGCCCCGGGGTCGCGCTCGAAGAACAGGAACGCGTGTTCGAATCGTTTTATCGCGGCGACGCCAGCACCAATGGCAAGATCAAGGGATCGGGCCTCGGCCTAGCGATTGTGCGTGAGTACGTTCTGGCGCACCAAGGCCACGTTTTTGTTGTTGAACCGGGCAAGCCCGGCGGGCGTTTCCGGATTCGGATGCCGCTTGATTTAACGCGCGCTGAAGGGCCACAGACAGTGATGCAGGGAGATTCAATTGCAGCGTAGAAACGCTCACTTTTCGGGAGCATGGATCGGGGCGTTGTTGCCGGTGCTACTTTTGGCTGGTTGCGTCAGTGCGCCAGAAGTCCCGGTGGAAGCCAAGGCTCCTGCAGCCCCAGCCATCACGCAAACGGTCTATGTGCCAGTGTATGTAGAGGTGGAAAAACCCGCTGTCGTAGTGCCCGCTCCGGAGCCGGTCAAATTGCCCGAAGATCAAGAGCAAAGCCTCGCGCTATTGATCGAAATGGCGCGTTCGGCGAATGCGTCGCCCGACGATTTGCGCAAGGATTTTTTGGCCTCGCAAACGGCGTTTAACAGAGACAAAAGCAGCATCAATCGAATGCGTTATGCGTGGATTTCTGGATTACTCGGACCGGCTGCGGGAGACGATGCACGCTTGCAAGGACTGCTGGAACCGCTGATTGCGAAAACGGGCGGTTTCGCTGCGACACACCCGCTGCGCCCGGTTGCGGACGTGCTGCTCGCGCAACTGACTGAGCGCACGAGGCAGCTCAAAGAAGAACAAAAAAAGGCGGATGCGTTGCAGCAAAAACTCGACGCGCTCAAGGCCATCGAGAAAAATTTGCTCGACCGTGAACGGCGCAGGAATTAAGAATTATGGCTGCTGAAATTCTGCTGGTTGATGATGATCCCGATTTGCTCAAGCTAATCAGCTTGCGTTTGTCGGCGGCGGGTTATCGCGTGAAAAATGCTGAGAGCGGCGAGATTGCGCTGGCGCAAATAGCGGTGTCGCGACCTGCGGTGGTGGTTACAGATTTGCGGATGCCGGGCATTGACGGCCTGCAATTATTTGAGCAAATCAATGCGCAACATCCGACATTGCCAGTGATTATTCTCACCGCACACGGGACGATTCCCGATGCTGTGGCGGCCACGCAGCGTGGCGTGTTCGGTTTTTTGACCAAACCGTTTGATCCACAAGATTTACTGAAAAAAGTAGCGCAGGCAGTGACCGTTTCTGGCGAAGCGCGCGAGGGCGGCACGAGCGGCAATACCGTCGGCGGCACCGCGACCGAGACCGCGTGGCGCGCAGAAATCGTGACCCGCAGCGCCAAGATGGACGACTTGTTGCGGCGCGCGCGACTGGTGGCGGATTCGATGGCGTCAGTACTAGTGTTGGGTGAATCGGGCACCGGAAAAGAGTTGCTGGCGCGCGCGATTCACGCCGCGAGCAATCGATCCGCCAAGCCGTTCATGGCGATTAACTGTGCGGCGATCCCGGAGCAATTGCTGGAGAGTGAGCTGTTCGGTTATGCCAAGGGTGCGTTTACGGGCGCTGCGACCGCGCAGCAGGGATTGTTTCAGGCGGCCGATGGCGGCAGCCTGTTTCTCGATGAAATCGGCGACATGCCACTCTCGCTTCAGGCGAAGCTGTTGCGTGTGTTGCAGGACAGCGCGGTGCGGCCCGTGGGCTCGACGCAAACGGTGAATGTGGACGTGCGCATCATCTCGGCTACGCATCGCAATCTCGATCAGATGCGCGCGGATCGCACGTTTCGAGAAGACTTGTTTTATCGCCTGAACGTGGTCGCACTGAAATTGCCGTCGCTGGCTGAACGGCGCGAAGATATTCCGCTGTTGGCAACACATTTTTTGAGGAAGATTGCCACCCGTTACCGCAAGCCGGTGCCGACGCTGGCGCCCGACGCGCTCGCGGCGGTTGTCAGCGCGCCATGGCCGGGCAACGTGCGGCAACTGGAAAACCTGCTCGAACAGGCGGTCGCGTTGTCGACAACACATGTCATTCCGCTGTCGCTCATTCGGCACAGTCTCGACGACAGTTCGGCACCGCTGGTGTCGTTTGAGTCGGCGCGCAAAACGTTCGAGCGCGACTACCTGGTGCGCATCTTGAAGCTCACGGCTGGCAATGCCGCGCAGGCCGCGCAAATGGCCGGTCGCAACCGCACCGAGTTTTACAAATTGTTACAACGACATAGTCTTGAGCCTGGGATGTTCAAGGCGTAGCGGTGGCGAGGTACGGCGGTGCTTGCGCGATCCTGACAACCAGCGTCCGCTGGCGCAACCGATCATCCACCCAGAACCCATGAACATCCAATTCAAAGTGCTGCGCGAAGCGGCTCGGTCGCACCTGCCAGCCTACGCTACGCCGGGCGCCGCAGGGCTCGATTTGCGCGCCTGTATCGATGACGCCATCGAGCTCGTACCCGGCGCAACGACGCTCATCCCAACGGGTCTCGCCATCCACATCAGCGACCCCGGTTTCGCTGCGCTGATCCTGCCGCGTTCGGGCTTGGGCCACAAACACGGCATCGTGCTCGGCAATCTGGTGGGCTTGATTGACAGCGACTATCAAGGCGAATTGATGGTGAGTTGCTGGAATCGTGGCAGCGTCGCTTTCACCATTGCGCCGCAGGAGCGAATTGCCCAGCTGGTCATCGTACCGGTGCAGCAGGTGGCGTTTCAGGAGGTGTCTGACTTCACCGCAAGTGATCGCGGCACGGGTGGTTTCGGTAGTACCGGTCGCTCGTGAATTCTGAGAGCACACCGCGAAAAGCACGGGTCATCTGCCTCGGTGTTGCCACACTTGATCAAATTTTTCGGGTGGATCACATTCCGCCCGCACCGGCAAAATTTCGCGCGACCGAATTCATCGTTACTGGCGGCGGCATGGCGGCCAACGCTGCGGTTGCGGTGCAACGTTTAGGCGGCGAGGCCCAATATTGGGGACGTGTCGGCGATGATGACGTCGGCGATCAAATCGTGCGCCTGCTTACTCGTGAACACGTCAACGTTGATCACGTTTGCCGTCTGCCAGGTGCGCGATCAAAGACAGTGGCGATTCTGGTGGATGCGCGTGGCGAGCGACTGGTGTGCTCCGCGCCGTCGCAGGGTTATCCTGCGGATACGTCGTGGCTTCCACTCGCGGAAGTGAAGCGCGTTGATGCTGTGCATGCCGATTCGCGCTGGAAGCCGGGCGCCATTGCGCTGTTTGACGCGGCGTTTGCCGCGAACATCCCGAGCGTGTTTGACGCCGACGCAGGTGACGCACAAGAGGTGCTTTCTATCTCGCAACGCGCCACGCATTCGGTGTTCAGCGAGCCGATGTTGGTAAGTCTTGGCTGGGGACCGCCACGCATCGCGCTGCCGCTTGCGTTCGGCGGCAACAACGTGCTGTGCGGAGTAACTCTGGGTGAGCGCGGTTTGATGTGGTTTGACGGCGCGACCGTACGACATCTGCCCGCGCGAGCGACCGTTTGCATCGACACGCTGGCTGCGGGCGACACCTGGCACGGAGCGTTTGCGCTGGCGCTCGCAGAGCATCAGTCATTGCCGGACGCGCTGCAATTTGCCACGACGGCGGCGGCGATCAAATGTTCAAGATTTGGCGGTCGTGTTGGCATTCCCACCCGCGCTGAAACCGATGCCGTAATTTCTTCGTAATATGTACAGGAAGTGCAACAACGGAGTGAACTTTTGTGAAAGCAGCTGTTCTTAATGTTGTGGCAAGACAACGCGCGGAAGGTATCCCCTTTCGGGTTGTTGTTGTCCTCCCAAGGCGGACTTCCCCCGGCCCGCCTGTGGTGACGTTCAGGGCGACCTTATCCCCCGATAGGTCGCCCTTTTTTATTCCCGTGTCGTTGCCGATGGCGGCAGGACACTAAAGCAAGCGCCAATCGTCTAATATGATGCTTAGGCACCCAACATGCATGCTATTGACGTAATAGTGCTGTAGATAAAGAGGCTATCGATGAGCGGAACATGGCAAAAATTCACTTGGATTGGCGCTGGCGCAACGTTGGGCGTTGCTCTTTCGCTCGCCATCACGGTTGACGCGCAAAAAGAATCAAAATCAGCCATCCCGGTGGATGAACTGCGCGTGTTTTCGGAAGTATTCGCGCGCATCAAAAACGATTACGTCGAACCGGTCAGCGACAAAAAACTGATTGAGCAGGCCATCAGCGGCATGGTGTCGAGCCTTGATCCGCACTCCAACTTTCTGGATGATTCAGCGTTCACCGATTTGCGCACCACGACGACCGGAAAATTCGGCGGCATTGGCATCGAGATTGGCACTGAGGATGGTTTCATCAAGGTAGTTACGCCGATTGACGAGACGCCCGCCGCTAAAGCAGGTTTTCGCTCGGGTGATCTGATCACCAAAGTCGACGGCGAATCGACACGCGGTCTGACGACGACTAAGGCCGTTGAGCTGATGCGCGGTTTGCCAGGCACCAAGGTCAAGCTGGAAGTGTTCCGCAAGGATGATCGCAGCACGCAGACGCACACGTTGACGCGTGAGCAAATCAAGATTCAGGGCGTCAAAGCCAAGCTGATTGAACCGGGCATTTCGTTCGTGCGCGTGCGCATGTTCAACGAAACCACGGTGTCGGATGTTGCCAAAGTGTTGGCGGAGCAAAACACACAATCGCCGCTGAAAGGCGTAGTGCTCGATTTGCGCAATAACCCAGGCGGGTTGCTGGATGCAGCAGTCGGTTTGTCGGCCATGTTCCTGCCAAAAGATGCGCTCGTGGTTTATACCGAAGGCCGCATGGAAGGCAGCCGCACCAAGTATTTCGCGTCGAAAGAGTTCTACTCGCGTCGCGGCGGTGACTCGCTGGCCAACGCACCTGAAATTCTGAAAACGGTGCCTGTTGTGGTGTTGATCAACGGCGGCGCAGCGTCGGCTTCGGAAATTGTTGCCGGGGCATTGCAGGATCACAAACGCGCCACCGTGATGGGCACCACCACTTTCGGCAAGGGCTCAGTACAGAACATCATTCCGCTGTCGTCGACGACCGGCGTCAAGCTGACCACGTCACGCTACTTCACGCCGAACGGTCGCTCGATTCAGGGAACCGGTATCGAGCCTGATTTGCTGATCGATCAATTGACCTCGGACGGCGTGATGTCGCCCAAGCTGCAACGTGAAAAAGATTTGAGCCGTCATCTGGTCGGCAAGGACGAAAAGAAAGAAGCGAGCGCCGACGAGGACACGTCTGAAGACGCGCAAGAAGCCAAACTGATCAAAGCCCGCGACGACAACAAAAAGCTCAAGGGCTTCGATTGGGGCAATGACAAGGATTACTTGTACTCGCAGGCGATCAACAAGCTGAAAGGCCTGCCGGTTGTGCGTTCTACGGTGGAAGCGGTGGGCACGACGGCGAAGGCTGCGGTGCCTGCGGCGGTGCCGTCGAAGTAGCGCGCCCTTATCTAGTACCTCTCCCGCGCGCGGGAGAGGTACTAGAACAACGCGTGGCATGAGGGCACCTCTAATAATTCATTTGTGGGGCGCATTGTGTCGTCGCGCGGTGCTCGCAATCCTCACGTACCAGAGCGTACGCTCCGGTTGCTGCGCTCC
>JAYVNO010000269.1:0-8975 GCA_043758415.1 Burkholderiales bacterium
GAGCGCAGCAACCGCAGCGTACGCGCAGGTCACGTGAGGATTGCGAGCACCGAGCGACGACACAATGCGCCGCACAAATGAATTATTAGAGGTGCCCTAAAGGCTACCGCGCCGCGAGCGCGCTGTCGCCACCTCTGCGCTAGAATTTAGGGGTCGGAGAGGTGGCAGAGTGGTTGAATGTACCTGACTCGAAATCAGGCGTACCGCAAGGTATCCGGGGTTCGAATCCCCGCCTCTCCGCCACCATACCAGCCACCTTCGCGGTGGCTTTTTTGTGGGCGGAATGATTGGCTCGCCGCGCCTCGCTCGAGGGTGGCTCTACATAATATTTCGAAACTGAGTTTGCCATGATCGAATCCGTCGAAGCGCTACGGCGCGTTTATAGCGAGGCCAAAGGGCGGGCTGTACAAAAGCAGATTGATCATATCGATAGGCATTGCGCTCGCTTTATCGGATTGTCTCCGTTTGTGGTGATTGCCAGTGGTGATGGCCAAGGCGCACTGGACGCCTCCCCGCGTGGTGGTGCGCCGGGATTTGTGCGGGTCGCCGGTGCGCACACGTTGTTGATCCCGGATTCGCCGGGGAACAATCGGCTGGACACTTTGACCAACCTCATCGCCACTGGCAGCGTTGGTCTGCTGTTCATGATTCCCGGCGTGGATGAAACGTTGCGGGTCAACGGACGCGCGCGCTTGAACGACGATGCGGCAATGCTCGCCACGTTCGCCGACGCAAAGCGCACGCCCAAACTGGTTATCGAAATCACCGTGACCGACGCCTATCTGCACTGCGCGAAAGCATTTATGCGGTCAAACTTGTGGAGCGCTCCGAGCCAGCTTGAGCGCAACGCGTTGCCGACCATGGGCGAAATGCTTAGCGATCAGACCGGCATGCCTGCGGTGCCCGAAACGCAGGCCGAGATGCGCGCTCGCTACGCGCTGGACTTGTAGCTATAGGGCTTGAGAAAAACCCGATGACCCTCATTTACGTAGAGCGTGAGTTGAACAGCCATGCCTCGCAACCGCAGCACCGGTAAGGTTGTTTGCAAAATTGCTACTAACACGAACAATCGAAATACAATTGCAGGCCAAGCTTGTAAGGATGCCGTTATGGATCGCCGCTCATTTGTTAAAGTTACCTCCGCCCTGTCCGCTCTGCCGTTTGTTTCGGCGTTGCCCAGTTTCGGTCAGGCGTCGGCCCGCGTGTTCACGCCGCAGCCGGGAGACTGGCGGTCGTTTGAAGTCACGCACCGTGTCGAGCTGCTCAGGCCGACGGCTGGCACCAAGCTTTGGATTCCGATTCCGGTGGTGGAGGACGGCTATCAGCGAAATCTCGTCACCAAATGGACGGTGTCCTCCGGGGACGCCGAGCGCATGGTTGATCCGCACTACGGTGCCGCGATGTTGGTGGTCAACGTTGACGACAAGGACGCCAAGCCGGTCATTGAGATGATCACGCAATTGCAAACCCAGTCGCGTGCTGTGGACTTAACCAAGCGCGGCGATGCCAAGCTCTCGGACGCGGAGGTAAAAAAGTGGACCGACGCCACCGCCATGATGCCGACCGATGGCGTGGTGCTGAAAACCGCTCGCGAAGTGACGAAGGGGAAGACGACCGATATTGACAAGGTTCGGGCACTCTATGACTGGACCATTGCCAATACGTACCGTAACGTCGCCACGCCTGGCTGCGGTGTGGGCGACGTGAAGACGGCGCTGGAAACGCCGAACTTCGGTGGCAAATGTGCTGACATCAACGCCATCTTTGTGGCGCTGTGCCGCTCGTTGGGCTACCCGGCACGCGACGTTTACGGCGTGCGTATCGCACCTTCAATGTTCGGCTACAAGGAACTTGGTGCAGGCAGTGCGACCATCACCAAGGCGCAGCACTGCCGCGCTGAAGTGTTCCTGACGGGCTACGGCTGGGTGCCGATGGACCCGGCTGACGTGACCAAGGTGCAACGCGTGGAAACGGCTGAATGGATCAAGACCACCGATCACCCCGTAGTCGCCCCGGTTCACAAAGCGCTGTTCGGGTCTTGGGAGGGTAACTGGCTGGCGTACAACACCGCGCACGATGTCGCTTTGCCGGGCGCGAAAGGCCCCAAGGTGGCCTTCCTCATGTACCCGCAGGCTGAGACCACCGACGGCCGTCTTGACCCGTACGATCCTGATAGCTTCAAATACACGATCACGACGCGGGAGATTAGGGCATAGGCTGTAACGGCGAATGCTGGCGTTCCCCGCAGCGGCGGGAGCGACGGTCCGATTGGTCACGTTTTGCAGTCGATAGAAGTGTCCAAGATGACCCGTGTCAACATCGCTTTGTTTTATGTTTTAGTAGCGATGTTTTGCGCGCCTGCTAGCGCGCAAAACGGTCGCTGGTATCCCGAAGACGAACCCGCTCCTGCGCTCAAGCTCAAAACCGTCGACGACATTGAAATGGACCTGTCGGCGATGAAGGGGCGCATGGTCATCGTCAATTTCTGGGCGACCTGGTGTGGCCCGTGTATCGCCGAAATGCCTTCGCTGCAGGCGTTGACGACCCGGTTAGGTGCAAAAAACGTAGCGCTGATTGGCGTCAATTTCCACGAATCGCCGCAGAAAATCCGCGACTTTCAGGCGAGGTACAACGTGAAATTTCCACTCCTGCGAGACGCGTGGCAAGAGGCCTCTAGCACGTGGAAAGTCGCGGTGCTGCCGACAACGTTCATCGTCGACGGCAACGGCATACTGCGCTACCGCGTGGTCGGCGAGGTCGACTGGTCAAGCAAAGCGGTGGCGGATCGGCTGAGCGCGATCAAGGTCAAACCTAGCGGCGCGACGACAGCGAAAAGCGTTGAATCGGCGGGCGCAGCGCTCGCTAATCGACAGTAAGTTCTCGTAACAGCTTTCTTCTGAACGCCCCGTTTTATTTGGGGGCGGCTGCACATAACGCTAGAAGTCGATAACAGCCGCTTTAGGCGCTTAGCCCCAATGAAATAAGCGTTTCAGCAAAAAGCTGATCACACAGCTTACCTTGACTGACTCGTCAACCACCATTTTCGGAGCAGGGCAGACTCAGCATCCACGGGTTCGACGGCAACGCTCAACCATGCGGTATCCAACTTCGGCGTTGGTACTTTGACGGTCGTAGCGTGCAGCACGTCATGGCGGAAGTAGCTCACTGTCAACATGTCGCCCGCGTTGAAGCGAGCCAGGTGTTTTCCAAGCGTTGTGCCGTTCGCGCGCAAGCCGTCGACAGCGACCAGCGTGTCACCCGCACTTATGCCCGCTTGCCATGCCGCCGAACCGTTAACGACGTGTTTGATGACCGGCGACACTTGCCCGCCCTCGGCGACCAGCATGCCCAGCGTGCGTAAATTAGTGTGAATGTTGGGTTCGTCGCGTCCGCCGCGATCAGTGGCTGATGCGGTCGCGCGCAGCCGATAGTTGATGCCGAACGGGGCAAACAGCGCATCCCAATCAGGGTCTTCGGTGCCGTTGATAAAGCGTGCAAAAAACTCTTTCAAATCAAGCTGCGTGAGTCGAGAAAATAGCGCGCAGGCATCTTCAGGTACACCCATGCCGGTCTCGCCAAATTCAAGCCACAGACCGCGCATCACGTCATCGAGCGTTGGCGCTGTTGGATCACTCGTTGCTCGCTCGCGCATCATCAAATCAAGTGCCAACGCAACAAAACTGCCGCGCAAGTAGTAGCTGAACTGCGAGTTCGGCGCGTTCTCGTCAGCGCGGTAATACTTGATCCACGCATCAAAGCTTGCGTCGGCAGCCGACTGGATTTGCGCGCCCGGTGCCCGAAGCAATTGCGTCAAGCGACGCCCCAACACCTTCAGGTAATCCGCCTCCGTCACAAGCCCGATGCGCTTGACCATCAGGTCGTCGTAATAGCTGGTGAAGCCCTCGAACAACCAGAGCAAACGCGTGTAGTTTTCGCTCGTCGTATCGTACGGCGTAAACGCTGCCGGCTTGATGCGCTTGACATTCCACGAATGAAAATATTCGTGACTGATGAGCCCCAACAAATCGCGGTAACCCTCCGAAATACTGGCGTCCCCGACGCTCGGCAAATCGCTGCGCGGCGAGATCAGCGCCGTGCTGGCACGATGCTCCAGCCCACCGTAGCCGTCGTCCACTAGATGCAGTTGAAACACGTAGTGAGCAAACGGCGCGCGACTGGGCAATACGCTGGAAAAAAGATCGCAATGGCCCTGACAGATTTTTTGGGTGTCCGCACGCAATCGCGCAAGGTCACCGCGATGGCGACCCGAAATCACAAAGCGATGTGGCACACCACCAGCGTCAAAAGTGAATTCATCAAAAGCACCGCACTCAATTGGGTGATCGATCAGCTCGTCATAGCTTGCCGCGCGATAGTGGCCGAAGCCGCGTGCGTCCACCTGATCCGGCGTCATCGCGGTGGCGCAGCGCCAGTCTTTTGCGAGGGCGTGCAGCTCCAACGTGCAGGGCGCATTCGGTGCCGCGAGGTTCTGCATCAATGCGGCGGCCGGGTTCACAAACCCGCGCGACGCATCGAAGTAGCAGCCACGCACCGAGCGATCCCACGCATAAACACGATAGCGCACGGTCACAGCGCTGCCCGCAACGCACGCGAGCTGCCACGTTGATTTATCGATCTTGGTCGCGGGTATTTCAGCGCCCGATTGCGAGGCAGAAAGTGTCACCACATTGCGCGCAAATTCGCGCATTAAATAGCTGCCAGGAATCCATGACGGCATCGCGATGCACTGGTCTGAAACCGGCATCTCCAGCGTCATTTCGACGTCGATCAAATGTCCCGAAGGGTCGGTAAAGCTGAGCGAATAATGAGCCATGCAAGGACAAATGAGAATAGAAAATTGGCGCCCCGAAGACGAATCGAACGTCCGACCTACCCCTTAGGAGGGGGTCGCTCTATCCACTGAGCTACCGAGGCACCCACACATTGTTGCAAAAACGAGCGCGGCTACCGATAAAAACGATAGCTACACTTGGCACATGCTGACGAAACCACCCCTTTTATGAGCGCCGTTGAGACGCGGGACGCCATCGCCTCCCCGGTTGCGGTGATTGGCGCGGGCTCGTTTGGCACCGCGCTGGCGATCCAGCTCGCGCGTCGCGGCTCGCGAACGCGGCTGTGGGGGCGCAACGCCGCTGACATGGCCGAGGCCGACCGCGCGCGGCACAATCCGCGTTACCTCGTTGACTGCGAATTTCCAATGACGCTGGTGGCCACAGGAGACGTCGACGCCGCGCTGCGCGATGCACAAGACATCGTGATCGCGACGCCGAGCCACGCGTTGCGCGCCACCGTCGAAATGCTCAAACCCAAGCTGCGAGCAGGGCGGGGCGTGGTGATTGCATGCAAAGGTTTTGAGCCCGGCAGCGGCAAGCTGTCGCATGACGTGGTCGCCGAAGTGCTCGATGCGTCGCATCCGTACGCGGTGTTGTCGGGGCCGACGTTTGCCAACGAGTTGGGTCGTGGATTGCCGACGGCGGTGATCATCGCATCGAAGGATGATGCGTTCGCCAAGCGCGTCGCGCATCGATTAAACGGCGGTGGATTCCGCGCGTACACGGGGCATGATGTGATCGGCGTAGAACTGGGTGGCGCGGCGAAGAACGTGATTGCGATTGCTGCGGGCGCGTCCGACGGCTTGGGCTTTGGCTCAAATGCGCGCAGCTTGCTTATCACGCGCGGCTTGGCCGAAATGCGCCGTCTGGGTGAAAAAATGGGTGCCGAGAGCGAGACGTTGATGGGTTTGGCTGGGCTGGGCGATCTGGTGCTGACCTGCACCGACAATCAATCGCGCAATCGGCGCATGGGCTTGCTGCTCGCGAGCGGCAAAACAATTGCTGAGGCGACGCAGGAAATTGCGCAAGTCGTGGAGGGCATCAAGGCCGCGCCTGAGGTGCATCGGCTGGCGTTGCGCTACGAAGTATCGATGCCGATCACGGCGGTTGCGTGTGCGGTGATCGATGGCCGCATGACGCCGCGTGAGGCTTTTGCAACGCTTGCGTCGCGTTCGGTGCGCGCGGAGGCAAAGTGAAATCACCGGCGTGGAATGCGTTGGACTCGCATCGTCTAGGGACGCAAAATTTGCGCATGGCTGACGAATTTGCACACGATGAATATCGTGCGCAAAAGTTTTCCATTGAGGCAGCGGGCGTCTTTCTCGACTACTCGAAAAATCTCATCAACCGCGACACGATGCGGCTTTTGTTGGCGCTCGCACGTGAGCGAGGCGTTACGCAGCGACTAGACCTGATGCTGGCGGGTGAGCGTATCAACGTGAGCGAGCATCGCGCGGTGCTGCACATGGCGTTGCGCAATCCGGCAAGCAGTGTGCGACGGTATTTACTGGATGGCATCGACGTCGGCGACGAGGTGCAGCGCGTTTTATCTCACATCCGCGTGTTCACGCAACAAGTGCGCGAAGGGGCGTGGTGCGGAGGCACGGGCCTTGAGATCACCGACATTGTGAACATCGGCATCGGCGGCTCAGACCTTGGGCCGCAGATGGTGTGCGAAGCGTTGCGCGAGTTTCTACATCCGCGTTTGACCATGCACTTCGTCTCAAACGTAGACGGCGCAGCGCTCAAACGCGCATTGTCCAAAGTCGCTGCGGAAACCACACTTTTTATTGTGGCCTCAAAGACTTTCACCACCCAAGAAACGCTAACCAACGCAACCAGCGCGCGCGACTGGTTTTTGGCAAACGGCGGACGCGAGGCTGATGTCGCCAAACATTTCGTCGCGGTGTCGACCAACGCGGTAGAAGTCGAAAGGTTCGGCATCGATACCGCCAACATGTTCGAGTTTTGGGATTGGGTTGGGGGGCGTTATTCGTTGTGGTCGGCGATTGGACTATCGATTGCGTTAGCGATTGGTATGGACGGATTCGAGGAGTTACTCGCTGGTGCGCACGCGATGGACGAGCATTTCGCGACTGCGCCGCTCGAATCCAATATGCCAGTGCTGCTTGCGCTGGTCGGCGTGTGGAACGTTAATTTTTGTGGAGCGACCAGTCACTGCATTACGCCCTACGCACAGGATTTGCATCGACTTCCCGCGTACTTGCAGCAGCTCGAAATGGAGAGCAACGGCAAGTCAGTGGATCGCGACGGTAACGGGCTCAAAGTACCCAGTTGCCCAGTGATTTGGGGAGAACCGGGCACCAACGGGCAACACGCATTTTTTCAGTTGTTGCATCAGGGTACGGACGTCATTCCTGTGGACTTTATCGCCGCAGTGCGTTGCAACGGAAAGCTACCGGAACATCATCGCCTGCTGCTCGCCAATTGCATCGCACAGTCCGAGGCATTGATGGTTGGTAAGTCTGAGGCTCAGATTCATACCGAACTCCGTGCGCTGGGCCTGAATGCCACCGAAATTTATGCATTAACGCCGCACAAATTTTTCGCGGGCAATCGTCCCAGCAATACGATTTTGCTTGACCAACTAACACCGAAATCGCTCGGCGCATTGATCGCACTTTACGAGCAAAAAACCTTTGTGCAGGGCGTCGTCTGGGGCGTGAATTCGTTTGATCAATGGGGGGTGGAATTGGGCAAACAACTTGCGAAAACCATTGACAGCGAATTGCAAACCGGTGTGACCTCTGCCGCACACGACGGTTCAACCCGAGCACTCATGCGGCGTGTGATTTCGCAGGGTGAGCGCGACCCGTGAAGGGGCCGTTGCCGGGCACCTGCCCGCTGCGGGGCTCGCCGCTCCTACACCGCCTCAATTAGCAGCAACGCGGCGACCTGCCTGCCCTCGCCGAGCAACACGTTGTAGGTGCGGCAGGCCGCAGCAGTGTCCATCACCTCAAACCCGACCTGTGCATCGCGTAATGGTGCCAGCGCAGCCGACGGCGGGAAGCGCAGCGTTCTTCCGGTGCCGATGATGACGATTTCCGGGCGCAACGCCACGGCGCTCAAGACGGTGTCCGCGTTGATTTCGGTAAATGTCGCCACCGGCCACGAGGCCGCAGGCGCGCAGTGCGACACCCGCAGACTTTGCGTGAACGCCACACCGCCCACGCTGACCGAGTCGGCGGTATAGCCGGAAATCGCAAATTCGCTGCTTGCCTCGCGTTGAAACTTCATGGCCATGGGGCGTGTTTCCGTTCATTATCTGTAATGCTTAGCAAGCATTATGAACGAGCTTGAAAACCTGTTCACGATCCAACAGCTTTTCTGGTAGATGCCCATTTAAGTTGGGCATAAAGCTATAAATTGTTAATTATCGACTTTAGGCTATATACACATTTAAGCCCAATGCAAACAAGCATTTTCTATAAAAGCTGATATTCACATTTTGCAGCTCACGCCCTGCCTGCTGCGTTGCAGCAAATCGCATTCCCCGTTAACATCAATACTCAGGTGCCCCCTTCGTCTTGCAGAATTCTGTTGGATCGAGGAGGGGTAAATTCAATTCCAAGCACCAGGAATCAAAGCAATGCAGACCGAGTTCTCGCGCATCAAGCGCCTTCCCCCTTATGTTTTCGCGATCACCACCGATCTGAAGATGGCTGCGCGCCGTAAAGGCGAAGACATCATAGATTTCGGCATGGGCAATCCCGATGGCCCCACGCCCAAGCACATCGTCGACAAGCTGGTCGAAACCGCACTGCGCGGCGACACCCACGGCTACAGCGTGTCGAAAGGCATTCCGCGTTTGCGTAAAGCCATCTGCAACTGGTATGCGCAACGCTACGGCGCCTGGCTCGATCCGGACACCGAGTCCATCGTCACCATCGGCTCGAAAGAGGGCCTGGCGCACCTGATGCTCGCCACGCTGGATCGCGGCGATACAGCACTGGTGCCGAACCCGAGCTACCCGATTCACATCTACGGCGCGATCATCGCAGGTGCGGATATCCGCAGCGTGCGCATGACCGAAGACGTGGATTTTTTCGAGGAGGTTGAGCGCGCCATTCGAGAGAGTTTCCCGAAGCCGAAGATGCTGAT
>JAYVNO010000270.1:0-8970 GCA_043758415.1 Burkholderiales bacterium
TTTCCTTTCCTTGGTCGGATTGGAAGCATCTATGACCGCTCCACACGGTCAAACTCCGTGAGTCCCCCGGCAAAGCCGGGGGCTTACCTCATTTAGTCAAACATGCAAAGTCATGATCAATTGATGAAAAAACTCATGGCCCGGCCCGGCGTGCGCGCTGAGGTTGATCGGCTAGAACGCGAAGAGTCCGCGTTGCTGGACGCGCTGCTCAGGGCGCGACAGGATGCGGGTCTGACGCAGGCGGAAGTGGCTGAGCGCATGGGCACGCAAGCGCCGTCTGTCGCGCGGCTCGAACGGGCGCTTGCGACCGGTAGACATTCGCCGTCAGTGGCAACGTTGCGTCGCCATGTCAAAGCCTGCGGACGCGGTTTGGTGTTGCAAGTTGCGTAACAGTCCGCATGAAAAAGACTGATCCACGCATTGGCGACACTCGCATCACCGAGAGCAGCGGCAATGTGTTTATCGATCTCGGTTTTGATGAAGCTGAGGCGAAGGCGATGGCGATGCAAGTGGAATTGCTGATTTTTAGGAGTAAGACCATGCCGAAATCAACTGTTGTTGCAAAACGCGCAGTCAAGAAATCGGCACCAACCAAAACTATGCCTTACGACGTCGCGGCGCAACTTCGCACGCCCGAAGAAATGGCCGCATACCTCGACGCGTGGCTTGCGGAAGCCCCCGATGACGCCGCTGGCATCGCGCGCGCGCTCGGCGACATCGCTCGCGCGAAAGGCATGACACAAGTCGCCAAGGAAGCCAGCCTCAGCCGCGAGAGCATTTTCGCGCTTTGAAGGATTACCATTCGTGGACTATCACGCCAAACTGACGCAATAATCGAACTCGTTCATTGGAGCCATCATGACCGCACGCCCAGACACTTTCCCTTTCAATTCTGATCAATCGTCCGCGATTCTTCGTCGTGTGACAAAGCTTTGGGACGACGACATCGTTCCGCAGTTGATTGACTATGTAAAGCTGCCGTCGAAGTCGCCTGCGTTTGAAGCGGACTGGAAGCGCGCGGGGCAAATTCAACTCGCGATTGAGCAGGCGCAGAAGTTTGTGGCGGCGCAGCCCGTCAAGAACATGCTGCTTGAGATCATCACGTTGGAAGGCCGCACGCCGGTGCTGTTCTTCGACATTCCGGGAACTGGCACCAAAGCGAATGGCAAGACGGTTCTGCTTTATGGTCATCTCGACAAGCAGCCGGAAATGACCGGCTGGCGCGATGATTCTGGCCCGTGGACGCCGTTGGTTGAAGACGGAAAACTCTATGGTCGCGGCAGCGCCGATGATGGTTACGCCGTGTTTGCCACGTTGGCTGCGGTGCTGGCGCTGGATGCTGAAAATATTTCGCGTCCGCGTTGCTTTGGTTTGATCGAAACCTGTGAAGAATCCGGCTCCTTCGACCTGCCGCCGTATCTTGATCTGCTGTCACCACGCATGGGCAATGTTGGCCTCGTCGTCGCGCTCGATTCCGGTGCGGGCAGCTATGACGAACTGTGGGCAACGACGTCGTTGCGCGGTCTGGTCAACGGCACGATGACCGTGCGCATGCTGACTGAGGGCGTGCATTCGGGTGACGCGGGTGGGGCCGTGCCGTCCACCTTCCGTATCGCACGGCAACTGCTGGATCGTATCGATGATTCGGCCACCGGCATGACCCATTCGCCGGTCTTTGCCGCGCCGATTCCTGATGAAAGAATTCGGCAGGCGCGGCAGGCAGCCGACATTCTGGGCGACGTCGTCTGGAAGCGTTTCCCGTGGCAAAGCTGCGGTGGCGCGCATGAGTTCACGCTGCCAACGAGCAAAGATCCGGTGGAGCTGATCCTGAACCGCACCTGGCGTGCGTCGCTATCGATTGTTGGTGCCGATGGTCTGCCGCCGACGTCGGCTGCGGGCAACGTATTGCGTCCCTACACGGCGTTGAAACTGTCGCTGCGTATTCCACCTACGGTTGACGGAGCAGCCGCCGCCGCTGAGGTGAAACAGCTCGTTGAACACAACACACCTTACGACGCACAAGTCACGTTTGCTGCCGATAGCGCCGCGACCGGCTGGAACGCGCCCGCATTTGCGCCGTGGCTGACCGTCGCGCTTGACGTTGCATCAATGGCCTATTTCGGCAAGCCCGCCGCCTACATGGGCGAAGGCGGCACCATTCCGTTTATGGCCATGCTCGGCGACACATTTCCGCACGCACAAATGCTCGTCACCGGCGTGCTCGGCCCGAAATCAAATGCGCATGGCCCGAACGAGTTTCTGCACATTGAGTACGCGAAAAAAGTAACGGCAGCAACGGCGCTGGTGATTTCAGCGGTGTAGCGAATCCCGTTCCTGTAGGGCGGCTCTGCCGCGACACGCTTCACACCTTAGACTGCCCCTTGAACCAGTGCTCGACAGGCGCTGGATTGCGGTCAAAAAATCCGGGCTTGGGGAACATCGTGAAGTTACCCTCTATCTGACTGCCGCGCACAGTACCCCGCCACTGCAGCCGACCGTATTTTTCGCTCTGGGTTTCGACCTCGAAGGTGGTGGCGTCGCCTTGAGTCGCGGTTTTGTAGTCACCTTTGTTGTATCCATATTGATCACAAGTCGCCGAATGAAACTTGCCATCCTTGAAGGTGATGATGTCGTTTTTGTCATGGGCATCCTTGCCCTTGTACCCGATGTCGGCGACGAAAACTTTGCCCTCCAGCGGCATCGCCTGGGCGGCAGCCTGCGTCACGGGCAGTGCCATCAGGGCAGCGAGAACGGTATGTATCATAAAAGTACGACGAGACAGCAGCATGATTAACTCCTTTGGTAGATTGAACTACGATCAGGGTCAGCGTATGCGGTGTCGCTCCACAGCTCTCGGCACCATACGGTTGGATTAGCGGGTCGAACAGGTCGGAAAATTCTGGATTACGGCAGAATTTTGTAACTTTCGGGCGCAAAAGTAAATCAATGTTGGCCGGGTGACATGCGTGACGACACCCAAGTCACCTTGTTACTTGCCCCCTGTCACCTGGCAACGCGGGATCGCGGCCAGGGCCGCTCCTACATTGGATTTCGCTAATCGCAGTTGGCCATGCAGCTCACGCCAAATTTGTCGACGCAGATGCCGAAGTCGTTGGCCCAGAACGTTGGCGCGAAGGGCAGGGTGATCTGACAATGGAGGTTGCAAGCGACCTTCTCCTTGCCAAGCGTTGCAACAGCTTTTCGTTAAAACGGCGTACACATCGGGCATAAACACTGATATCTGCGTTAGTCGATAATTGGCAATATTTGCGCTTAGCCCTTATGAAACGGTCATTTCATCAAAATGCTGTAACCTGATGAAGTGCCATCCGGACTCACCAACCCAGCCCCGCTGCCAACATAATGCAAGGCAAACTGGCGACAATGGCGGCATGGGCATGGCGTTTGCTCCCGATCTAGAACCCAACTCCTGAAACCTCACGAACCATCGGCACTATGACCATTCACGTCGCGCTCAGCCACATTACTCATTACCGCTATGACCGGCAGGTAGCGCTCGGGCCGCAAATTGTGCGTTTGCGCCCTGCTCCGCATTGCCGCACGCGCATCCTGTCGTACAGCCAGCGGGTGGAGCCGGTCGATCATTTTTGTAATTGGCAGCAGGATCCGTTTGCCAATTACATGGCGCGGCTGGTATTTGCCAAGGCAACGCGCGAGCTCAAAGTCACCGTGGATTTGGTCGCCGAAATGTCGGTGCTGAATCCGTTTGACTTTTTTCTTGAGCCCGCCGCCGAAAAATTTCCGTTCGCCTACACGCCAGAGGCCAAGGCCGAACTCGCGCCTTACTTGATCACTGCGCCGATGACGCCGCTGGTTGACGAGTATCTGAAAAAAGTAGATAAGAGCAAGCGGCGCACGATTGACTTTTTGGTCGACATAAACGCGCTCGTCTACAGCGACATTCGCTACCTGATCCGCATGGAGCCGGGCGTGCAAACGCCGGAGCAAACGCTGACGCTCAAGTCCGGTTCATGCCGCGATTCTGGCTGGTTGCTGGTGCAATTGATGCGCCACCTCGGGCTTGCGGCGCGCTTCGTTTCGGGCTATCTGATTCAGCTCACCGCCGACGTCAAATCCATCGACGGGCCGAGCGGGCCAACCGAGGATTTCACCGATCTGCACGCCTGGTGCGAGGTGTACTTACCGGGCGCGGGCTGGATTGGACTCGACGCGACCTCAGGCTTGTTTGCAGGCGAGGGTCACATCCCGCTGGCCTGCACACCGCAGCCGTCAAGCGCTGCGCCCATCGAAGGCGGTGTCGACGAAAGTGAGGTGACGTTTGACCATCATATGGGCGTCACACGGATTTACGAATCGCCGCGTGTGACCAAGCCCTACACCGAAAATCAATGGGAACAAGTGCTTGATCTCGGCGAAAAAGTAGATCGCGATCTGGCCGCAGGTGATGTGCGTCTGACGATGGGCGGCGAGCCAACCTTTGTCGCCGACAAAGATCGCGATGCCGCTGAATGGAACATCGCAGCGCTTGGCCCGACCAAACGCGGTTACGCCAACGCGCTGGTGCAAAAGCTACGAGCTGAATATGGCGACGGCGGCTTCCTGCATTTCGGCCAGGGAAAATGGTATCCCGGCGAGCAATTGCCGCGCTGGGCGCTGTCAGTTTTTTGGCGCAAAGACGGGCAGGCGATATGGCACAACACGGAGCGTTTCACCGACGAGAGGAAGCCCACGGCCTACACCAGCGTTGAAGCGGAACGTTTCGTCAAGACGCTGACCAACAAGCTCGGTCTGCCCGACAAAACGATCACGCCGGGTTACGAGGACAGTTGGTATTACCTGTGGCGCGAGCATCGTTTGCCGGTCAACGTCGATCCGTTCGATTCGCGTCTCGGCGACGAGATGGAGCGGGACCGTTTGCGCAAAGTGTTCGATCAGGGCCTGACGCACGTGGTCGGTTATGTTTTGCCGCTGGCCCCCCTCGACGACGTTGGCCTGAACGGCCCGCGCTGGAAAACCGGCCCGTGGTTCTTCCGTGATGAGCGCATGTATCTGATCCCCGGCGATTCGGCGATGGGCTATCGCCTGCCGCTCGATTCGTTGCCGTGGGCAAAAGAAGCGGATGCACCGCAGGTATTTGACCGCGATCCATTCGATCCGCGTAATGAGCTGCCTGCTTCGCGCACATTTGCGGAGCGTTACGGCATGTCGCCTGCGGCGACGAGCACCTCTGCGGTGACGATGCAACCTCAAGCCGCAGGGTTCGGCCCCTTCTCCTCGGGGGAGAGGGTTGGGGTGAGGGAGATGGCGTCAGATCCAAATTCGGCCGGAGCGCATAGTCCCTCGCCTTCCCGCCCAGGAGGGGTGGGGAACACAACCGCGCTCCCCGCTAGAACCTACGTCCCCGCCGCCGCCACACTCATGCCCGCCCGCTTCGAGTCTGCTGCGTGGCTCACGCGAACGGCGTTGTGCGTAGAAGTTCGCAAAGGCAATCTCTACATCTTCATGCCACCGGTTGCGCTACTGGAGAACTATCTCGAATTGCTCGCTGCGGTTGAAGCGACGGCTGACGTCTGCGATATGCGTCTCGTGCTCGAAGGCTATCCGCCACCGCGTGACCCGCGCTTGACGATGCTGCAAGTCACCCCTGACCCCGGCGTCATCGAGGTGAATATTCATCCGGCAAGTAACTGGAGCGATCTGGTCGAGCACACCGAGTTCTTGTATCAAGCTGCCTTTGAAGAGCATCTTTGCGCCGAGAAATTTGCGCTTGATGGTCGGCACACAGGCACTGGCGGCGGCAACCACTTTGTGATGGGCGGCGCAACACCTGCTGATTCGCCGTTCCTGCGCAAGCCGGAATTGCTCGCGAGTCTGGTCGCCTATTGGCACAACCATCCGAGCCTGTCTTACCTTTTCAGTGGCCTGTTTATCGGTCCGACCAGTCAAGCACCGCGCATCGACGAAGCGCGAAACGATCAACTGTTCGAACTTGAAATTGCCATCGAGCAGATCGAAAAAAATCGTAGCGTGTACGGCGAAAGCATGCCGCCGTGGATCGTGGATCGCACGCTGCGCAACATTCTGGTTGACGTCACCGGCAACACGCATCGCAGCGAGTTTTGTATCGACAAGCTCTACTCACCCGATGGCGCAACCGGTCGCCTCGGACTGCTTGAATTGCGCGCGTTCGAGATGCCGCCACACGCGCGCATGAGCATCGTGCAGCAACTGCTGCTGCGCGCGCTGGTGGCGCGATTCTGGAAGACACCGATGCACAACAAGCTGACGCGCTGGGGCACCGCACTGCATGACCGTTTCATGCTGCCGACGTTCATCAAAATGGATTTCGAGGACGTGCTCGAAGACCTCGCGATGCCGGAAAACGGCGGATACAAATTCGATCCGGCGTGGTTTGCGCCACACTTCGAATTCCGCTTTCCGCTGTTCGGGGAAATCGCAGTGCGCGGCATGGAAGTCAGCATTCGCGGCGCATTGGAACCATGGCATGTGATGGGCGAAGAAGGAGCGAGCGGCGGCAACGTGCGCTACGTCGACTCATCGCTGGAACGACTTGAAGTGAAAGTCACCGGCCTGAACGACGCGCGCTACGTGATCACCGCCAATGGACAAGCATTGCCACTGCAACCCACCGGCACCATCGGCGAATTTGTTGCAGGCGTGCGCTACAAAGCGTGGAACCCACCGTCCGCGCTGCATCCCAGCATCGGCGTTCATGCACCAGTCACGTTCGACATCGTCGACACGTGGATGCACAAGAGCCTCGGCGGTTGCCAGTACCACGTGCAACATCCGGGCGGCTCCAACCCATCCACCTTCCCGATCAATTCGTTCGAAGCCGAGTCACGTCGCCTCACGCGATTTGTGCGCATGGGACACACGCCGGGACGCATGGAGGTAGCTGCGGTGAACGTGGGTCTTGAGCATCCGTTTACGCTGGATTTGCGGCGGGCTTAATTCGGACGCGCTTTCGCTATCAGTCGATGCCCGACCTATTACTGAGTCAACAAAATATATCGCCGGGACTGCCACGATCACAACGTAGCGCACGCCAGTGACCCGTACTTTGTTTTTTCAATGGTGTTATGACGTCTTGCCCCGCTAAACTGCATGTATGTCCTCCTTTTTTGATGCCGATGCTGCAAGCGGTGGTGGCCGCCTTCAACCAAACATCGCGGCTGTGATCGATGCGCTCGCGCTGCTCGCCAAACGCGCGCCCGAAGGTCATTACGACAGCCTCCGCAATGGCGAAATGTTACGACCCACATGGCGTACTTTTTTTGACAACGCGGTCAAGATGCTGCCCGCTAACAATCGCTCGCCCGCGGCGGTGTTGAGCGAGTTAGCCGAGCTGCAAAAAACGCTCTCCCGCAAGATCGAAAACAACGGCATTACATACAACCTCTATTCCGATGCGGTGAGCCAGCCGCGACCGTGGTCGCTCGACTTGCTGCCGATGATTATCGATCAGGCGCAGTGGCAGCAGATCGAGCGCGGTGTCACGCAGCGGGCGGAGTTATTGAATCGCATCCTCGCCGATATTTACGGGCCGCAGGATCTGGTTAAAAACGGCATGCTGCCGACCGCGCTGATTCATGGTCATCCCGGTTATCTGCGACCTGTGCATGGCGCGATGCCGCGTGGGCGCGCGTTCTTGCACATCGCTGCGTTTGATCTGGCGCGCGGCCCGGATGGCAACTGGTGGGTCATGTCGCAGCGCACACAGGCCCCGTCGGGCTTGGGATACGCGCTGGAGAATCGCATGATCGTGTCGCGGCTGTTCCCGGATGCGTTTCGCGCGTTGAAGGTCAACAAGCTCGCCGACAGCTACAAAACGCTGATCGCGAGCCTCGTGGCGCACAGTCCGGCGGGTAGTGATGCGCGCGTGGTGCTGCTAACGCCGGGGCCGTATAACGAGACGTATTTTGAGCATGTTTATCTGGCGCGCTATCTCGGGATTGCGCTGGTCGAAGGCGGCGATCTGGTGGTGCGCGATGAGCGCGTGTGGCTGAAGACGTTGAAAGGTCTGGAGGCCGTTGACGTGATTTTGCGACGGCTGGATGATGATTTTCTTGATCCACTCGAATTGCGCGCGGATTCCGCGCTTGGCGTACCGGGGCTCATGCAGGCGTACCGCGCGGGCAATGTGGTGCTGGCGAATGCGCCGGGCACTGGCTTTCTGGAGTCCGCAGCGATCCTTGGTTTTTTGCCAAAAATTTGTAAGGCGCTGCTTGGTGCGCCGTTGGCGATTCCGTCGATTGCAAGCTGGTGGTGTGGTGAAAGGAGCGCGTTGCGCACGCTAATTCCGCAGCTCTCTGAATACGTATTGAAGCCCACGTTCAATGATCGCGGGCGACGTTTTGTGCCCGCTATTGGCAAGTCACTTTCGCCGCGTGAACGTGAACAGTGGACCGGCAAAATTGCGCTGCGTCCAGAGGACTTTTCGGCGCAGGCATTTTTGCCGCTGTCGCACACGCCAAGCTGGCAGGGTTTGGGCGAAACGCCACCGACACTACCGATCACGAGTAGTGCAGCGATGATCCGCGTATTCGCGCTATCAAACGGCCCCGGTCAGTGGCATGTGATGCCTGGTGGTCTCGCGCGGATTGCGCCTGCTGGCAAAGACGTGGTGTCGATGTATCGCGGCGGCAGTTCGGCCGATTTGTGGGTGATCACCGGTCGCGCGACCGAGGACACGACACCGTTGTCGGCCACGCTGACACCGATTGCCACGCATCGCGCCACGCTCGGTATCGCCAGTCGCGCGGCAGAGAATTTATTCTGGTTTGGCCGCTACACCGAGCGGCTGGAAAACACCACGCGGCTCGCACGGGTAACGCTGGAAGCACTGGCAAGCATCGACGAAGAATCGCCAGAAACGCTGGCGTGGCTGCATCGCCTTGCGTTGACCAACGGCCTCATCAACAAAGCAGTGCCGACGCCCAAGCAATCGGCCCACGTGTTTGAGCG
>JAYVNO010000271.1:0-24984 GCA_043758415.1 Burkholderiales bacterium
TTCATCTGTAACTCCTGCTTGCCAGACCGTCATCGGTCCAGCGTGAGGCCCAGAGTTTCCACTTATTCCACTGTTCAGTTTTGCGAAGCCACTTCTATCGCGCAGTCTCTGGCGTTTCTCAAAATGCAGGTGCAGTTGCTGCGCGATGCGCGGACGCGGGGAGATGCAACGCTCGCCGATCAGGCGGTCAGCGAAATCGACGAAGGCGTGCGTGAAAGTTACAGCGATGTGCGCGAGCTGCTGCTGCACTTCCGCACCCGCGCTAACGTTGAGGACATTGAGCCCGCGCTGCACGCGACACTGCGAAAATTCGAGCATCAGAGTGGCGTTGGTACCGAGTTCTGCATGCAGGGCCACGGCGTATCGCTGGCACCCGATTTGCAGCTTCAGGTACTGCATGTGGTGCAGGAGGCGCTCTCTAACGTGCGCAAACATTCACGCGCAAGCCGGGTATGGCTTGATGTGCAGCAACAGCCGCAGTGGCGGTTTGAGGTTCGCGACAATGGCAATGGATTTGCGCAAACCGAAGCAGCGTTCGACGAAACGCACGTCGGCATGCGCATCATGGCTGAGCGCGCCGAGCGCATAGGGGCAGCATTGGAAGTGTTCTCGTCCTTGGGTCACGGTACTTCGGTGGTACTGGTGCTCGCCGCGCAGGGGCCGACCGCCGTTGCTGCGGAAATCGGCGTAACGTCACACGACGCTTTGGTTCACGCATGAATACAGCGGTCGGCAGTGATGAATCGATGGCCCGCTGCGCTGCCATCCGAATTCTGGTGGTTGATGATCATCCGCTGTTCCGCCGTGGCTTGATGGCGGTCCTTGCGCGCAGCTGCGAGTTCAGTGTGGTGGGCGACGCCGGTGACGCGGGGGAAGCCCAGCGCCGCGCCGAAGCGCTGCAACCGGACCTGATTCTGCTTGACAACCATCTGCCCGGCGTCAATGGCGTTGACGCACTGCCCGCGCTGCGCGCTGCCTTGCCCGGCGTTCGCATCATCGTGCTGACGGTGAGCGAGGACGAGTCTGATCTCGCGGCCGCGCTGCGCGGTGGCGCCAATGGCTACTTGCTGAAGACGATGGATGCCGACGCGCTGGTCGAGTCCATCCTGCGTGTAATGCGCGGCGAGAGTGTGATCGCAGCCGACATGACAAGCAAGCTCGTCGCCGCATATCGCGGGGCGCTGTCGGGCATAGCCGCCAACGGTCTCGACGCTGTACCGGTTTCTGCCTCGGTATCGCCGCTGTCACAACTATCGGCGCGCGAGCAGGATATTCTGCGGGGAATTGCGCGAGGAGAGAGCAACAAGCTCATTGCGCGCCACCTCGGTATCGCGGAAACAACAGTAAAGATTCACGTGCAACACGTGCTGCGTAAACTCAACGTCGCCTCGCGCGTGCAGGCTGCGGTCATTGCGACGGGTCAGCCGCTGAATTGATTTGGGCGCATGGCGAGGGCCGTCTGACAAAAATCATGTTGACCCAAGTCATGCGCCGTGCAGATGAGCGTCGCCGTAGTTCTTCAGTACTACTAGACCAGGCAAGACATAGTTCCAAATAGCTGTCAAAACACACCATGCGGTGGATGCCCGCCGCATGTGCTTATCCCCAAAATTCCGCTATCGAATGCTGGGAGTGCAAATGATGGACAGGAAGGGGCAGGCGCTGTCGGTGCTGATCAGCAGCACGCTGGCGTTCACCGTGTGCTTCATGGTGTGGATGATGTTCGGAGTGATTGGCATACCGATCAAAAAAGCGCTGAACCTCAACGCCACCGAGTTCGGGTTGCTGACGGCGATGCCCGTGCTAACCGGTTCGTTGGTTCGCGTACCGCTCGGGATCTGGACCGACAAGTATGGTGGTCGCATTGTGATGACCATTCTGATGGCGTGTACGGTGCCTGCGATCTGGATGATGGGCTATGCCACCGAGTACTGGCACTTTCTGGTCATCGGTCTTTTTGTCGGACTTGCGGGCGGTTCGTTTTCAGTTGGTACGCCCTACGTGGCACGCTGGTTTCCGAAGAACAGGCAGGGCTTCGCGATGGGTGTTTACGGCGCGGGCAACTCGGGCGCAGCGGTCAACAAGTTTGTCGCACCAGCGCTGGTTGTGGCATTTGGCTGGACCATGGTGCCGCAGGTGTATGCGGCGATCATGCTCGGAACGGTGGCGCTGTTCTGGTTTTTTACCTACAGCGACCCTGCACATCTGGTGCCCTCGAACACCAAATTTACCGATCAACTCAAGGTGCTCAAAGACCCGAAGGTGCTCAAGTATTGCCAGTACTACAGCATCGTGTTCGGTGGCTATGTGGCAATGTCGCTGTGGATGGTGCAGTACTACGTCGGTGAGTTCGGTCTTGACATTCGTGCTGCGGCTTTACTTGCCGCATGCTTCTCGCTGCCAGGCGGTGTGCTCCGCGCGGTAGGCGGATGGTATTCGGATAAATACGGTGCCCACAGCGTGACCTGGTGGGTGCTGTGGGTGAGCTGGATTTGCCTGTTTCTGCTGTCTTATCCGCAGACGGACTTCACGATCAATACCGTCAACGGCCCGAAGACATTTCACATCGGGCTCAACATTTACATGTTCACCGGCTTGATGTTTCTGCTCGGCATTGCGTTTGCCTTTGGCAAGGCCAGCGTCTTCAAATACATCAGCGACGACTACCCCAGCAACATCGGCACCATCAGCGGCATCGTAGGACTCGCTGGTGGCCTCGGCGGGTTTGTGTTGCCCATCATGTTCGGCGTGCTGATGGATCTGACGGGCATTCGTTCCAGCGCCTTCATGCTGATGTACGGCGTGGTTTGGGTGTCGCTCATCTGGATGTACTGGACGGAGGTGCGCCGCACCGAGGTGATGGGCAAGAACGCACAGAGCTTCAGCCTCAACGGCTGAACGAACCTACTTTTTAAGGACCACCATGAGTACCAAAGCGAGCAACGTCGCTGCCCCATCTGCAGGCAGCAGTGGCGCTGCAATTGTTGACTGGCAACCCGAAAATACAAAGTTTTGGGAGAGTACCGGCAAGAAGATCGCCTACCGCAATCTCATGCTCTCCGTGCCTGCACTCCTTTGCGCCTTCGCGGTCTGGGGCATGTGGGGCATCATTACCGTGCAGATGCTGAATCTTGGCTTTCCCTTCTCTCAGGCAGAGCTGTTCACATTGACTGCTATCGCTGGCCTCGCCGGCGCTACGATGCGCATTCCCGCGTCGTTTCTGATACGTCTTGCAGGCGGTCGCAACACGATCTTTCTGACGACGGCGATGTTGCTCGCGCCTGCCATCGGCACTGGCATTGCGCTTCAACACAAGGACTGGCCCCTGTGGGTGTTCCAGCTCATGGCGCTGTGGTCGGGCGTCGGCGGCGGAAACTTCGCCAGCTCAATGTCCAACATCAGTACGTTTTTCCCCAAGCGGTTACAGGGAACAGCGCTGGGCATCAATGCAGGGATCGGCAACTTTGGCGTTACCACAATGCAGATCGTGATTCCGCTGGTGATGACCATGCCCATGCTCGGCGCATTCGGTGGCGAGCCGATGACGCTGGTGAAAGACTCGGGCTGGATCTTCGGCAAGATTGCGGCGGGCACGCAGACGTGGATCCAGAACGCTGGCTTCGCTTGGGTTCTCTCCCTCGTGCCGCTCTCGCTCCTCTGCTGGTTCGGAATGAACAACTTGAAGACGGTGTCACCCAATATCGGCGGGACTCTCCCGGCATTCCTCAAAATCATCTGGCTCTACACACTCTCGTTTGTGCCAGCAGGCATTGGACTCTATCTCTACCTTCCCAAGCCCACCGGCTTGGGCGTACTGAATATGTGGGTGGCGATTCTGTTGATCATCGTCGGAACGCTTGGGTTGATGCGAGTCACCGCGTTTGGAACCATGAAGGACAACATTGCCAGGCAGTTCGCGATATTTCGCGACAAACACACTTGGTCAATGACGCTGCTCTACATCGTCACGTTCGGTTCGTTCATTGGATTTTCCATGGCGCTGCCGCTGGCCATCACGGTGATCTTTGGGATCAGCCATGTACAGGACGCGGCAGGAGCGATGCAGCACTCGCTCAAAAATCCGAACGCACCGTCAGCACTCACCTATGCCTGGATTGGGCCTTTCGTGGGCGCACTGATTCGACCTGTCGGAGGCTGGGTGTCTGACAAGGTGGGCGGCTCCATCGTGACGCAGATTATTTCGGCGGTGCTGGTTCTTGCGTCCGCTGCGGTCGGCTATGTGATGATGCTCGCGTACAAGTCTGCTACTCCGGAAGAATATTTCCTG
This sequence comes from Burkholderiales bacterium, assembly GCA_043758415.1. Classification (GTDB taxonomy): domain Bacteria; phylum Pseudomonadota; class Gammaproteobacteria; order Burkholderiales; family Casimicrobiaceae; genus Casimicrobium. The sequence continues at coordinate 4,289 of JAYVNO010000271.1, forward strand.
ACCTTCATGCTGCTCTTCGTCCTTCTGTTCGCAGCGAGCGGTATCGGCAATGGCTCGACGTTCCGCACGATTGGCGTCATCTTTGACCGCCAGCAGGCTGGCCCCGTGTTGGGTTGGACGTCAGCCATCGCGGCGTATGGTGCATTCATCGCGCCGGTCGTTATCGGTGCCCAGATCAAAGCCGGTACGCCGGAGCAAGCGATGTATGGCTTTGCCGTGTTCTACGCGCTGTGCCTCGTTCTCAACTGGTGGTTCTACCTGCGCCGCAACGCGTACGTGAAAAACCCTTAATCCGATCAAACATCTTCAACTGTTGAGGGCCGTTTTATGAGTCATTTTCTTGATCGACTGACCTATTTTTCGCAACCGCGCGAGTCGTTCGCTGATAACCACGGTGTCACCACCGGCGAAGACCGCGCCTGGGAAGACGCGTATCGCAACCGCTGGGCGCATGACAAGATCGTTCGTTCGACTCACGGCGTAAATTGCACCGGCTCCTGTTCGTGGAAGATTTACGTCAAGGGTGGCATCGTCACCTGGGAGACGCAGCAAACGGACTACCCACGTACCCGCTGGGACATGCCCAATCACGAGCCTCGCGGCTGTTCACGCGGTGCCTCATATTCGTGGTATCTCTACAGCGCCAATCGGGTGAAGTACCCGATGGTTCGCGGGCGATTGCTTCAGGCATGGCGCGAAGCTCGCCTTGCGCACGACCCGGTAGCGGCATGGGCGAGCATCGTTGAGGATGATGCCAAACGGCGCAGCTATCAGGTGGTCCGTGGCCTCGGCGGCATGGTGCGTGCAGACTGGGACGAGGTGAACGAAATCATCGCCGCGGCCAATGTGTACACGATCAAGAAACATGGTCCTGATCGCATCATCGGCTTCTCGCCCATTCCCGCTATGTCGATGGTAAGCTATGCAGCGGGTAGCCGATATCTGAGCCTTGTCGGCGGCGTCTGCATGAGTTTCTACGACTGGTATTGCGATCTGCCCCCGAGCAGCCCGCAGGTCTGGGGCGAGCAGACCGACGTGCCCGAATCAGCCGATTGGTACAACTCAAGCTACATCATCGCCTGGGGCTCCAATGTGCCGCAGACGCGCACTCCGGATGCCCACTTTTTCACGGAGGTTCGCTACAAGGGTTGCAAGACGGTAGCGGTGACGCCGGATTACTCAGAAGTTGCCAAACTCGCCGACATCTGGATGCATCCGAAGCAGGGCACCGATGCGGCAGTTGCGATGGCGATGGGCCACGTGATTTTCAAAGAGTTTTACTTCCCCGATGGCGGCAATCCGCGCTCTGCGTACTTCGACGACTACGCGCGTCGCTATACCGATCTGCCGATGCTGGTGACACTCAAGGAGCACATATTGCCAACGGGCGAAACGGTGCTGGTGCCTGACCGCTACGTGCGTGCGTCCGACTTCAACGGAAAATTGGGTCAGGCCAACAACCCCGACTGGAAAACCGTCGCCTTCGATGACAGCGGTAAGGTCGTGTTGCCGAACGGTGCCATCGGATTCCGCTGGGGACCGGATGGTCGTGCCGATGAAGGGCAGTGGAATTTGCAGGCCAAAGAGGCACGGCACGGCAACGAGGTAAAGCTCAAACTGTCGGTGCTTGAGGGCGATCATCCGAGCGATCAACGTGCGAAGGTGGGCTTCCCGTATTTCGGCGGCATCGTGAGTGAGCACTTTCCCAGCAACAAGCAGACCGATGTGCTGGTACGCACAGTGCCGGTGCAACGTATCTCGCTTGGTAAAGACGGTATTAAGCGAGATGCGCTGGTCGCCACCGTATTCGACCTTCAGGTGGCCAACTACGGCGTGGCGCGGGGTCTTCCCGGTGAGTTTGCGGCGGCCAGTTTTGACGACGATACGCCGTACACGCCAGCGTGGCAGGAGCGCATTACCGGTACGCCGCGCGAGCAGTTGATCACCGTCGCGCGCCAGTTTGCTGAAAACGCTGACAAGACGCACGGCAAATCGATGGTGATCATCGGTGCCGCGATGAACCACTGGTATCACAGTGACATGAACTATCGCGGCGTGATCAACATGCTGATGATGTGCGGCTGCATTGGCCAAAGCGGTGGTGGCTGGGCGCACTACGTCGGACAGGAAAAACTGCGGCCACAGACGGGATGGACCGCGTTGGCGTTCGCGCTCGACTGGATTCGTCCTCCGCGTCAGATGAACAGCACCAGCTTCTTCTACGCGCACACCGATCAGTGGCGCTACGAAAAACTGGGTATGGAAGAAGTGCTCTCGCCGCTGGCCGACAAGGCGTTGTACGGCGGCAGCATGATCGACTACAACGTGCGTGCCGAACGCATGGGCTGGTTGCCGTCGGCACCGCAACTCCAGACCAATCCGTTGCAGGTAGTGCGTGATGCACAGGCCGCAGGGGTTGATCCAAGGGAGCACGTCGTCAAAGGTCTCAAGGATGGCTCGCTCAAGATGAGCTGCACCGATCCCGACAATCCGGCCAACTGGCCGCGCAATATGTTCGTGTGGCGCTCCAATATTTTGGGTTCATCAGGCAAGGGCCATGAGTATTTCCTCAAGCACCTGCTTGGCACAAGCCACGGTGTGCAAGGCAAGGATCTGGGTCAAGACGACGGCAAACCAGACGAGGTGGTGTGGCATGACAAAGCGCCGGAGGGCAAGCTGGATCTACTGGTTACGCTGGATTTTCGCATGAGCACAACCTGCCTGTATTCGGACATCGTGCTGCCGACTGCAACCTGGTACGAGAAGAACGATCTCAACACCAGCGACATGCACCCGTTCATACACCCGTTGTCAACGGCCGTTGATCCCGCGTGGCAAAGCCGAAGCGATTGGGAAATCTACAAGGGATTCGCCAAAAAATTCAGCGAAATCTGTGTGGGGCATTTAGGTGTTGAGAAAGAGGTGGTACTGACACCACTCATGCATGACTCCCCAGCTGAGCTGGCACAGCCATTCGGTGTGCAGGACTGGAAGCGTGGCGAGATCGACCTGATTCCGGGAAAGACCGCGCCCAACATTGCCGTTGTCGAGCGCGATTATCCCAATGTGTACAAGCGGTTTATTGCGCTAGGTCCGCTTATGAACAAGGTGGGCAACGGCGGTAAAGGTATCGCATGGAATACACAGACGGAGGTCAAGCAGCTTGGTGAGTTAAACGGCCTGACCACTGCTGAGGGTGTGACGTGCGGCATGCCAAAAATAGAGACGGATATTGATGCGTGCGAAGTGGTGCTGCAATTGGCCCCCGAGACCAATGGTCACGTCGCTGTCAAGGCGTGGCGGGCGCTTGGCAAACAAACAGGCCTTGATCACACCCATCTGGCGGTTCATCGCGAAGACGAGAAGATCCGCTTCCGCGACATTCAGGCACAACCGCGCAAGATCATTTCATCGCCCACCTGGAGCGGCATTGAGTCGGAGACGGTCTCGTATAACGCCGGGTACACCAACGTGCACGAGCTGATCCCGTGGCGCACGATGACCGGTCGCCAGCAGTTCTACATGGATCACCCGTGGATGATTGCGTTTGGCGAAGGCTTCACCAGCTATCGGCCGCCGGTTGATTTAAAGACGACGGCCGGCATTCAGGGCGTGAAACCTAATGGCAATCCGGAGATCGCGCTTAACTTCATCACGCCACATCAAAAGTGGGGCATTCATTCGACCTATACCGACAACCTGCTGATGCTCACGCTAAGCCGCGGCGGTCCCTGCGTCTGGCTCAGTGAAGACGATGCCAAAAAAGCCGGAATCGAGGACAACGACTGGATTGAGCTGTTCAACCTTAACGGTGCGATTGCAGCGCGCGCCGTGGTGAGCCAACGGGTTAAACCCGGTATGGTGATGATGTATCACGCCCAGGAAAAAATTGTCAATACGCCGGGCTCTGAAATTACCGGTGCTCGAGGCGGCATACACAATTCGGTGACCCGGATCGTGCTCAAGCCGACCCACATGATTGGTGGCTACGCCCAGTTTAGTTACGGCTTTAACTACTACGGAACAGTCGGCACCAACCGCGACGAATTCGTTGTGGTGCGAAAAATGAAAAAAGTGGACTGGCTCGACACCCCCGTCGCCGACGAACTTGTCAAGCCTGTGCAAGCTGAAGGGGAAGTCGTATGAAGATTCGCGCACAAATTGGCATGGTGTTGAATCTCGACAAGTGCATCGGCTGCCATACCTGTTCTGTGACCTGCAAGAACGTGTGGACGAGTCGTCCTGGCATGGAGTACGCATGGTTCAACAATGTTGAGACCAAACCCGGAATTGGCTACCCCAAGGAGTGGGAAAACCAGGACAAGTGGAACGGCGGCTGGATTCGCAGGAGCGACGGCAAGATCGAGCCTCGTCAGGGCGGCAAGTGGAAGCTGCTGATGCGGATCTTTGCTAACCCCAACCTGCCGGCAATTGACGACTATTACGAACCCTTCACGTTTGACTACGCGCATTTGCAGTCCGCTCCAGAAATGCAGGCCACGCCAACCGCACGACCGCGCAGCCTGATTACGGGCAAGCAAATGGACAAGATTGTCTGGGGTCCAAACTGGGAAGAAATTCTGGGCGGCGAATTCGCCAAGCGCAGCAAGGACAAGAACTTCGATGACATCCAGAAGGACATCTACGGGCAGTTTGAAAACACGTTCATGATGTATCTGCCGAGGCTCTGTGAGCACTGCCTGAATCCGGCTTGCGTCGCATCGTGCCCGTCGGGCTCGATCTACAAGCGCGAAGAGGACGGCATCGTGTTGATTGATCAGGACAAGTGCCGCGGCTGGCGGATGTGCGTTAGCGGTTGCCCCTACAAGAAGATCTATTACAACTGGAAGAGCGGAAAGGCTGAGAAGTGCATCTTCTGCTACCCGCGTATCGAAGCCGGCCAGCCGACGGTGTGCTCAGAAACATGTGTTGGTCGCATCCGATATCTGGGCGTCCTGCTTTATGACGCAGATCGCATCCAGCAAGCCGCGAGCGTCGAGCATGATCGCGATCTGTACCAGGCGCAGCTCGACATCTTTCTTGATCCGTTTGACCCGACGGTCATCGCACACGCTCGTGTCGATGGCATCCCCGACAAGTGGATGGAGGCGGCCCGCAATAGCCCCGTATACAAAATGGCGGTGCAATGGAAGGTCGCGTTGCCGTTGCATCCGGAGTACCGCACCCTTCCCATGGTTTGGTACGTACCACCGCTTTCGCCCATTTCTGCCGCTGCCAACGCGGGGCACGTTGGCAACAACGGTCAGATCCCTGACGTGAACCAACTGCGCATCCCGGTCAAGTATCTGGCCAATCTTCTGACAGCGGGCGACACGCAGCCCGTCGTGCGCGCGCTTGAGCGAATGCTCGCCATGCGGGCTTACCAGCGCGAGAAGCATGTCGAGGGACGGATCAATTCGAGCGTTCTCAAGCAGGTGGGCATTACCCAGGCCGAGGTTGAAGAGATGTATCACGTGATGGCCATCGCCAACTACGAAGACCGATTTGTGATTCCGACAACGCATCGAGAGTATGCGGAGAACACGTTTAACGTTCGCGGCGGTTGCGGATTTAGTTTCGGCAACGGCTGTTCCGAGGGAACCTCCGATGTGAGCCTGTTCGGCAGTGAAAAGAAGCGGACCATTCCAATCAAACTGGGGGTGTGATGATGTTTTCAATGAGCACTCCCCAGCCCATCGGACAGAGCCTTCGGGTGCTGTCGGCGCTGCTCGACTATCCAGATGCAGACATGCGAATGTGCCTTCAGGAAATGCGCGAACTGATGGCGGCAGAACGGGTTGTTTCGGCGTCACGTCGCGGCGAACTTGATGCCCTCATAATGGCACTTCAAAGCGGGGATGCACTGCGGGTTGAAGCCGACTATGTTGCGCTGTTCGACCGCGGACGGGCGACCTCGCTTCACCTGTTCGAGCATGTCCACGGCGATTCGCGTGATCGCGGTCCAGCGATGATCGACCTCGGCCAGACCTATGAGAAGGCGGGACTGATCCTTGCCGAAGGCGAGCTTCCAGACTTTCTGCCGGCAGTTCTTGAGTTTGTTTCTACGCAACCACCCTCTGAAGCAAGGGCGTTTCTGGGAGAAATGGTGCATATCTTCAACGCCATTTTTGGCGCGCTTCTGAAACGCAACAGCCCCTACGCAAGTGTCCTCGGCGCGCTGATAGAACTTTCCGGTGAGAAGGCTCAACCGGTCGAGCCCGTTGCGGAAGAACCGATTGACGAAAGTTGGGCTGAGCCGCCGGTGTTTGATGGCTGCTCGTCGAAAGGGCAGGCCAAGCCGGGTGAGCCGCAACCCATCCACATCGTTCGCAACGGGAGCGCTGGGTCTGCCCAGCACAGCCGGAATCAAGGAGTGACTGTATGAGCACCGTGATGACCTACCTGCACAACTTCTTCTTCAATGTCTACCCGTACCTGTGCCTTGCCGTGTTCCTTATGGGAAGCCTCGCACGATTCGACCGCGACCAGTACACATGGAAGAGCGATTCGTCGCAGATGCTGCGCACGGGCACGCTGCGCTGGGGTAGTAATCTGTTTCACTTCGGAATTCTGTTTCTGTTCGTTGGCCATTTTGTCGGCCTGCTCACGCCACACTGGTTCTACGAGGGCTTTCTCTCAGCGGCGTACAAGCAGCGCATCGCGATCTATTTCGGCGGGGCGGCCGGGCTGGTCTGTTTCGTCGGACTGACGCTATTGCTCTATCGGCGACTATTCGATCCGCGCATTCGCTTGACCAGTCACCGTACCGATATTGCGATCCTGCTGATACTTTGGGTGCAACTGCTCATCGGATTGATCACGCTGCCGTATTCATTCGGGCATAAGGACGGCAGCGCGATGCTGATCCTTGCCGACTGGGCACAGCGTATCGTCACGTTCAGGCCGAATGCGGACGCGTTGGTAACGCTGGACTGGCCATATCTGATTCACTTGATTCTCGGTATGACGATCTTTCTGCTGTTCCCGTTTAGCCGACTGGTGCATGCCTGGAGCGGTTTTGCCTCGATTGCGTACATCTTCCGCCCGCATTTAATCGTGCGCTCGCGAAGATTGAACCTGCCGCCAGGGCACGACAACCCTGCGATGCGCGGCTGAGCAGGCGGGGGGTTGTAATGAATATTTCGAACTTCGATGACTATCTGTCGCTAGCCCGTAGTCAAGTCGAGGCACAACGTCTGCTCTTTGTATTTACCGGCGCTGAATTGCCTGCCGACGCGAGTACCGCCGAGCGTGAGCGTTTCGAGCGCAACGAAGGGGGCGAGCTGACCCCGCTGATGTGTGTCGACAAGTCATTAAGCGAGTTGACTCATTTTGATGCGCTGGTGGCAGAGGCCGCTGGCGCCGGTCCGCCGTGGTCGATTCTGTTCACCGCCGCAATGTCTGGGCGCAACGGAGGGCTGCCAAGCAGCGCCGACGCGCAAGCACCGCTGCAACGGATGATTGAGTCGATCAAGAGCGGTCAGTTGCAGGGCATGCTTCCGTTTGATCGACACGGCGAGCCGGTGCAGTTCACCTAATCGAATCGTCGAAATTCATAGGCCCAGCGTCGTGCCGGGCTCAACCACACCCTTTTGCTCAGGACAACAACATGGCGAACTCCAATGGATGCGGATCGGGAACCGGCTCCTGTGGCTGCGCGAGTTCCGCTCAAAGCACCGATGCAGTGAAGCACCCCGTGCGCGGTATCGCACGCAGTGCGGCAGAAAGTTTGCGCGTCGCGCCGCTTGTGTCGGCGGCGCCGATTGCAACTGTCAACGGCGTTGCGCTGCATGCGGCGGGCGACCGGCCCGACGACGAATCGCTGCGCCAGCGTGCGCATGCGGAGATACTGCGACAGGAAGCCATTGGCTGCGGCCTGTTGTCGTCGGCAGACACCGCCACCGACGATGGCGTGCAGAGCGAAGCGGCCTCAATCGCCATTGAGCAACTGCTTGAGCGTGAACTCATCGTGCCGCAGCCGGATGAGTCAGCATGCATGCGTTACTTCGAAGGGCATCGCACACGTTTTCAGAACGGTGAGCGGGTGCAGGTTAGGCATATTCTTTTTGCGGTGACACCGGGCGTGGATGTCACGCTGCTGCGCGGTCGTGCCGAGACTGCATTGCTCGATGCACGCTGCCACGATGACAACGCATCGGATCGATTTGAAAGTCTGGCGCGCCAACTCAGCAATTGTCCAAGTGGCGCAGATGGCGGAGCACTCGGCTGGTTGACCGCTGGCGAATGCGCGCCCGAATTCGCGCGTGAACTGTTTGGTCAGGCCGATGTCGGCGTACTGCCGCGACTGGTACACAGCCGGTTCGGGCTACATGTCGTTGAAGTGCTCGCGCGGCAACCCGGCGTGGCGCTATCGTTTGCTACCGTTCGCGGCGCTGTTGCGCAGGCGTTGCAACAGCAAAGCTACATCACCGCCATGCGGCAGTACCTGCAACTGCTGGCAGCCGACGCGCACATTGAGGGCGTTGAAATTGAGCGCGCTGAGTCGGCGCTGGTGCAATAGTCGTCACAATCAACCAGACGTCGACAGCAGCCCGAATGATCGGGGGCGCCAATCGGCGCTCCAGCGCAATTACGCGGAAACAACGGTAATAGCTTTTGGTTAGCATGTAGTATTCATTGGGGCTAACGTGCGAAAACGTCAATAGTCGACTTTTGAATAAAATCACGAAAATCCCCTGTGTAGTGGGGATTTCAGCTAAAAGTTGTATCGCATCCGATGCTGCTATCGGTGATCGCCTCCAGTTTTGGGTACAGCGTTTCGCCAGCGGCGAGAATCCGGTTCCCGTTGGTCAAGCCGTCGCCCGCGAGGAAGTCGTTGCAGCGCCCGCCCGCGGCTTCGACGATCACAATGGCGGCGAGGCAGTCCCATGAATTGATGTGCGGCTCGTAGTAACCGATCAGTCGTCCTGCCGCGACGTAGCAGAGCATGAGCGCGCCGGAACCGTTCCTGATGAACATGCCGCCGGAGCAGAGCAGGGCGTGCATAAACGGTGTGAATTCGTTCGGCTGCGAGCGGTGCGAGAAGCCGACGCCGAGCACGCCGCCCTTAAAATCGGTAACATCCTTGACGCGAATCGGGTTGTCGTTGACGCACGCTGCGCCGCCCCCGAATTTGTGGGAAAGCGCGTGAAACAGCTCGTTCGCGTTTGGGTCAAACACTACGCCGATACTGGGCACACCGTCGACGACGACAGCAATCGAGACGCACCACGAGAACATGCCGTTGACGAAACACGCGGTGCCGTCAATCGGATCGAGCACCCAGATGATCGGTTTGCCGTTGCTGTCGTCGCCACCTTCCTCACCGAGGATGCCGTCATCTGGAAACGCCTCGAGGATGCGGGCGCGCAGGAATAGTTCGGTCTCGCGGTCGGCGTTGCTGACTTCGTCCTGCGTGCCTTTGGATTCGACAACCAGCTGCTCGCGGTGCTTGAAGTAGTTGTGAGCGAGCTTGCCTGCAGAGCAGGCCAGCGTTCGCGCGAATTGGTAGCGAGCGGCAACCGCTTCAGCGCACGCCATCAGCGCGGAGCACCCGAAATCTCATCTGACCAGCGCTTGAGCAAATGTCTGCGCACTTCCGTCGAACCGTATTTCACCTGATCGTAGTCGATCAATTTCACATCGCTCGGTTTGATCGATTCGGCTGACACTTTTGCCTCCAAATTCGATGGAATTTGATACGCCTTGACCGATGGCGCAAGCGATTGGATATCGGGCCGCAATGCGAACTCATAAAAGCGCTTGGCCTCAATCATGTTGCGCGCGCCTTTAATGATGCTCATTGAGCCGATCTCAAAGCCTGTGCCCTCGCACGGTGCCACCACCGTGACTGGAAAGCCCGCCAGCTTCGGTACGATCAAATCATGCATGAACGATATGCCGATCAGCGTCTCACCGCGACCCACCGCCTGTGATGGCGCAACACCGCTCTTGGTGTATTGGTTCACGTTTTTGTGCATGCTTTTCATAAATGCAAACGCTTTTTCTTCGCCCATCAACTGGACTAGCGTGGCAAGCATGGTGTACGCCGTGCCTGATGAATTCGGGTCGGGCATCTGCACTTCGTCCTTGTATTTTGCGTCGGTCAAATCGCTCCAGCATTTCGGTGCCGCCAATTTTTTTGACGCCAACATTTTGTCGTTGTACGAATAGCCGAGCGCGCCGAGATAAATGCCGACGGTGCGATTGCCGGAGGCCTCTGCGACCTTGTTCGCCCAAGGTTGCAATTTGGATAACGACGGCGATTTGTAGGCCTCGGTCAGCCCCTCGCCCGCAGCCTGCAAATGCGGGTCGCCGGTGCCGCCCCACCACACGTCAATCTTCGGGTTGGCCGATTCGGCGCGAACCTGCGCGTACGACTCGCCGGAGCTGCGCCGGGTCATGGCCGTCTTGATGCCGGTCTCCGCCTCAAACTTGTTCTTCATCAGTTCGCACCAGTCGATGGTGGCGTTGCACAGCAAATTCAGGCTTTGTGCCTCGGCAGCGGGTGCCAACAGCATGAGCGTGCTGACGACAATGGCCACGACGGGTGCAAGTTTTGCGATTCGTTTTGACATGATTTCCGCCTTGGGCGCGCGGACAACTGCCCAGCGCTTTTGGAGAGTATGCGATACCTGGGCTGTTCACCGATGCGGGTTGTTCCGCTCGCAATTTTTTCGCCTTCGCGCTAACGGGCTGACAGCGTTGAAATTACCGATATGCTTCGGGTAACGACATCGCTCAACGTTGTCAGCGCCACCCGCATCAAGGAACACATCAGAAGGCATGGAAACCACACCATTCGTTCGCATTTATCTGATTATCGCCGCCGTCGCGGTCGGCAGCGCACTGCTAGAAGGTGCGGTTTTGTCGCTCACCGGACGGCGCGACTACGACTGGAAAGGCGCTGGCGCATCGCTCGCGATTGCAGTGGGTCGACGAGTCACTGATTTTGTACCAGCACTGCTTGCGCTGCCCGGTGCCGCATGGCTGTACGACCATCGACTCTTTACGTGGGACATGCGCGAGCCACTAAGCTGGATCGTGCTGTTCTTCACGCTCGAATTTGCGTATTACTGGTTTCATCGGGCGAGCCACCGGGTGCGCTGGTTCTGGGCGAACCACGCCGTGCATCATTCGCCGAATCAGTTCAATTTGTCTGCCGCCTATCGCCTCGGCTGGCTAGGCAAACTCACACTGACGCTAGTATTTTTTTCACCGCTCGCGTGGCTCGGCTTTGCACCGCAGATCATCCTGCTCGCCTTTGCAATCAATCTGCTTTATCAGTTCTGGATCCACGCGGAATGGATTCCGAAACTGGGTTTTCTCGAAGGCATTATCAACACGCCGTCGGCGCACCGCGTGCATCACGGCGCAAACGTTGAATATCTGGACGCCAACTACGGCGGCGTGCTGCTGATTTTTGATCGCATGTTCGGCACCTACGTGCCTGAGCGCGACGACATCAAGCCGCGCTACGGCTGGGTGCAGCCCATCATGTCGCACAATCCGCTGCGCATCGCGTTTCAGCAATGGATCAATATCTTTCACGACTTGCGTCGGGCTAAAAGCGCGCGTGATGTCGCGGGATATTTGTTCGGCCCGCCCGGCTGGCAGCCGGATGGTAACGGCATGACTACCGAGAACCTGCGGAGGCACGCTGCGATGCCTCCGGAGCGAAAGGCTGACGAAGCGCGCGTAACGGCGAGGCTGGTTACGTAATAACGAGTTAACTAAATGTGTCCTATCGCAACTGGTATCGCTCCCTCTCCCTCGGGGAGTAGAGCCTGCCCCGGCGAAGGTCGGGGGTGAGGGGGATTGCATCGCGGTGCCTGACTCGTGTGCCAAGACCCTCACCCCAACCCTCTCCCCGAGGGAGAGGGAGCCTGCCGGACTGGTCTTATTTTATTAACTCGGTAATAACTTCGGTCAGTATCTCGTTCCTGCGCATGAACGGCAGCGTCCATGGCGGGTCGTAGCGTGCAAGCTGCGCGGCACCCGCAGCGGCCATGCCGCGAGCCGCGATCCAGTCGCGCAACTTCGCAGAAATGTTGGCGGCGTTTTCGCGATTATCACTGCGTGTACAAGTGCGCTATCCAGCGATTAGCGCGATAGCCCACTTACGCGGCAAGTATTTAAGCTTCAGATCATAAAAAAATAGGGGTCGATTCGACACTACAATTGGACGAGGTATTTCCGTCGCGCTGGGCTGCTTTGAATCCTTCATATCGTCATGTGTCGATCCACATCATGGTGATATCAGACAATGGCGTTAGATTCAAATGATATTTAACCGCGCGCAGTCGGACAGCGATTGAACAATCAAGCCCAGTGTGACACCCTCAGGAGAAAATGTATGAAAGTATTGCTCGCAGTCGACGGCAGTAAAGACACAAAAAAGATGCTTGCGTATCTCACCACGCATGACGACTTGCTCGGCGCCGCGCCAAAATTTGTTGTGCTCAACGTGCAGCCCGCCGTGCCAGCAGGTGCCGCTAGATTTGTGGGTAAGGAAACGGTGATTGAGTACCACCGATCTGAGGCGGAAGGCGTGCTCGGACCGGTCGCCAAATTTCTTGATCATCACGACATGAGCTACACGTCAAGTTACAAGGTGGGGCACGCAGCCGAGGAAATTCTTCGTGCGGCTAACAAAGCAAAGGTCGATTTGATCGTGATGGGCTCGCGAGGTCGCGGGACGATTGGCTCGTTGCTGCTGGGCTCAGTGGTGCAGACCGTATTGTCGGCGAGCGAAGTGCCGGTGATGGTGGTCCGCTAGCACTGCAAATGGTTCGCGAAGGTCAGGCACGCGATGGTAAATGATGCACCATTGGCCAGTGAAGCTGAAGACTCTTTGCTGGTGCCCATTCGCACCGCCTTGCCGTGGCGTCGCATCGGTGTCTGGTTGCGCCTCGGCTGGAGCGACTACCGCGCCTGCTGGCCGCTGTCGTCATGGTTCGGGCTGTGTTTTGTTGCCATGGGATGGCTGCAGTTGCTGATTTTTCGCGAAGCCCCGGCGTATTCGATGGCGCTCATTTCCGGCTTCCTGCTGCTGGGGCCTTTTCTCTGCACAGCGGTGTACCGACTATCGCAGGCGATCGAGCGTGGAGAACGCCCGGATTTTCTTTCGGCCGTGTTTGCCTTTCGTCCCGTGCTTGGCAACATCGGAATTTTTGCGGCTTTACTGCTGGTGCTGGAACTGCTTTGGGGCCGCGCATCGCTGGTAGTGTTTGCGCTGTTTTATCAGGGTGGGCTACCCACTACGCAAGACCTGCTTGACGCACTTGCAAAATTCAAGAATGTAGATTTCTTGATTGCCTACGTGCTCGTGGGCGCCGTTTTCGCAACGCTTGTTTTTGTGGTTAGCGTCCTATCGATTCCGATGTTGCTCGACCGGCGCACGGACGCCGTCACGGCGGGCCTCACCAGCGTACGTGCGTGCCTTGCCTCGCCAATGACGCTCGGCCTGTGGGCCGCAACCCTTGTCACGCTGGTTTCGCTCGCAATGGTGCCAGGATTTCTTGGTTTGATTGTGATTGGCCCGTGGCTCGGTCATGCCACCTGGCACGCGTACCGCGACGTAGTGATTTCTACAACCCGCGAGCAGGATGGGAAAACCTGAGTCGCGGCGTTACTCGCAAAGCTACTGCATTAATGTGTGCAACAGCGCGCCGTCAACGTCCAGCACGCGAACGGTGGCCGGAATGGCTGACCTCACGCTTTGCGTGACCACGCAGAAGTCCTTAAACGCTTCGCCTAATCGTCGCGGTGACTTTGCATCCAGCGAACGATGTCCCCTGTTCGCATGGCGCCGGGTTGTCGTGCAATCTCGTGCCCACCCTTGAATGCGACCAGCGTGGGAATGCTGCGGATGGCGAAGCGCGCGGCGGTTGCCGTAGCGGCTTCGGTGTCGACCTTCGCAAAACGTACCTGCGGAAGTTGCTTTGCCGCTTCTGCGAAATGCGGTGCCATCATCCTGCATGGGCCACACCAGGCAGCCCAAAAGTCGACGACGACCGGTAGTCCGGAGTTCGCGATGAATGTGTCAAACGTCGCATCATTTAACGCAAACGGCTCGGGGGCGAGCAGCTTCGCTTTGCACGTGCCGCAGATTGGCGCGTCGCCCATTCGCTCGTCCGGTACCCGATTGACGGTCCCGCATGCCGGGCAGACCAGATGCATCAAAACTTCCTAACCACTAAATTTGCCACCAGGCTCGCTCGCCCCACGCAAGCGAGCTTTTGCTGCTGCACCGAGCCGTTTTTACCGCTCGATCGCCAACGCAACACCCATGCCGCCGCCGATGCACAACGACGCGAGCCCCTTGTGTGCATCGCGACGAATCATTTCGTGGATCAGGGTGACGAGGATGCGCGCGCCGGATGCGCCAATCGGATGGCCGATGGCGATTGCGCCACCGTTGACGTTGATTTTGCTGGTGTCCCAGCCCATTTCTTTGTTAACCGCGCACGCTTGTCCGGCAAAGGCTTCATTAATTTCCATCAGGTCGAGATCAGACGCGTTCCAGCCCGCTTTTTTCAGACACAAGGTGGACGCGGGTACCGGACCCATGCCCATGATCGCTGGGTCGAGACCTGCCGAGGCGTAGCTTGCGATGCGCGCGAGTGGCGTCAGGCCGAGCTCCTTGGCCTTCTTCGCCGACATCATCATGACGCCAGCCGCGCCGTCGTTCAGACCTGACGCATTGCCTGCGGTAACGCTGCCCGCCTTGTCAAATGCAGGTCGCAGCGCGGCCAGTGATTCGGCAGTGACGCCCGGTTTGATGAATTCATCGGCGTCGAAAAGCACCGTGCCTTTTTTCGACACGATTTCAACGGGCACGATTTCGTCCTTGAATTTGCCTGCCTTTTGCGCGGCCTCAGCCTTGTTTTGTGACGCGGCGGCGAATGCGTCTTGCGCCTCGCGCGAAATCGCGTATTTCTTGGCGACGTTTTCTGCGGTGGTACCCATGTGATACTGGTTGTATACGTCCCACAGGCCGTCGACGATCATGGTGTCGGTCATCTTCCAGTCGCCCATGCGCTGACCATCGCGGGAGCCCAGCAACACGTGCGGCGAAGCGCTCATGTTCTCTTGTCCGCCAGCAATGATGATGTCGGCGTCACCGAGCTTGATCGCCTGCGCGGCCAGATGCGTGGCCTTGAGGCCGGAGCCGCAAACTTTGCCGACAACGTAGGCGGGTACGTGATTCGGCAAGCCCGATTTGATGACCGCCTGGCGCGCCGGATTTTGCCCGCTGCCAGCGGTCAACACCTGGCCGAGGATGACTTCGTTGATGAGCTCAGGCGACACACCGCTGCGCGCGAGCAGCGCGCGGATGACCGTTGCGCCCAAGTCAGGCGCAGAGACTTTGGCGATGCTCCCACCAAATTTACCGACCGCTGTGCGGGCTGCTGAAACGATGACGACGTCTTCCATGATCTGCTCCTGAAATTATTTTTCGGTGCGCGCTGCGCGATGAGGACTACCAGTTTATCCGGGCTTGCTTTCGTGAGACTGGCGGCGCGGATCATTCTGAGCGGTTGACGGTGAGAGGATTGTGCGCGAGCACACTAGGTAGGTCGAGAAAAAATGGGCAATAGCTTTTTACTGAAACGCTTATTGCATCGGAACTAAGTATACAAAATAGCTATTTGTCGACATTTGCAACAAATGCCATGTTAGCCCCTATCGAATAGACGTTGTCGCAAAAAGTTGTTGCGAAAAGTAAGCGTATTTTCGCTATCAAATTATCTTGATCGGCGACATGCTTGTGTACAGCACCGGAATCATGACAGGCGGTCATCGCATTGACGATGGATTGGCGACAGCCGATGCACCGGCTGGATGCCTGTCGGATGCGAGTCTGACGGGGCACCGAGAATCGGCACTGACGACCGCCCGCTCCGTTAGAATTTCGCTTTCCCGTTGGTGCGCTATGACCAAATACGTATTCGTCACAGGTGGGGTGGTGTCCTCTCTCGGCAAGGGCATCGCCTCCGCTTCACTCGCAGCGATACTCGAGTCGCGCGGGCTCAAAGTTTCCCTGTTAAAACTCGACCCCTACATCAACGTCGATCCGGGCACCATGAGCCCGTATCAGCACGGCGAGGTGTATGTCACTAACGATGGCGCTGAAACCGATCTTGATTTGGGCCACTACGAGCGCTTCGTCTCCGCGAAGATGACCGCGAAGAACAGTTTCACCTCGGGCAAGGTCTACCAGAATGTGATCAACCGGGAGCGCCGCGGCGACTACCTGGGCGGCACCGTGCAGGTCATTCCGCACATCACCGACGAGATCAAGGCGGGCATCAAAAGCGCGGGCGAGGGGCTCGATGTTTTGCTCGTTGAAATCGGCGGCACCGTGGGCGACATCGAATCGCTGCCGTTCGTCGAAGCGATTCGGCAAATGGGGGTAGAAGTGGGGCGCAAGAACCGCTGCTACATTCATCTAACACTCGTGCCCTATATCGCCAGCGCCGGAGAACTCAAGACCAAACCGACGCAGCACAGCGTGCAAAAACTGCGCGAAATCGGCATCTTTCCCGACGTGCTGTTGTGCCGCTCGGATCGACCGGTGCCGGAGGAAGAGAAGAAGAAAATTTCCCTCTTCACCAATGTCGAAGAACGCGCCGTGATCTCGGTGCCAGATGTGGACACGATTTTCAAAGTGCCGCAAATGCTGCACGATCAGATGTTGGACGAGATCGTTTGTCACACTCTGGACATAGTCGCCAGACCGGCCAATCTCGCGCCGTGGACGCACATCGTCGAGCGCACCCTGCGCCCAAAACATGAAGTGAATATTGGCTTTGTAGGCAAATATGTCGAGCTGATCGACGCCTACAAATCGATCAACGAAGCGCTTAAGGCCGGTGGCATTCATAACGATTGCAAGGTCAACATACACTATCTGGAATCGGAAAAAATAGAGGCGAACGGGGCTGCCATGTTCGCCAATATGGACGCGATTCTCGTGGGGCCCGGTTTCGGCGAGCGCGGCATCGAAGGCAAAGTGTTCGCCGCGAAATACGCACGAGAAAACAGGGTGCCTTATCTCGGCATTTGCCTCGGTATGCAGGTCGCCATCATCGAATTCGCGCGCGACGTATGTGGCCTCGCGGACGCGCACTCAACCGAGTTTGATGCGACGTCGAAGCACCCGGTCGTCGGCCTCGTCACTGAGTGGCAGGACGCCACAGGTGCCGTGCAAAAGCGCGACCCGAGCTCGGACAAGGGTGGCACGATGCGCCTGGGCGCGCAGAAGGCCACACTGAAAGCGGGCTCGCTCGCCGCGAAGGTCTACGGCGCAACCGAGATCAACGAGCGGCACCGTCATCGCTACGAGGTCAACAGCAATTACGTGGCGCAGTTTGAAGCAAAGGGCCTGATCGTTTCCGGGCGCTCGGCGGTGCAGGATTTGGTGGAAGTGATGGAATATCCGCAGGCGGTCCATCCCTGGTATTTGGGCGTGCAATATCACCCGGAGTTCAATTCCACACCGCGCGGAGGGCACCCCTTGTTCAAGGCGTTTGTCGCAGCGGCGATGGCGCAGCGCGAGGCATGCTCGAACGTGGGATCACCTGCGGAACTGGAGCAGGCGTGAATCTTTGCGGCTACAGCGTCGGACCCGACCATCCCATCTTTCTGATCGCTGGCCCCTGCGTCGTTGAATCAGAGCAACTACAGCTCGATACCGCTGGTACGCTTAAGGAAATGACGCAAGCGCTCGGCATCCCCTTCATCTTCAAGTCCAGTTACGACAAGGCCAACCGCTCCAGCGGCAAGAGTTTTCGCGGGCCTGGCATGCAAAAGGGGCTGCGGATTCTTGCTGAAGTTAAACGCCAGATCGGCGTGCCTGTGTTGACCGACGTGCATGCGATTGAAGAAATCGCTGAGGTTGCAAGCGTTGTTGATGTATTGCAGACCCCAGCGTTTTTGAGCCGCCAAACGGACTTCATTCACGCCGTCGCCGCCAGTGGCAAACCGGTGAACATCAAGAAGGGCCAGTTCCTCGCACCTGGCGACATGAAAAACGTGGTCGACAAGGCAAAAGAGGCCAACGGTGGAGCCGACACCATCATGGTCTGCGAGCGCGGCGTGAGCTTCGGTTACAACAATCTGGTGAGCGACATGCGCGCGCTCGCCATCATGCGCGAGACCCATTGTCCGGTGGTATTTGACGCCACGCATTCGGTGCAATTGCCGGGCGGGCAGGGCACGACCAGTGGCGGTCAGCGCGAGTTCGTGCCAGTGCTGGCGCGGGCGGCGGTTGCCGTGGGCATCGCGGGACTGTTCATGGAAACACATCCACACCCGGACAAGGCGTTGTCCGACGGCCCGAACGCATGGCCGCTGCCGCGCATGAAAGCGTTGCTCGAACAGCTTGTTGAACTTGATCGCATCGTCAAGGCGCGCCCTTTTGCTGAAAATCAACTCATCGGAGCACACAAATTATGACCGCCTATGTGATTGCATCAGTCAACGTCACCGACGCCGAGAAATACCAAAATTACATGGCGCTGTCGCCAACGGCGGTCGCTGCCGCTGGCGGGAAATTTATTGTGCGCGGCGGCAATCCGGAAATCCTCGAAGGCGACTGGTCGCGACCACGCGTTGTCATCATTGAATACCCCACGCGTGAAGCGGCGAAGGCGTTTTATGACTCAGCGCTTTACGTTGCGGCAAGAGCCGAACGTGCCGATGCTGCGGAGTTCAGCATGATTGTGGTGGATGGGGTTTGATGGCTGCGACGCTGGCCAACCCTAGCTCTGGCGTCATTCTCGCCGTCAGGCGGGAATCCAGTACGTAACCCGCGCGCAGCGCCTGATCGGATGCTTCGCATTTGTTCACCCGCTAGATTCCCGCTTCGCGAGAATGACGGCATAAAACACAGGTTCTTGCAGGAAATAATATGAGCGCCATTGTTGACGTAATCGCACGCGAAGTTCTTGACTCACGCGGCAACCCGACTGTCGAGGCTGACGTTGTTTTGGAGAGCGGCGCAACCGGTCGCGCGGCCGTTCCCAGCGGCGCGTCCACAGGCTCTCGCGAAGCCATTGAGCTGCGTGACCACGATCCCAAGCGCTACCTCGGCAAGGGTGTCCTGAAAGCCGTTGAATACGTGAACACCGAAATCGCCGAAGCGCTGCTTGGCCTTGATGGCGAAGAGCAGACGCGCATCGATCACATCCTGTGCGAACTCGATGGCACCGAAAACAAATCGCGCTTGGGCGCAAACGCCATGCTCGCCGTCTCTTGCGCCGTCGCCAAAGCCTCTGCTGAGGACGCAGGCTTGCCGCTGTATCGCTACTTCGGTGGCGCGGGCCCAATGAGTTTGCCAGTGCCGCTGATGAACGTGATTAATGGCGGCGCGCACGCCAACAACTCCGTCGACCTGCAGGAATTCATGATCGTGCCGGTCGGTGCGCCGAGTTTCAAGGAAGCGCTGCGTTGGGGCGTCGAGGTGTTTCACACGCTCAAAAAAATTATCGGCAACAAGGGCTGGCCGACGCAGGTGGGCGACGAGGGCGGTTTTGCGCCTGATTTGAAATCGAACGAAGAAGCGTTGACCCTGCTGATGCAAGCCATCGAGACCGCGGGCTACAAACCGGGCGAGCAAATCGCACTTGCGCTCGACTGCGCGGCCAGTGAGTTCTACAAGGACGGCAAGTACGTGCTTGCAGGCGAAGGCCGCACGTTGAATAGCGCAGAGCTCACCGACCTGTGGGCCGATTGGGCCGCGCGCTATCCGATCATTTCCATTGAAGACGGTATGGCCGAAGGCGATTGGGACGGCTGGAAATTGTTGACCGACAGGCTTGGCAAAAAAGTGCAACTGGTTGGCGATGATCTGTTCGTCACCAACACCAAAATTCTGCGCGAAGGCATTCGAAAAGGCGTGGCCAACTCGATTCTCATCAAGATCAATCAGATCGGCACATTGTCAGAAACCTTCGCCGCCATTGAAATGGCCAAGCGCGCCGCCTACAGCAACGTGATCTCGCATCGCTCCGGCGAAACGGAGGACTCGTTGATTGCCGATCTGGCGGTTGGCAGCAACGCAGGCCAGATCAAAACAGGCTCCCTGTCACGTTCCGACCGCACCGCCAAATACAACCAGCTCATTCGCATCGAAGAGGACTTGGGTGACGTCGCAAGCTACGCCGGACGTGATGTGTTCTCACGGTTCGCCCTAGGTTAACGTGCACCTGTGAATGCCACCGCACGCGCACCGCGAACGGGCGTCAGCATGACGGGCCGCGTGATCTTTGCCGTGCTCGTGCTCATGTTTTTGGGCCTGCAGTACAAGCTTTGGTTCGACAAAGGCTCAGTGCCACGCGCCCACGCGCTAGAGCAGGACCTGGCCGATCTAAAGGCTAAAAACGAAGACGCCAAAATGAAAAACGCGGTGCTAGAGGCCGACGTACGCGATCTCGAAAAAGCGGGTGAGGCCATCGAAGAGCGCGCCCGCAGCGAACTCGGCATGGTCAAGAAGGGCGAGACGCTGATTCAGGTGAAAGAGTTGCAGCCGCCTGCGACTTCGATTCCCAATACCACCGCAGCGAAGAAGCCTTGAGGGCAATTCTAATAATCCATTTGTGCGGCGCATTGTGTCGTCGCGCGGTGCTCGCGCTTTTGCCAAATGAGCTCACGTGACCTGCGCGTACGCTCCGGTTGCTGCGCTCCGGGCC
>JAYVNO010000272.1:0-24969 GCA_043758415.1 Burkholderiales bacterium
CGTCAAGCCGCTCCTACAAGGGCGAGCGTCCATCATCTGCCCGGCTCACGCATGACCACCCCCGTCTCCTTCAAAACCCTGATCGACGCGCTAAAAGTCCTCCCCGGCATCGGCCCGCGTGCGGCGCAACGCATTGCGTTTGACCTCGTCCAGCACAAGCGCGAAGCCGCAACCGACTTGGCGCGTGCCATCGAAAGCGCGCTCGAAAAACTGCGCTCCTGCGAGCGTTGCAACACATTGTCCGAGACGCCGATCTGCTCGCTGTGTTCGAGCAAACGGCGCGACCCGTCGCTGCTCTGCGTGGTCGAAACTCCGGCCGATCAAATCACACTCGAACAATCCGGCGCGTTCAGCGGGCTCTATTTCGTGCTCATGGGCCGCATCTCGCCGCTCGACGGCGTCGGGCCTGCGCAAATTCACCTCGAAAAACTCGTCAACCGCGCCACCGACGGCACCGTCAAAGAAGTCATACTGGCCACCAACTTCACCAACGAAGGAGAGGTCACCGCGCACGTGATCACTGAGCTGCTAGAACCGCAGGGTGTGAAAGTGTCACGGCTTGCGCGTGGGATTCCGATTGGGTCAGAGCTGGAGTATGTGGATGCGGCAACGGTGGCGCAGGCGGTTCGGGAGAGGCGTTGAAAACTTACGAACGTCACTTTCGCATGTTCAGCGTACGCGTCCTGGGTCAATCTACAACGATTCCGCGATTCCACTTGGTTTCATCGCGGCTACGGTACGAGGATTTTTTCGAGCCCGTAGAGAGCAATCTCATGGCACTTCGTGACCCCAATCAAGATTTGGCTCATATCTGTTTAGGTGCCATGAGATTGCACCCTACGGCTTATTCGCAAACGCCCAATCACTAATCGCGACAAACTCCGCCGTCGTCAAATCTTCTGCGCGGGCTTTCGGGTCTACGCTGATCGCTGACCAGCCGTCCGGCGTGACCCAGGCGGACAGGCTGTTGCGCAGCATTTTGCGGCGTTTGGCGAAGGCGTGCGTGACCATCAGCGCGAACGCTTTTTCGTCCTTGGGTTTGAGTCGCTTGTCACCCAGCGGCGTGAGGCGCACGATGGATGAATCGACCGCTGGCACCGGCTTGAACGCGGTGGGTGGCACGTCAAAACATTTCTCGATTTTGAAGCGGTATTGCAGCATCACCGAGAGCCGTCCGCGCTCGCCGTCGCCCGCCGCGGCGGCCATGCGATCCACGACTTCTTTTTGCAGCATGAAGGTCAAGTCGCTTAAGCGCGATTCAAACTCGCACAGCCGAAACAGAATCGGCGTGGAGATGTTGTAGGGCAGGTTGCCGACGACACGAAGTGGTGCAGGTAGCGTCGCGAAATCAAACACCATCGCATCGGCCTGATGCACGCGCAACTTGCCCGCATCAAACTCATGCACCAGCCGCGCGACCAGATTGCGGTCGATTTCGATGGCGTCGATGCTGCCGTTCGGTCCCATCGCATTGATGAGTTTGCGCGTGAGCGCGGCCTGTCCCGGCCCGATCTCCACGATGTGTTGACCGGGCTGCGGATCAATCGCCCCGACGATGCGATTGATGATCGATTGATCGACGAGGAAGTTTTGACCGAAGCGTCGCCTTGCACGATGTGCGGCGCGGTGGTGCGCGGGCGCTGTTGGGTGTTCCGCAAATTCACTCATTCGAAGTGTTCCAGTTCGGCAAGCAATCGTGGCATCGCATCACGCATGCCGCGATAGGCGACGACCTCGGGCGTCATCGAGCGCAGCGACGCGGCAAGTTCGGTGGCGCGTGCGGAAACTCGACCAGACCCTTCGACAGGCTCAGGGCGAACGGAAAGTACATCTACCAGCGGACTCATCATCACCCGAATGAAAAACACTGCACGCTGCAAATGCGGCAGTGGCCACGTCGTCTGCCGCTCAACGCGGAAGAAGAGGTTCGGCAACAGCGGCGACATATCGCGCAACGTTTCCGTCCACCACGTGTCGTTTTTGTCGGGATGTTGATCAAGGCTCGCGCTTGGCACGATGAGCCAGACGTGACGTAACATGGGTTGCTTCATGAACGCCATCCTCATGATGCTTTGTGCTGCGGCGATCAGCGTTTGATTGTCGGCGACGGGCGCGTGAATCGCGGCGAAGTCGAGCCCCAGTTTTTCGCGCGGATCCCAGCGCGAGGGGAAGCAGACGGAGAGGTATTCGGTGCGCAGCGCTTCGTCGTGTTGTTTTAGGATGACGAAGTCTTCCTGAATTGCGAGCGCGATGTTCTGTCCTCGCTTTAGCATAGCGGGAGCCAAAGCGAGGATCGCGTCTAACACCGCATTGTTTGCGGTGCCCACCATTGATCGGTCAGCGTGTGCAGCAATGACACGCTCCCGTTCACGCCGATACACATGCACAAGCTCATCTCGCAACAACAACGCAGGCGCAACCGGATCAAGTTTTTCCAGATTCGGGCGCATACGAAACGGCGTGGCGACGGGCCACGGCATTTGGGCTGCGGGGGTGAGCCAATCCACGATTTATAGGGTGCGCTTTGCGCACCATCGCCCGGCCTGGATTCCCGCCTTCGCGGGAATGACAACGTCGCGAATCAAACCGTTTGGTGCGCGGAGCGCACCCTATGAGTTACTTCCATGCAGCCAAATATTCCTGCCAATGCTTGGCGTCGGTCGCAGCAAGTTTGCTGCGCAGCAGTTCGATTTCGGCATCGTATTCACTGCGATTCAAGTCGCCGCGCATGGCGATGAAGCGCAAAAACAGCAGATAAGTATTCGCCACATCGGTTTCGCAGTACGCGCGAATCTCTTTGATCTCGCCGCGCTGAAACGCGGGCCACACTTGCGAGCCGTCCATACCCAATTTTCCGGGGAAGCCGCAGAGTTTGGCCATGGTGTCGAGCGGTGCATTGGCGCGTGCCTGATACATCGCCATGAAATCCATCAGATCAAGATGGCGCTCCTTGTAGCGATTCAGATAATGATCGAAATTGAAGGCGCGGTCATTCGCTCCGGTCTCCAGAAAACGTGATGCGGTGACGCCGGTAATCAAGCCACGTTGCATCAGCACCGGCAAGTCAAAACCGCCGCCGTTCCAACTCACCAGATGCGGTGTTTTGCGTTCGATGAGATCGAAGAATTTCTGGATGATGGCCGGTTCGTCGTCATCGATTTCACCGAGTGTCCAAATCGCGAGTTTGTCCGCACCCTCGCGAAACGCGCAGGAGATCGCACAGACGCGTTGCAGGTGATGCGGCAAAAACTCGGTGCCGTTTTTGATGCGCTGTTGCGCAAACGCCCACAGCGCAACCTCGTCATCGGTGAGTGATGCGGGCAGGTCGTGCAGGCGGCGAATCCCCGGTACGTCGGGGATCGATTCGATGTCGAAAACTAGGGTAGGCAGCATCCTCATATTGTAGGAGCGGCTCTGCCGCGACACTCAATGACTCAAACTACTGGTCGCGGCAGAGCCGCTTCTACAAAGGCACTCTGTAGCGTATCGGCCCGCGAATCGAAACGCTTGGACTGCGCACTTCGTCGCCCTGAGTAATCACGATTTTGCCCGCCGTCGCCAACGCGATTCCCACGGCGCGAACCTCATTCATGTGCAGCCGCCAATCGTCAGGCCACAAGGCTCGCGCCACCTCCGAGGGACAGATCGTTCGGTCAGGAGCACGCGCAGCGCATTGACGCAGAATTTCGCTCGCTATGTCCGCCTCATCAATCACTGCTTAAACGGGGCTCATCCAGGGAACACACCCGTCGAAAGATACCGATCACCACGATCGCACACGATGAACACGAAAGTTGCGTTTTCGACGCCCTTTGCCAGACGCAAGGTGATCGCCAGCGCGCCTGCTGCGCTGATGCCGCAGAAGATGCCTTCCTGCACCGCCATGACGCGCGCCATGTCTTCGGCATCACTTTGCGAAACTTCTTCCACGCGGTCAACTCGTGCCTTTTTAAAGATGGCGGGGCGATACGCTTCCGGCCATTTGCGGATGCCTGCAATGCTCGACCCGTCGGTCGGCTGCGCGCCGACGATCACGATGTTTTCGTTTTGCTCTTTGAGGTAATTCGAGATGCCGGTGATGGTGCCTGTCGTGCCCATCGCGCTGACGAAATGCGTGACTTTGCGGCCCGTCTGCCGCCAGATTTCTGGCCCCGTGCCAGTGTAGTGCGCAAGCGGATTGTCGGGGTTTGCGAATTGGTCGAGCACTCGGCCTCGCCCTTGTTGCTCAAGTTCCACCGCTAAGTCGCGCGCGCCTTCGATACCTTTTTCTTTCGACACCAGAATCAGTTCCGCACCATACGCCTTCATCGACTGCCGACGCTCAATCGACTGGTTTTCGGGCATCACCAGCAGCATTTTGTAGCCTCGCATTGCGGCGACCATCGCCAGAGCGATGCCGGTGTTGCCGGATGTCGCCTCAATCAGCGTGTCGCCGGGTTTGATCGTACCGCGCCTTTCGGCTTCCACAATCATCGAGTACGCGGGCCGATCTTTCACACTGCCCGCCGGATTGTTGCCTTCCATCTTGCCGAGAATGACCGTGCTCTCGGGCACGCCGTAGAGAGCGGGCAGGCGCTGCAAGCGAACGAGCGGCGTGTTGCCGATGGTGGAGTCGATGGTAGGGTACATGCGGGACTTTAAAAGGTGGGTCGCTAACAATTGCCAATGTCGCGGCAATGACCAAAGTTCAGTTGGTTGCCGAATTGAGTAATTCAACCAGAACGTGATCGGTCTGGATTCCCGCCGTCGCGGGAATGACAGTACGCTTTTGATTGTCGCGCAGCAAAGAAAAACCCCGCTAGAGCGGGGTTTTTGCTGGACAACGAAGGGCGCTTAAGGCTTCTTCGGGGTGTCGTCTTTTTTGGCTTCTGCTTTTGGCGCATCGGCTTTCGGCGCGTCTTTTTTAGCTGGGGTTTCTTTGGCTTTGGCAGCATCTTTTTTCGCTTTAGCGTCGGCCTCTTTCTTCGCCTTGGCTTCGTCGGCCTTAGCTTTCTTATCGGCTTCTTTTTTCGCTTTGGCCTCTGCCTTGGCTTTTTTGGCTTCTTCTTTTTTCGCTTTCTCGGCGGCAGCTTTTTCTTCCTTGGTCATGGGTTTGTCAGCGGCCTTAGGGGCGTCCTTGGCCGCTGGTGCGGCCGCTTTTGGCGCGGCGGCGGGGGCAGCAGCGGCAGCGGGTGCGGCAGCTTTACCAGCGTCAGCTTTTGGCGCTGCGGCGGCACCAGCAGCAGCGGCAGGTGCCGCCGTTTTACCAGCGTCAGCTTTCGGCGCGTCTTTTTTGGCTTCTGTTTTCCAGTCAATTTTGGTTGGACCGGACGTCGAAATTTTGTCCTTCATGTCTATAAAGTTTTTATCGCCCACGCCGTCCACTTTTTTCAGATCTTCGCCTGATTTGAACGGGCCATTTTTGGTGCGGTAATCGATGATCGCTTGAGCGCGGGCAGGACCGACTTCAGGCAGGGCTTCGAGCTCTGCTTTGGTGGCGGTGTTGATGTTGACGGCTGCGAAGGCCGAACCGGCCAGCAGGAAGCCTGCGAGCAGTGCGTAGATTTTGTTCATGTAAATAAAGTCCTCGTGTGATGAATCCCGCTTTACCGGGGTGACGATTTTGTTGAGCTGGATTTGCTTTTGCAGCAAAACACCGCCAGTCACAGTGCGCTGCTTAAACGCTGGGATTGTACCGAGGGTTGACAGCGCCGCTATGGCGTGGTGCGCGGTCGCTAGATCAAGCGGCGATGCACGCGTGGCGCAACTGCTGTTAACAGCTCGTAACCAATCGTTCCCGCCGCATTAGCCACTTCGTCCACCGCCAATTGCGTGCCCCACAATTCAACCGCGCTGCCGACGCGTGCTAGCGGTATGTCAGTGACATCAACCGTGATTTTGTCCATAGAAACTCGCCCCACCAGTCGCGTTCGCGTGCCGTCCACGATGACGGGTGCTCCGGTCGGCGCGCTGCGCGGATAGCCATCGGCATAGCCGCAGGCGATCACGGCGATGCGCTCCGCTTTGTCCGCGGTGTAGCTCGCGCCGTATCCCACGCTCTCACCCGCGACCAGTATTTGCACGCCGATGACCTCGGTGGTCAACGTCATCGCGGGCTTAAGCCTGAGCGCTGCGGCACTTCGGGTGGCGTGGCTGAACGGCGTTGCGCCATACAACATGATGCCGGGGCGGGCGCTGTCGGTGCTGCTGGCCGTGACGGCACCGGCGACGCGGTCAAAGTCAAAGCATGCGGCTGAGTTCGCCAGCGAGCGCGGATACGGCAATCCGGCGGTCGCCTCATTGAACAGGCGAAGCTGCTCAAGATGTCCGTCCGCTTCGTCGGCCCGTGCGAAGTGTGTCATCAGCGTGATCTCGCCGACACCCACGTTCATCGCCAGACGAGCGACCAAGTCACGCGCTCGATCCACACGGAAGCCAAGGCGATTCATGCCCGTGTTGAACTTGAGATAAACGTCGAGCTTGCGTGACAGCGGCGTTGCTTCGAATTCGCTCAACTGCTCATCACAATGAATCACGCAGGTCAACCGATGCTCGGCGGCAGCGCGCCAATCGACATCTGCGAAGCAGCCTTCGAGAAGCAGAATCGGCTTTTTCCACCCCAGCTCACGCAACGCGATCGCGCTTTCAATCTCGATCAGCGCGAGGCCGTCAGCCCTTGCGAACGCGGTCGCAGCCACCGCGATGCCATGACCGTACGCATCCGCTTTGACCACCGCCCAAACGCGCGCTCCGTGCGTCAATTGCGCGGCAAGGACTAAGTTGTGCGCCAGTGCGCTACTGTCGATGGTGGCAACAATGGGGCGGGGCATAGGTCAGTGGGCAATCACAAAGGCGTTTAAATCCTATGCTACTCTTTGCCAATCGATTGGCTGTGTGCTGCTCCGCTTTGAGTGTT
This sequence comes from Burkholderiales bacterium, assembly GCA_043758415.1. GTDB lineage: Bacteria > Pseudomonadota > Gammaproteobacteria > Burkholderiales > Casimicrobiaceae > Casimicrobium. The sequence continues at coordinate 6,896 of JAYVNO010000272.1, forward strand.
GCCGCACCCGTGGCAGGAGGCTCCCACGGCGATCTTCGACCTACCGGCAGCTAATGAAACGCAACGAAAAGCTAACGAAAAAAGCAGGAGACGAGTAGCGCATGCAGCGAGGGTTCTATACGATCATGGCGGCGCAGTTTTTCAGCTCGCTGGCTGATAACGCGCTGTTTGTGGCGGCGTACCAGTTGCTTCGTTATGACGGCGCACCGGCCTGGCAGGGCGCAGCGCTGGTGCCACTGTTTGCGTTTTTTTACGTGGTGCTGGCGCCGTTTGTAGGTGCCTTTGCTGATCGCCTCCCGAAGGGGCGCGTGATGTTTTTGTCTAACTCGATCAAGGTGGTTGGCTGCCTGCTGTTGCTGTTCGGGACGCATCCGCTGCTGGCGTACTCGGTGGTCGGGTTGGGTGCCGCCGCCTATTCGCCAGCCAAGTACGGCATCCTGACCGAGCTACTGCCGCCGTCGCAGTTGGTCAAGGCCAATGGTTGGATCGAAGGCTTGACGATTCTCTCGATCATTATGGGTAACGTACTGGGCGGCGTGCTGGTGGGCCCGAAAGTTGGCGACTGGTTACTCGACCTTGATTTCCCGGTCCTCGACTTTGACATTGCCAGCGCGCCGGAGGCGGCCATCGCCTGCATGATCGCGGTGTACATCGTTGCCGCAGCGTTCAACCTGCGCATTCCGCACACCGGCGTGGCGATGCAACCGATTCCCACTATTACCCATTTGCTGCCGGAGTTCTGGAATTGCACCACGCGGCTATGGAGAGACAAGCTGGGGCAGATTTCGCTGGCCACCACCACGCTGTTTTGGGGCGCAGCGGGCAACCTGAAAGTGATCGTGATTGCGTGGGCGGCCACAGCTCTGTCCTATAGCGTGACCGAGGCGACCACGCTGGTCGGCGTGGTGGGCATCGGCACGGCAGCGGGCGCGGTGTACGCGTCAATGCGCTGCTCGCTTGATCGGGCAACTAACGTCATTCCGCTGGGCATCGGCATGGGTTTGGCCGTGGCTGCGATGATCTTCATCACCAAGCTGTGGGTTGCCGTGCCGTTTCTTATTTTTCTGGGCGCCATCGGCGGCTATCTGGTGGTGCCCATGAACGCACTGCTGCAACATCGCGGCCATATGTTGATGGGCGCGGGCCGCTCGATTGCTGTGCAAAACTTGAACGAGCAAGCGGCCATTCTGGCGCTGGGCGGTTTCTACACGTTGATGATCAGCCTTGAATTGTCAGTCAATCTGACGGTCGCCATTTTCGGTTTGCTGGTCGCAGGTTTCATGACGGTAATCGGTCGCTGGCATAAAGCCAACCTGGTCAACGATCCGGCGGAACTTGCCCGGCTGCTGGCCATTGCCAAGAGCGACAAACATTAGAGGTGCCCTAGAGAGGCGCTGGAGTCATCAAACTGTCGTTCTGAGCGACGGCGAAGGATCAGTTGGCGGGCAATGATTTCAACGGCTTGCCACCGCGGTCCCCGCCAAACTGATGCTTCGCCATGCCCAGGCGGAAAATAGATGTGCGTACGCAGCTGTGTTTTTGTTGCGCGTTCCGCGCTTAGAGGGCGCGTCGCCGGAGTGTTTTTCGCGATACAGCTTTATGCGAAAAAGCTTGCTGGAAAAGGGCATAAGCACTATTTGGTCGGTTTATCGAGTTTTGGCTAATTCGCGGCCTAACCCCGCGTAAAACAGCGCTGTCAGCAAAAAGCTGATTGCGCTACCAAAGCCATGCGGCCCCGCGTACGCCGCTCGCGTCGCCATGCATGTTGCGCACTAGTTTTGTTTCTACGAATTCGCTAAACGCGTATTTCGGCAACAGCTGCGGCACGTTTTCATAAAGCCGCGCGATGTTGGAAACGCCGCCGCCGAGTACGATCACGTGCGGGTCAATGACGTTGATGATGCTCGCCAGTGCCCGCGCCAAGCGATCTTCCACACGCTGCAAGTAGGCTTCGGCCACCGCGTCTCGCGCTGCCGCGCGCCTGACGATTTCAGGTGTCGGCGTGCTGCCCGTGGCAAAGTGCGCTGCCATGCCCGGACCCGACAGCCAGGTCTCGATGCAGCCGTGTTTTCCGCAGTAACAACGCATGCCCGGCAATTCATCGGTCCCCGGCCACGGCAGCGCGTTGTGCCCCCACTCACCGGCAGTCGAATGCAGGCCGTTGATGATCTGGCCGTTGATCACGATGCCGCCGCCCACGCCGGTTCCGAGGATGACGCCGAACACGCTGGCCGCACCCTTTCCCGCGCCGTCCACCGCCTCCGACAGCGCAAAGCAATTGGCATCGTTAGCCATGCGCACTTCGCGCTTGAGCCGCGCTTCCAGCGCCTGCTTGACAGGCTGACCGTTGAGCACCACCGCGTTCGAGCCGCGCAGCAAACCGGTCTTTGGCGACAGTGAACCGGGCGTGCCGATGCCCACGCTCGCCGTTACTGTCAACGCCGTTTCACAGCGCTTGACGAGCCCGGTAATCGCGTCGTAAATATCCTCAGCCACGGTCCGCGGTGTGGGCACCCGCTCGCGCCACGCGACTGTGCCGTCAGCGGCCAGCGCCACCGCTTCAATCTTGGTGCCGCCGAGATCGATGCCGATGCGCATGGGGCGGTTGGCGAGCGCTGCAGAACGGGACGCGGTGGCAATTGAGGTCATTCCACAGAGTCGCGCCGTGATGGCACGGAAAAATGGCAGGCGGGCGAAGTCTAGCGCGGCTGCACCATCGGCGAGCCCCGATGAAGACGCACGTTTGCTAGCAACTGCAGCGTGGCTAAAAACGCGGGGCAATTGCGCGCAGCGTTAACCGTAAAAAAGGAGGCCAAAGCCTCCTCTTTTACGCCGTGTTTCGCAGCACCATCATGGGCATGCCGCCGAATTGGCAAGCGTCGCAGGGCGTAGTGCCTTCACGGTGTTGCTCTCGTCTGGCCCCAACGTATTTTTGGTGAATGTGCAGCCGTAGGTGGGTGCTGCCAGCACGGCTGCGGTGACCACATCATCCCCCGCAGGTTTGACTCCTGTGCTCTCCCACTTGATCATCGCGTCAAACGCCTCAACCTGTTCGGCTATCGTGAAATCGCAGTGACTGACGCCGCGAATGGCGCGCTGAACGAGCCACGCGCTGTTGCCCTTGGCGGCAGTGCGTTTTTGATAGGTTTGCTCCATGCTGAAGGGCACGAACAAATCACCCAGCGTGTGTATGGTCACCACTGGAATTTTGAATTCACCGTTGATTTTGGGAATCCAGCGCAGCCCGTCGGTGCGCAAACGATTGGCATCGGGGAGTGCGGTCAACTTCAAGGCCGCTGCATTGAGCGCGGCCGTGCCTGCCACATCACCGTCAATGAGGTAGGTGTAGGCATTGGTATCAAGCACGTTTTTGTTCAGGATGCCAGTGACGGTACCGTCCGAACCAAAGGTGCCATACGCCGACGGAAAGCTGCCGCCAAACGCAATGCCCAGATTGAACATGGGGCGCGGACCGCCGGTGATGTTTTGAACGACCGACAAGTACTGCTGGCCTTTGGCAGTGGGCACTGACGGGAACGTGGTGAAGAGGGTGCTGGTCACCAGCGTGTTGATTTCCGACCACTTGTTGGTTGGGTAGCTCGGCACTCCGGCGAGGGCCTGCGCGGTGACCTGCATCGCGGCGAACTGGTTAAACAGCTCGGTGTCCCCCACCACGCCGCACATCGGCACGGCACCGGCATACTTCACTTTGTTGACGGCGGTGGTGGCGGCTTCATCTTCAATGGCAGCGGCGGTAATGTGGCCGCCCATCGAGTGGCCCGTGATGTAGATTTTGCTGGGGGCCACCAGCGTGCGCGTGTTTTTGGCGGCGATGGCCACAAATTGATTGGCGAGTGCATTGGTATCTTCCACGCCGGCGCGCACGTCGTAGTAGTTTTTGGCGTAACTTGATGACGCCCATGCGTAGCCATTTTGAATCAGATAGCGGCGAATGGGCGGTGGCCCGACATTCAACGCGGCACCGGTGCCTGCGTAGCCGTGCGCGTACATCACCAGCTTGCCGTTCCAGTTGGCGGGCACCTCAACCAGATAGGCTGCCCCGTTCAACACACCGGCCCAGCGGCTGGTGGTGCTCATAGCGACGGTGTCGGTTACCGCAGTCGCCATCGCGTCAAACGAGACTGCTGCGGGCAAAGCGGGCGCGAAGGTACGCGAGTCCTGCGCTCGAACCTCCTCGGCAACCGCAACCGGGGGTGGTGGTGCGGTGGCCACGGTATCGTCCGAGCCGCCGCAGGCGCTGAGCAGCGCCGTGACGGACATGGCCAAAGCTGTGAGCCGCAGCGACGAGTAAGGGTGCATGGTGAGTTTCTCCGTACGTTATTGGGGTGACGAGGGTGTTTTAGTGCGCCTTGGTAGTGCGTGTTCCCGCATAACGCACCCAATCCAGTCTAATGCGGGTGCGTGGAGGGCGACGAGTGGGGTTAACCCTAGTAGAGGACCGTTTTTACGATTTACGGTCAGGCGCAGGGGTGGGGCATCACGCGCCCGATTGCGAAGGGCAGCAAAATGCGCGCTTCAGCTTAGCACTGAAACGCGCATTTAGCGGGGGCTGTTGTGCGATTAACGACAAAGTCGACTATGCGCAAAAATACCTCGTTAGCCCTTATCGAATAGGGCTTAGCAAATAAAGCTGCTTGCTAGTGCGCTCAACTCAACGATCCGAGCGGAGCCTTTGCGCCCGTTGGCAGCGGACACACCGCCCCGGTCCCCGCCAATCCGCAATAGCCCGCCGGATTTTTTGCCAGATATTGCTGGTGATATTCCTCGGCATAGAAGAACTCCGGTGTCGGCTCGCCCGGTGCGCCACCCAGGATTTCGGTGGTGATCGGACCAAAGCCGCGCGCCGTCAGGGCGGGTTGAAACTGCGCTTTTGACAGTTCAACCGCTGTCCGCTGCTCCGGCGTGTAGCAATAAATCGTAGAGCGGTACTGGCTGCCAGTATCGTTGCCCTGGCGATTGCCTTGCGTCGGGTCGTGCGCTTCCCAGAACACTTTCAGCAGTTGCTCGTAGCTCACTTTGGCCGGGTCGTAGACAATCAGCACGATCTCGGTGTGGCCAGTGTTCCCGGTACACGTTTCGTTGTAGGTCGGGTTGGGCGTGTAGCCCCCCGCGTAGCCCACAGCGGTGGCATACACGCCCCCGCTTGGGTGCTCCCAGAATTCCCGCTCGGCACCCCAAAAGCAGCCCATCGCAAATTGCGCAAGCTGCATGCCGTCGGGGAAGGGCGCGACGATGTCGTGGCCATTGACGAAGTGCTTGCGCGACACGACCATCGCCTGCGATCGACCAGGCAGCGCGTCGGCTTGGCTGACCATCGAGGTTGATTTTCCGAAAATTCCCATCACCGCGCTCCACAACATAAGGCTTTCGTCCTACTTTGAGGGCAAAGCGCGAGCTTACAATCATTGCAACAAAAATACGCGTAACTTCGCGTAATCTGAGGAAAAAAGGATATGGACAAACGCGCAGCCACTATCGCTGGCTTTCTTGCCGCAGTCATCAGTCTGCTGCTGGGCATGGGCGTGTTGCAGTACCTGCATGAGAACGCGCTGGGCCTGCCGCGCCTGCTTGCCACCATCGTGCTCGGGCGCGGCGCACTGGACGCAGATATCACCTCAACCGGCATGGCGCTGGGCGTGGGTGTAGCGGTGCATCTGGTGCTCGGCCTGGTATTCGCGTTCATCATTTCGTTTACGCTGCATCGCTGGGGCTTCTGGGTGGGGTTGATCGGCGGCGGGCTGTTTGGCCTCGCGCTGTATGCGATCAACACGTACACCATGAGTCGCTTCTTCCCCGAGTTTTACTTTTATCGAAGCTGGTTCATGGTCGGTTTGCATGTGGTGTTCGGCGCGTTGTGCGGCGGCATTTACGAAGCTATCGAGCGCGACAAACGGTCGGGCCGCTCGATTTATAGAAACTAGGAGAGAAGAACGATGAATAAGGCTCAACTCATCATCGCGGTGCTGGTGGCCGCGTTTTCACTGTTCTCGTACTTCGGTTCGTCGTCGGTTAATTCGATCACCGGCGAGAAGCAGCACGTCGCCGGTATGACGCCGAAAGACGAGGTTGCGATGGGCCTGCAGTCGGCCCCGCAAATGGCGCAACAGATGGGCGGGCTCGCGCAGGACGCGCGCGCGCGGGCGCTGGTGTCGCAGGTTGGTGGCAAAGTGGTCGCGCAATCGGTGGCGGCGAAATCTGGCTATCCGTTTAAGTTTCACACGCTCGCTGACCCGCGCACGGTGAACGCGTTTGCGCTGCCCGGAGGGCAAATTTTCATCACCATGGCGCTGCTGTCAAAGCTTGAAACCGAGGGCCAGCTCGCGGGCGTGCTGGGTCATGAAGTTGGGCACGTGCTGGCGCGGCACAGCGCCGAGCACATCGCCAAAGATCAGTTGACGCAGGGCCTCACGGGCGCGTTTGCCATGGGCTCGGGATCGATGAGCGCCGCGCAGATCGGACAGGTGGTTGGTCAGATGACCATGATGAAATATGGTCGCGACGACGAGATCGAAGCCGACGCGCTGGGCTTGCGGTTGATGGCGGAAGCGGGCTACGATCCCCGCGCCATGATCCGCGTCATGCAAATTCTCGAGAAAGCCAGCGGCGGTTCGCGTCAGCCCGAGTTTCAAAGCTCCCACCCGAGCCCGCCGCACCGCATTGAGGAGATCAATGCCAAGCTTAAGAGCGCCTTTCCGAACGGGATTCCGGCTGGCCTCACACCCTGATGCAGCGTGATCGCTAGCGGCTGCTGATGTACTTTCTGCGCGATTTCCCGCTCGCGTGCTTCAACTCTTTTGGCGTCGATGCCACCGCGCGCGAGTTTGCCGTCGTGTCGAGCGAACAACAGCTCATGCGCTGGTGCGCCGAGCACGGCAAAGCCACGCCGCCTTTTTTAATTGGCGGCGGCAGCAACCTGCTGCTTACCCGCGACATCGACGCGCCGGTGTTGCAGCTGGCGCTGCGCGGCACGCGCGTGGTGTTTGATGAAGGCAACACCGTGCTTGTAGAAGCGATGGCGGGTGAGCCATGGCACCCGTTCGTGATGTGGACGCTGAATCAAGGTCTGTGCGGACTCGAAAATCTGTCGCTGATTCCCGGATTTGTCGGCGCAGCGCCGGTGCAAAACATCGGTGCCTACGGCGTTGAGATCGCCGAGACGCTGGACACCGTAATGACCATCAATACTCAAACCGGCGAGCCACGAGAATTCACAAATTCCGGGTGCGCATTTGGCTATCGCGACAGCGTGTTCAAGCACGGCGACGAGCCGAGAGATCGTTACGCCATCACGCGCGTGCGCTTTCGCTTGTCCAGAAAATTTACGCCACGCCTGGATTACGGTGAGCTGAAACAAGCGCTATCAAACTCAGCAATCGCCACGCCAACAGCCGCAGACGTTTCCCGCGCCGTGATCGCCCTACGCTCGCGCAAACTCCCCGATCCCGCCGTCATCGGCAACGCCGGAAGCTTTTTCAAAAACCCGGTCGTGGCAGCTGATGTAGCCGCGTCGTTAACGTCAAGCTTCGCCAACATGCCGCAATATGCGGTAGCGAACGAACGCATAAAAATTGCGGCAGGCTGGCTCATTGAACAAGCGGGCTGGAAAGGGCGCAGCATCGGCGCAGCAGGCATCCACGGCCAACACGCCTTGGTATTAGTTAATCATGGCGGAGCTACCGGTGCTGAACTCTGGGCGCTGGCCGAGGCGGTGCAAGCCGATGTGCACGCGAAATTTGGCATCACGCTTGCGCCCGAACCGCGAGTTCAGTAGATAAACGCGCAACAGGCCAATATTTTTTTCATAGCGCCGATTTTTTTGCCGCGCGATCAAGGCGATAGGACGTTTTACTAGAAAAGACAGGCGGCTTTTGTGTCCGCAGCAGCCGCGCGGGACAGATGCCGCGTGACGCAGTTCAAGCGCGACGCGCGACGGTTGACGTGTATCCGTAGTCGCTAGAGCTGAAATTGCCCCGGCCAAATCCACAACGCCCCGGCAGTCATCACGACGTAGCGTAAAAACTTGCCGAGCGCACCCCAGAAAAAACATTGCCAGAACGGCAATTTGAGCCAGCCCGCAACGGTCGCAAGCGGGTCACCGATAACGGGGAGAAATGCGAAGAAACACGCCTTCGGCCCTAACCGTTCAAGCCATGCCAAGGCTTTGGCTTGCACGGTTGAATGACGGTAATTCTCGAGCGCGCGCTTCGCGCCAAACCCCATCCACCAGTTGATGGCTCCGCCAAGCGCGTTACCCGTCGTCGCCACTGCAATTGCGGGCCAGAACAATTCAGGGTTGAGCTTGACCAGACCGAAAACGGCGGGCTCCGAGCCCAATGGCAGCAACGTGGCCGACACCAGACTGACGAAGAACACCGTTGAAAGCCCGAACTGCGGCAACGCGAACCATTGCAATACCTGTGCGAACCATGCTTCCATACAGGGCATTTTGCCGCATGCGGCAAAACATCAAGGTGCAGTAAGTAGTGTGGGGCGCATGATCGCCGCCAGCTGTGACCGCGTCGTGTGCCGGACGCAATCACGCCGTGCAGCTACGCGATGTTGCTGATCGCCTGCATTGCGACGCGAATGCGATCGCTGCCGTGACCGCTGATTCGATTTACACGTGCGCCAACTGCGGCCAGTTCACGTTCGATGACGTTTGTGATCGGCCCACGCACATGCGCGCCGTCGCGCTGGATGCCGTCGGCCACCCACGGGATGTCAGGCGCGAGCAGCAGCGTTAACGCATAGCGTGAATGCAGCGTGCGAGCACGCGCGTAAAGCGATGAATCGCCAAAAACAAAGTCGCTGTAGATCGCAGTCAACAGTGGAGCGGTGTCACAAAACACGAACGGGCACTTGCGTTGCTGCGCGCGAACTTGCGTCGACATTACGTTGATCACTTGCGTTTCGAGAATCAGCGACTGCTCATGCTGCGTCGGCGTGCGTCCGCGTGAGTCACAAAAAGCGCGTAAGTATTCTGGCACCCACGGGCAATCAAAATGCGCAGCCAGCGTTTGCGCAAGCGTCGTTTTGCCTGTGCTTTCTGCACCGATAATGCAGATCAGTTTTGCGGTACTCACGACGAAATCACACGCTAATCATGCGTTTGCGCCAACCAATCCAGCCCCAAATCGCAAGCAAAAAGAAGATCACGTAGAGCGCCACCGTCAGGTGCAGTCCTTTGTACGCAAACAGCGCAACGCTCGCGGCGTTTACGATGAGCCACAGCGGCCAATTTTCGATGAACTTGCGCCCGAGCAGCACCGTTCCGACGATGCTGCCGGCAGTGACAAATCCATCGGCCCACGGCACGTCGGAATCGGTGATAGCGCGCAGCAACACGGCGCACGCGAGCCAGAGTACCGCCCACGCGCCAACGGTCGTTATCAGGGCGCGTTGATCCAATGTGGCGATGGCGAGCGGCGCGTTCGCGAGCTTTGCGTTAGCGCGATGGCCGTGCAACCACTGCCACCAACCCCACACCGCCGCAATGACGAAAAACACGTTCACGCCTGCCTCTCCGTAAAGCTTGCTCGCGTAGAACAGCCACACATATAGTGCACTCGCAACAATCGTCAACGGCCACGCCCAATGAATCTCGAACACGTTGCAGGCAATGTTTGCCAGCGCGAGGACGAAGGCAATCACCTCCAGCCAAGTGACGGCTGAACCGAGCAGGGTGAAGGCGGTTTCAAGCATAGAAATTGGTGCTCCTAAATTTGTAGGAGCGGCTCTGCCGCGACCGCTGGCGCACGTTCCACCCGGTCGGGGCAGAGCCCCTCCTACAAAAGCAACGTGTCAAACTAAAACGCCACCGTAACACTAGCTCGGACCGTGCGTGGCGTTGATGGGAAGAGATAAATGCCACCCCAATACTGCGTTGGCGCTTCACGCCAGTAGATACGGTTGGTGACATTTTCTACATTCAAACGCCACGTCGTTGCTTTACCCGCGATGATGTGATCAAAGCGTGCGCCGACGTCAAGCTGCCATGCGTTGGGCAACGTCACGCTTCCGTCCGCAGTGACCGTTTTCCCGCGCTCGTAAGTGGCCAGCGCGTTTAGCGCCAAGCCCTGAACCGAAGCAATTTTGTAATCCGCAAAGATTGAGGTTTTGACACGCGGTACGTTGGTGGCGCGTTGCCCGACCAGTGCTGGATCAACCGCTTTGGTGAACTTCGCGTCGAGTGCCGTCATGCTCGCCTGGATTGAGAGCGCCTCACTCACGCGACCGGTCGCAGCGAGCTCTACCCCACGATGACGGGCTTCTTTGGCACCAGCAACGCGCAGCGGCTTGCCGCTCGTAGTCGCCACGTCGTCGGCATAGGGTTTGTTGATGCTGAACAGCGCACCGGTCATCAACAGGCGCGAATTGGCCTGCCACTTGATGCCGATTTCGGTCTGCTGGCTCTTGAGCGCAGGCAGCGATTGCCCGTAGTTCACAAAGCGCGAAGCACGGTTTGGCACGACTTCCACCTCGGCACCCTGACCCCATGACGCGTAGACCATCGTGCTCGACAGGGGTGACCACGCAAGGCCCGCCCACGGCGTGGTGATGGTCTGGTCGTAGGCGACCGCGCGTGAGCCATCGCTCCTCTCGCTCGCGCGATTCAGGCGCGACACGCGCAGGCCCGCAAAGGATTGCAGCGTCGCGGCCAGATCGGAGGTGACCGAGGCATAAACCTCAATCGCACGCTCGCGGCTGTTGGTGTTCAAGTCAAGCGGCGTCGCGTCAGCAGGCAGCGCAATCGGCGTGTAGATGTTCGTGGTGCCGACGTAGTTGTAGGCTTGTTTCGGTGGCAGCGCATCGCGAATGCTGCGACCGCTCGCGCCGACGCGAAGTGCGTGCTTCATACCCATCGTGTTGATCTTGCCATCCAGATGCGCATCCCAGCTCGACACGGTGCGTTTTTCGCCGTCGCTGCGGAAGTCGTAAACATCCACATCGCCATTGGCGCAGAGACCCGGGTATACGTAATTTGCGGCACTACTGCAGCCATCCGGGAAGGCAATGCGATCATTGATTTTGGTGCTCTGCGTACTGGTTGAAACGCGTGTCGTCCAGTCGGCGCTGAAGCGATGATTCAACGCTATTTCCGCTGTCGTGCTGGTCGCTTGGTACGGCAACGACCACGATTGGTTGTTGAGGTTTAAGCGCGGATTGATGCGGTTTGGTAGCGTGTCGCCGACGCCGTCGCCGCTAGCGTCAAGCAGGCCTAGTCCGGGCACCGACGGCTGGCTCTTGCGGTGATATTCAAAATCCGCGGACACGGAGGTCGCGCTGCTGAGCGCGGTGGCGAGCGCGAGGCTCGCAAACTGGCGCGAACCGTTGGCGCGATCAAACTGCGTGCGCAGCTTTTCTGCAGCGACGTTCAGTCGCGCGCCTACGTTGCCAAGCATCGTGTTGGCATCCACATGCGCCTTACTGCCGCCATATTCATCCACGCCGAGCGTGGCCGTGGTGAACGATTCCTTTTGCGGTACTTTGGTGACGTAATTAACGAGTCCGCCGGGGGCCGAAACGCCCGACTGCAAGCCTGCGACGCCTTTCAAAATTTCGACGCGTTCCTTGTTCTCCAAGGCCAGCGGCACGTAGTTCGAGATCGCTAATCCGTTGCGCCGAAAGTTGGCTGTTTGCGTCAGCAAAAATCCGCGAACCGACAGGCTCTCGATGTAGCCGGTGGTGTTGTAGCTATCGGCGAGTGAGGCGTCGAGTTTGAGCAGTTGCGACAACGATTGCGTCGCCGTCGCCGAGAGCAAATCGGCCCCGAACACCGTAATGCTTTGTGGTGTTTTTGCGAGCGTGGTGCCGGAGCTACCAAAGCCCCCCACGTCGGCGTTTTCAACATCCAGTACCGGAGAAGATTTGCCTGTGACGGTGATGGCTTCGACGCGCTGCGGCGTGGTCTGCGCAAAAGCCGGGATCGTTGCGCATACGGCAGTCGCCACAGCAACGGATAAAAGTTTCAATTGAAATGCCATCGATATTCCTTTTTTCGACGGCAGGGGCAAAGCCGAACGTGTCCGACCGTAGGCCGGTGTGAATTCAGCGACGCTTCCCTGCGCAAGTATTACCTTGATCAAGTTCCAGGGTGTTATCTCAGCCGATCATCTTGCGACGACCAGCACCCCTAGCGTGTACGGGCATGCGTCATGCATGCCATCAATAAATTATAAGGGCGAACGCTGTATTGGTAGGAGCGGCATGCCGCGACCCTGTTGGCCGGTCGCGGCAACCTGCTCCTACAGTAAATGCTTCGCGCCCGCTAAACTTCCGTCTTCAAATTTTGCACGCTCGACGACAAGGATTTGACATGCTGCTGGGCTTTGTTTTCTTGTATCTGCTGGTCACGATTGGTATCGGTCTGTGGGCCGCGCGACGCGTCAAAACTACTGCTGATTACGCCATCGCCGGGCGCCATTTGCCGTTGATCATGATTGTCACGACGACGTTTGCGACGTGGTTCGGCTCGGAGACCGTGCTCGGCATCGGTGCCAAGTTTGTTCAGGGCAATCTGGGTACGGTGGTTGAAGACCCGTTCGGCGCAGCGTTCTGCCTGATTTTCGTGGGGCTGTTTTTTGCCGGAAAACTTTACAAACAAACGCTGCTCACGATTAGCGATTACTACCGTCAACGATTTGGCAAAGTCGTAGAAATTCTCTGCTCGATCATCATCATGCTGAGCTATCTCGGCTGGGTTGCAGCGCAGGTGACGGCACTCGGCCTCGTGTTCAATATCCTGTCCGCAGGCTCGATCACGTTCGAATGGGGCATGGTGATCGGCGTTGCGTCGATCCTGATTTACACACTGTTTGGCGGTATGTGGAGCGTGGCGGTTACGGACTTCATCCAGATGATCGTGTTGGTCATCGGCCTGTCGATCATCGCGGTGATGGCCGCTGAAATGGCAGGTGGCGCAGACAAAGTTTTTGCCTACGCGCAGAGCAAGGACATGCTCAGGTTCCTGCCGCCACCGACCATGAAAGACACGCTGTTTTTCCTGGCGGCAGGCATCACCATCATGCTCGGCTCGATTCCGCAGCAGGACGTTTTTCAGCGCGTGATGTCGGCGAAGGATGTGAAAGCTGCGACGCGCGGGCCGGTGATTGGCGGCATTTGCTATCTGCTTTTCGCGTTCGTGCCGATGTTTCTCGTGGTCGCCGCGTTGATGATTTTGCCGGAAGCCACGACTGAGTTACTCAAGGGCGACACACAAAAAATCCTGCCAACGCTGGTGCTCGAAAAAATGCCGCTGATTGCGCAAATCATCTTTTTTGGCGCGCTACTTTCCGCGATCAAATCCACGGCGTCGGCAACGCTACTCGCGCCCAGCGTGACCTTCGTCGAGAACATTTACAAGCACTTCAAACCACACATGAATGATCAGCAAACGTTGAAGGCCATGCGCGTCACGGTGCTGCTCTTTTCGATCTTCGTGCTGGGCTACGCGATGGCCTCACGCGGCACCAAAATTTATGACATGGTGTCGGGCGCGTATCAGGTCACGCTGGTCGGTGCGTTCATTCCGCTGGTGTTCGGCCTGTACTGGAAGCGTGCGACGACGCAGGGCGCGATTGCCTCCATCGTGCTCGGCATCGGCACCTGGCTTTTGTTCATGACTGCGCCCGGTTGGAGTGAAGCGTTTCCGCAGCAGCTCGCCGGCATTCTTGCGGCGCTGGGTGGCATGCTGCTCGGTTCACTTGCACCGCAAACCATCAACAATCACACTGGACACGTGCACCATTTTATGGGCTCGCCCGAACAGGTTTGACATCTACAACTTGTTCATGAAACGACGGTTAGACGCGGGCTGTGAGCATTTTTGGCATACAGTCGACTACGGTCAATAATTGGCGCTAGCGCGGGTATTGCTTGGCTTTCAGTGAAAAGTCGTTATTCCGTTTCTACGTCGTTACGGAAATAAATGGGCTCAATTTTTCGACGCAGATTAGCGCAGATTCGACGCCGATGACCGCAGATTTTCTTGATTGTCTGCAATAGAGAATATTCAGAAAATCTGCGGCAATCTGTGTGAAATACGCGTTAATCTGCGTCAAACATTAATGCTGTTTTGAAATAGAAGTGGCATTAGAACTTGAGCCGCTTGAAAATGCCTTCCGGCACATGCTTAACGATGAGCATGATGAATCGCCAAAATCCCGGTAAACACACCACATCGCGCTTGTGATCAATCGCGCTCAAAATGCCCGCCGCGACCGCTTCTGGCGTGGCCCACAGCGCGCCTTTTTTTGTGATGTGTGCCGTCATTGGCGAATCGATGAAGCCCGGCTTTACTGTGACCACATGCACCCGCCGTGCCGCCATTCGTGCACGCAGACCCGAGCAGAACGCGGTGAGCCCCGCCTTCGCTGCGCCGTAAACGTGATTGCTGCCGCGGCCGCGATCACCAGCGACTGAAGAGATCACCGCAATGGTCCCGCCCGCTGCGTTCTCGGACGCCATGCGCTCGGCAAGCGCCTGCGCCCACAACGCGGCGCTCACAAAGTTGGCGTGAAGTTCTTGCGCCAGATAGGCGGCGTCGCGTTCTGCGCGCGCTGAATCGCTTAGGCTGCCGTAAGCGACAAGCGCGACACGCGGCGCGGTCATCGAGCGCACCGATCCGTCGATGAATGCAGCATCGGTTGCGTCGCCAAGAATCGTCGTCACCGACGGCGAGCCGCGCACGCGGGCGTCCGCCGCAATGCGGCGAAGCTCGTTCGCGTTGCGGGCAACCAGTGTCAATGCGCAGCCGCGCTGCGCCCATAAGCGGATGGCGGCCTGCGCAACCGCGGACGTGGCCCCGATCACCGCCACATTCACTGCGTCCCTCATCATTTCAAGTCCGTTGCGGCAGTGACGCGTCGCCAGAACGACGATGAAATCGCAGGATCGCGCATCGCCTCAAGCTCGCGCCACTGCGGAAAAAATCGTTGGTACATCGCTGCCGACATCCGCGCGTCTTTTGCTGGATACACGCGGCCACCCACGTCGGCGACCATCGCGTCAGCGCGATCCAGTGCGCGCAGATCGTTCGCATCCGGCGCCGGGATATCCAGCGCCACGGTGGTTCCCGGCATGGGAAAACTCATCGCGCCGGGGGACGGCAACGCCCCGAAAGTCTTGATGACGGCGATATAGCTTGCCACCTTCGCCTCACGCAGATGTGCGAGGATGCGCGGCACCGTTTCGCGAGACGCATCCTTGGGTACGACAAACTGATACTGAATAAATCCGCGCTTGCCGTAGGCACGGTTCCACGCGTTTACCGCATCAAGCGGAAAGAAAAACTGCCACAACGGAATCGTCTTACGCCTGGCCGTCTGCATCGATTGCGCACGATGGTAGAGCGCGTTGAACGCTTTGGCGCTCCAGCGCCCGAGCACCCACTGCGGCGCATCCATCGGCAGCGTCCATCGCGCAGGTGGTGGTGCGAGCCAATGGTGCGGCCCTTCGCAATGCTTGCCGCGAAAAAACACGCCGCGCAGCCGAGGGTCCAGCGTATCGATCCAGCCCACGGTGTATTCCCAGGGTACGCTCGCGACATCAAGCGCGAGGTAATCATCAATGCTGCCGTCACCGCCGAACAGCGTCGTCTCCTGCATGATGCCGGGGCCGGGAACGCGTTTCATTTGCAGCGTCGCTTCGCAAATCAGGCCGCTCAAGCCGAGACCGCCCACGACCCACGGAAATATCGCGTCCGTGCTGTTCACCGACTGCGTTGATTGCCAATCGGAGCGGTGCAGCTGACACGTTGTAACGAAGCGCCCGAAGCTGCCAGCGATGTGGTGGTTTTTGCCATGAACATCGTTGCCAATCGCGCCGCCCACCGTCACGTATCGCGTGCCGGGCGTCACCGGTAAAAACCAGCCGCGTGGCAATAGCGCTTCAGCGATGTCAGCCAGCGAAGCGCCCGCTTCGCAGGTCAGCAATCCTTTCGCGTCGTCAAACGCCAGCAAGCGACCGCGACGAAACGTATGTAGCAAGGTGCCGCCATCGTTCACGCACACGTCGCCGTAGCTGCGACCCAAGCCGCGTGGCAAAAAGTTTCTGCCCTGCAGCGGTTTGTCGTCGACAAACGCATGGGTGTGTGCGACGTTGAAGCCTCGGCCCCAGGGTTGATCAAGTGACAGCGGATTCATGCTGGCCGCTCACTCCAGCAACAGCGGAATCCACAGCGTTCCCAGCATCGCAAGCATGCAAAGCGTAATGATGGCAAGCCAGAGGTTCGTCCAGCCCGTGTCGCGATGTACGACAGCGGGGGCGATTGGCGCGGCGCGAAGCGCTAACGCCTGATGAATCAGCCGTGGCACCTGCGGCAACGCATACGACAGATACGGGGCCTGCTCAAACAAGCGCTGCCACACCGCCTCCGGCCCTACCTGCTCGCGCATCCACTTTTCGAGGAACGGTTGCGCCGTGGCCCACAAGTCTAGATAGGGATCGAGCTGGCGACCGAGGCCTTCAACGTTCAGAAGTGTCTTTTGCAACAGCGCCAACTGCGGCTGAATTTCCACGTTAAAGCGGCGTGACACCTGGAACAAGCGCAGCAACACTTTGCCAAACGAAATGTCCGCCAGTGGTCGATCAAAAATAGGTTCGCAAACGCTGCGAACGGCGTTCTCTAGTTCATCGACGCGTGTTCCCGGAGGCACCCAGCCTGATTCGATGTGCGCCGTGGCCACGCGCCGATAATCGCGTCGAAAAAACGCCAGAAAATTCTCCGCCAGATAGCGCCGATCCGTATCAGTCAAGGTGCCGACAATGCCAAAGTCCATGCCCACATATTGGCCAACGTGGTCAGCGTCAGTTCGCACCGCAATGTTGCCCGGATGCATGTCTGCGTGAAAAAAACCATCGCGGAACACCTGCGTGAAAAATATCTCAACGCCGTCGCGGGCCAGCTTTTTCATGTCGACACCGGCGTCGCGCAGCTTGTCAATCTGGTTGACGGGCGTGGCGTGCAGTCGCTCCATGACCATCACGTTTTGCTCGCACCAGTCCCAGTGCACTTCGGGCATGTAGAGGAGCGCAGAGCCGGTGAAATTGCGGCGCAATTGTGAGCAGTTCGCTGCTTCTTTGATCAAATCGAGTTCGTCATGCAGATATTTATCAAACTCTGCGACGACTTCGCGTGGTTTCAGCCGACGACCGTCACTGCTGAATTTTTCAACCCACCCCGCGAGCACGGAGAGCAACGCCAGATCGCTTTCGATCACCGGCTTGATGCTCGGTCGCAACACTTTGATGGCGACTTCGCGCTCCTCGAAAGCATCGCCGATTTTCAGTTGAATGGTGCCGAAATGCACCTGCGCGACGCTTGCGCTGGCAATCGGTTGCCAGTCGAAACTTGAAAACACCTGCGCGGTGGGTCGCCCGTACGCTTTTTCGAGCACGATTTGCACCTCCGCTGCCGAAAATGGCGGCACCTGATCCTGCAGCAAAGCCAGCTCGCTGGCGATATCAGACGGGATCAAATCCGGTCGGGTCGACAACACCTGACCAAACTTGACAAAAATCGGCCCGAGCGACTCCAATGCCAGTCGCAACCGCACACCACGCGAACGGTCGTGTTGGCGCGACCCGAGCAGCTTGCCGATGCCGCGCAGAAGCGGGTTCGGGGCGTCGAGCAGGACGAATTCGTCCAACCCCTGCTTATGAAAGACGCTAACTATTTTCGCGAGACGGAATAAACGCATGCCGTGATTCTAAAGAGCGGGCAACTTGCCTATCATGCAATGATCGTAATCTCGTTAGCTGTTAGCTAAGAGTAATTTCATCGTGTAGTCTGACGTTGCTGCATCCGACCCGTTGTTCGACCTGGCACCCATTGCACGTGCGCTCGAGGATTTCAGCGAAATTTATCAGTTGTTCCAAACCTGGCGCACCGCGGGTGTTATTAGAGGTGCCCTGATGTTGAAGCCTATCTCGCGCTCCGGCCCGAGGGCATTAACGAGTTATCCCTGCAAAATTCAAATTCCAGCCGCACTGACCAACGGAAACTGACGCTCACGCAGCGGTGAAGCTGCGACTGTGATCGTCTGACGCGCGAA
>JAYVNO010000273.1:0-2846 GCA_043758415.1 Burkholderiales bacterium
TACAGCCTCGGGTACTGATCGCTCACGATCAACCACCCAGCTGTCACCGAGTTTGAGCGGACTAATTGCGGCGACGTCAATTCGCCCAATCGGCTGTCCGTTGACAGTCTCTTTGCGCGGCATCACCACGATTTCCTGGCGACTGCCGCTGCGCTCAATCGCGAGGCGAACTGGCTGTTCAGGCGCAAGGCGAACGGCGGACGTGAATTGCGACCATTGGCGAACGGGAAGGTCTTGTACGGCAACGACGCGGTCACCTTCGCGCAGGCCTGCTTTCCCGGCGGGCCCTGCGGCCTTCACGTTGCCGATCACGGCAGGCTGGTCAAAGCCCAGGCCCCAGCCGGACAAGCGCCCGCCGACGCTCGCGGGTGCGGCCCCAACGTCCTCGCTACGGCGTTGCAGGATGTAGGTTCGCTCGACACCGCGCGATTCAACCTCGAGTTTCAATTCCTGTTGAAACAGGCTGGTCAACAACTCCCAGCGTACGTCGCCCCAATGCGCGACGGCACGATCATTCATACGCAAGATTTTCTCGCCACCCCGAAGGCCCACTTCAGCCGCTGGCGTGCTCGCTTCCGGCGCAGCGACCAACGCCGCCAAGTCGCGATCCGGCGCAGCCAGTGCGAACGCATAAAGCACGGCGGCGAGCGCAAAATTGGCTAGCGGACCCGCCGCGACAATGACCGAGCGCTGCCACAACGGGCGCGTATTGAATGCGGCTTCACCGTCAGTCGGTTTGGTGCCTGCCCATTCGGGGTCACGCATATCGAGCATGCGAACGTAGCCGCCCAGTGGAATGGCGGAAATCGCGAATTCAGTACCTTTAAAAATGCTGCGTTTGCCAATCCACTTGATGAGAACCGGCCCAAATCCGACTGAAAAACGCAACACTTTGACGCCACACCAGCGCGCAGCCAGGTAATGCCCCAACTCGTGAATCGTCACCAGAATCGCAACAGCGATCAGAAAGCCGAACAACGAGCTGCCAAAAATCGCCATCAGGTGTAGGCCTTCATCGACATTTGTGACAACAATTGTTGAGTTTCTCTCCGAACCATCTCATCGCGCGCGAACACCTCTTCGATACTTGTGGGTTCGGACAAGTCAACCTGCTCAAGAGTTCGCTCGGTCAGTGAAACGATATCGGTGTAGCGCACACCGCCATCCAGAAATGCGGCAACCGCCACCTCATTGGCCGCATTCAATGCGAGGCATGCGCCCTGCCCGCGCTCCAGCGCCTGATAGGCCAACTCCAGTGCGGGGAAGCGCTCGGCATCGACGTCAAAGAATTCGAGCGTTCGCGCGCTAGCCAATGACAATGGCGGCACCGAAAGCGAAAGACGGTTCTTCATGTCACGCGCCGCTCCTTCCGCTGGAAGTAGTTGAGCGAGCGCATGGGCAATCGGCACTTGCATATCAGCTGGCCCCAAATGCGCAAGCATGGAGCCGTCCACGAACTCGACAATCGCGTGCACAGTGCTGGTTGGGTGAATCAGCACGCGAATATCACGCGCCCGGCGATTGAACAGCAGCGACGCTTCAATCACCTCCAGCCCCTTGTTCATCAAGGTCGCCGAATCGACCGAAATTTTGCGTCCCATTGACCAGGTCGGATGCTTGCAAGCCTCCTCCGGCGTAATCGAATCAAACGTACTCAGATCGCGCGTTCGGAACGGCCCGCCCGATGCCGTGAGCGTCACCGCGCGCACCCGCACCCGATCACATTCAAGCCCGCCCAAACATTGAAATGCGGCGTTATGCTCGCTGTCAATTGGTAGCAGCCGTGCACCGCTCGCGTGAGCTTGATCAAGCAACAAACGGCCTGCCGCGACTAGCGCTTCTTTGTTGGCCAGTAGAACAGCCTTGCCCGCACGAACCGCCGCCCAGGTCGACGGCAAACCCGCAAAGCCGGAAATGCCTGCGACGACCACATCAACTTGCGCCATTTCTGCCAGCGCTGTGATCGCGTCGGCTCCCGCTTCAACGCGAACGTCGGCATGATGCCCTGACAACGCTTCGCGCATGGCCATTGCTGCTGCGGTATCTTCAAGCGCGCAAATCGGAGGTTTGAATTCGGCAATGATTGGGAGCAGCCGCTGCCAGTCGTTACGCGCAGCGATGGCCACGAGCTGGAAATGCTCGCGATGCTGTCGCAACACCGCCAGCGTACTGCTGCCGATAGAGCCTGATGCCCCGAGTAGCACCACGCGAATCATGGCGTCACCACAGCGGCCTTACCAGCGTCAGCAGCAGCGTCGCCAGCGGCAGCACCGCAAACTGCGCGTCCATACGATCGAGCACGCCACCGTGCCCCGGCAGCAGTCGGCTTGAATCTTTGACACCGGCCTGACGTTTTAATAGCGACTCCCACAAGTCGCCCAGCACCGCAAAAACGCCGAGAAACGCGCCTGCAAGTGCGGCAAGCAACAAACCTGAAACCGCAACAGCAAGTCCCAAATACCAGGCCATCAATGCCACCCAAAGTGAAGCCGCTACCACCCCGCCGATGGCCCCTTCGCGCGTCTTGCCTGGACTAATTGATGGTGCCAGTTTCACGCGCCCCAACGCGCGTCCCACGAAGTAGGCCGATACGTCCGCCACCACGGTCGTCATGACCACAGCCAACAACAGAGACGTACCGGAGCGCTGCAACACCACCGCCGCGAGCCACGCTGAGCAAACCAGCAACGGCACGGTAAGGCGCGCCCACCACGAACGAATCATGATGCTGTGGCTTCGCACTTGCAAAGGCACCACAAAAAGCCAAAACGCCGAAGCGAGCACGAGCAAGCCAGTGAGTGCCTGCGAGATCAATGGCTGACGACCAGACAGGTGCCTGTCAAACA
>JAYVNO010000274.1:0-24898 GCA_043758415.1 Burkholderiales bacterium
GGTAGTCGCCCCTGCACGTGACATTCTCTCCTCCATGTGGGTCAATTCGCAGTGGAGTGGCCGGTGCGGAAGCGTAACCGCTTTCAATACGAATCCGAACGATTACATCCAGTTTGTAGGGCCGGTGACACAGAGCGTCTACGCTGCAGCCAGCAATAATTTATATGGAATATGCACCGGCACGTCGATGGCAGCCCCACATATCACAGGCCTTGTCGGGCTGATGCGAAGCACCAATCCGCTGTTAACGACGGCAGAGATTCGCGCCGGGTTGGCCAACGCTGCGGGCGGATCTTTTATCAACGCTACTTGGGGCTACGGTTTACCGAACGCCGGCACCGCTGTACTCAATGCGTTGCCCCCAGATCGCCTGACACCGCTCTTCGCGTTTACCAAGGTGGCGGGAGACGATTACGTTTATTCGGTGTTTCCACAAATGGGCGCGGCGTTAAACGATGGCACGGTGCCTCCATTTGTCGGCACGGCGTCCTCAACAGGCGGCTATTACACATATACCTGGATTGGCAACCCTGTGGCGCAGTATCCAACCACGTTTCCCGGGGTCATCATCGCAATTAAGCAGGGAAACCCCCCGGTGCCGACAACTTTCGCCCGCGCGCGCGATTGCGGGTCTTTACAACGCCAAAGACGGCGTCTGGTACGCCTTTATGGCCTATTTGCCGATTCAGCTACGTTGCCGGATCAACAATTCGCCACGTTATGGATACCGCACCTTCATGCTCCCAATCAACCTTGCCATCTATTGCGATCCTTGACGGTCAGGAGGGGTACGTATTCCCACCCAATCAAGCGCAACCCAGCGGTACCGTCGCAGTTATTCGTATGGAAAAAATTCCGTCTGGCGGTGGCCCAACCACCTTTGTATTTACCGCGCAAACCGATCAGTCGTACTACACCGGTGAAGGCTTTTTCAATCCAGTGATACTTGGCTATGCATACCTCAACTAACTTATTAACTACAGTGAACCGCCGCACACACGCCGCTTCCAAAGCGTCCGCATCGGCTTTATGCACGGGTCTGTTCGCATTTTGTTGCTTGTCGGCGCAAGCCGCCGACAAGTACGAAACTTACGGCGCACTTTCTCTGTTTGGGAAAAATCAGTGGGATTCCTCCTGCTTCCCGGCAGGCACATTGGCGAGCGTGCGCCTTGCGATGAAAGACAGTCCGTTTTTTACACCGCAAAACTTATCTGTCGTCGAGGGCGCGACATCACTGCGATACGGGTTCGAAGTTGGCCCAGGAGAAGATCGGTTCAGCGCTGCGGCACCCGTCTCGCCGTTCGCGATGGAGGTGTGGCGTACCTATCCAAGCATCGGCGCTGGAACGTGGGATTTCGTTTCACTGCAAAAACTGTCAAACGGCGAGCGGCTCTCGGATGCCATTCGGTGGTCGTCGGATCGAGTAGCGAATCCGTGTCTACCGCACCGGCTTTCGTCGGCTGAAGTCCTTGCCGGAGACATGCAAGTTAGTACCGTTGGCTCGCCGTTTGCCGTGTCAGAAATTCGGGTGCAGATCAAGACGACCGACGCGAATCCTGCCCCGCGAACCAGCGTCGCACTCGCCTCCGAAGTGGTCGCTGATGAGCGCGTTGACACCGGCATTGATGGGCCTATAACCGCATTGCTTGCGGATGCGAACGGCATCGCAAATTTTTTGGTCACACCTGGCACAAAAGCTGGCATCAAACGTTTCATTGTCAAAGCGCGCAGCACAAGCCAGAGGGGTTCCGTAAGCGCCATGGTCACACTTGCACACGCGCCAGCGGGTGCGCCCGTGGTTAATAGCGTGCCTATTGTGGAGTACCGCTACGATGGCGGTTCCGGCGCGCCGTCGCGTTACTTGACCAGCAACGCTGCGGTCACGCGACAACTGGACTCGCGTGACGAGGCGAACATTTTTTCGCGAACAGGCCAGGTGTGGCGGGCGTTTTCTGAAATTGATGCAGCACCGGGTCTGGCACCTGTGTGCCAGTTTTTTGGACGCTTGACGAGTGCCGCTACGGTCACCCATTTCTTCACGGCCAATCGACAGGAATGCGAATCGCTTCGCGCCGTGTGGGGAGATTCGGGAAGCTTGGGGCCCGGACTCAAATACGAGGGCGTGGCTTTTTACGCGGTGGCACCCGATGCGCAGCAGCGATGTCCGAGTGCGTTTCCGATTGTAATTGCGCGGTACTTCGCTCGCGCACCGTCGCCCCATCATTATTATTTGGTCATAAATCCACTGACCCAGTTGCCGACGTTTGCGCCAACCGCAAACGCCGTCGCTGATGGCGTAGCGTTTTGCACCGACGTGGTGACGGCGAATTGAAACTCGTCACGCGTGACAAACGCGGCAACGTGGCTTTTATGACTCGCGTGGTCGTCGACTATTTTTGCCAGCAACTTTCTCGCGCAACGCCGTTTGATTGGGGCCCAGAAGCTGATTAATGCAAAAGTCGATAATCGCGTTATTTTAGTGTTTAGCCCTTATTAAATGGGACTTTCAGGTCAGAGTTGTTGCTTCAAAAACGCCGCGAACTCGGCACCGAACTCAGCGTGTTCGAGGCCCAGTTTGACGGTGGCTTTGAGATAACCGAGCTTGGTGCCGCAGTCATAGCGGACGCCGACCGTTGCAACCGCGTAGACGGGCTCGGCGGACATCAGCGAGGCAATGGCGTCAGTCAACTGAATTTCGCCACCAGCGCCCCGTTTAATGTCTTTCAGGTGCGCAAAAATCGACGCGGGCAACACGTAGCGGCCAATCGCGCCGAATTGCGAGGGCGCATCAGCAGGTTTCGGCTTTTCGACGAAACCGGACAGGCGCATCGCGTTGCCGTCCGTGTGCGCCAGCGTTTCGGCAATGCGAATCGCACCGTAGCGTGAGATCGCGTCGCCCGGCATGTGATTAACGCCGATGACGGCACCATCGGACGCGCACAGGCGGGCGTGCACGGCGCACAGTTGCGCCGTGGCACCGAGCGCGCCAGGGCCGGTTTGGGTCGCACGAATTAACTCGTCAGCGAGGATGACGGCAAACGGTTCATTGCCCACGACTGGCTGCGCGCAAAGCACAGCATGGCCGAGGCCGAGCGCATCGCCTTGACGCAAAAAGATGCAGTTGATGTTGGATGGCACAGCCGCGCGCAGTTCGTCCAGCAGATCGTGTTTTTCAGCGCGCGTCAGCTCGTTTTCAAGCTCGTAGGCGCGATCAAAATGATCTTCAATCGCGCGCTTGTTGCGGCCTGTGACAAAGATCATGTCGGTGATGCCTGCCGACGCCGCCTCTTCCACCGCGTATTGAATCAGCGGCTTGTCGACCACCGTCAACATCTCTTTTGGCATCGCTTTGGTGGCGGGCAAAAAGCGAGTGCCGAGACCGGCGACGGGAAATACTGCTTTGCGAATTTGGGGCATTATTGCGAACGGTTAATCAGAGATAAAAATTCAGTTTCATCAATCACGGCCACATTGAGTCGCTGCGCATCATCAAGCTTGCTTCCCGCGTCGGCACCGGCGACAACGTAGTTTGTCTTTTTCGACACTGAGCCCGAGACTTTACCGCCAGTCGCCTCAATCATCGACTTCGCGTCTTCTCGTTTCAGTGTAGGCAAAGTGCCCGTCAACACGAACGTCTTTCCGGCAATCGTGGCGTTGGTCGGTGCGTTCATCACGACCGGCGCGAACTCGAATCCGCAGGCGAGCAAGCGCTCAACCGCGTTACGATTTTTTTCGTTAGCGAAGAAGTGCGTGATGCTTGCCGCAACGATGGGGCCAACGTCATGTACGGCGAGCAACGCGCTTTCATCCGCATTCATCACGGCGTGAATCGTTCCGAAATGTCGGGCTAGATCTTTGGCCGTGGTTTCGCCGACGTGACGAATGCCCAACGCAAAGATAAATCGATGCAGCTCTGCGCGCTTGACCTTTTCAAGCTCGGCCACCACGCTGGTCGCTGACTTGTCGCCCATGCGATCCAGGCCCGCGAGTTGCGCTTGCGTCAACGCGAATAAATCGGCGGCTTCATGCACGAGTTCGGCATCGACCAGTTGCTCAACCAGCTTGTCGCCCAGCCCTTCGATATTGAGCGCGCGACGGGCGGCGAAATGCAGCAGCATGCCCTTGCGTTGCGCCGGGCAAATCATGCCGCCGCTACAACGGGCAATCGCCTCGCCTTCAGGGCGCTCAACCGGGGATGAACATTCCGGGCAGTGGGTCGGCAATGCAAACTCGACCGTGCCTTCAGGGCGACGCTCAATGACCGAGCGAACCACTTCGGGGATGACGTCACCCGCGCGCCGAACGATGACGTTGTCGCCAACGCGCACATCCTTGCGCCGCACTTCATCAAGGTTATGCAGCGTCGCGTTCGACACCGTCACGCCGCCGACAAACACCGGCTCCAGTCGCGCGACCGGCGTAATCGCGCCGGTGCGTCCGACCTGCACTTCAATGGCCAGCACACGGGTCAATTCTTCCTGCGCTGGAAACTTGTGCGCCACCGCCCAGCGCGGCTCGCGCGACACAAATCCCAGTCGTTCCTGCCAATCACGGCGGTTCACTTTGTAGACGACGCCGTCAATGTCAAAACCCAGCTCATCGCGCTTGGCGGCGATATCACCGTGAAATTTTGCCAGTTCATCCGGGCCGGACACCGCGCGACGATCTTTGTTCACAGGCAGGCCGAACGCGGCCAGCGCGTCGAGCAGCGCAGCTTGCGTGGGCGGCAATTCCCAACCCTGAATTTCGCCGAGACCGTACGCAAAATACGAGAGCGGGCGCGCTGCGGCAAGCTTCGGATCGAGCTGGCGAATGCTGCCCGCAGCCCCGTTGCGCGGATTGACCAACTCTGGCTTACCAGCGGCGCGCTGCTTGTCGTTGTAGCGATCAAAATCAGCACGCGTCATGTACGCCTCGCCGCGCACTTCAAGTACGGCAGGAGGTGAATCGGTGCGCAGTTTGAGCGGCACAGACGCGATGGTGCGCGCATTCAGCGTGACCTCTTCGCCCGTCTCGCCATCGCCCCGAGTGGCGGCTCGCGCGAGGATGCCGTTTTCGTAGCGTAGCGCCAACGCGAGCCCGTCGAATTTGAGTTCAGCCAGATACTCGACTGGTGGATCCGTCTCGGTAAGTTTCAACTCACGACGAACTCGTGCATCAAACGCCCGTGCACCGGTTACCGTGACATCGGTTTCGGTACGAATCGACAGCATCGGCACTGCATGACGCACCGGCGCAAACGCGGCGAGTGGCGCGCCGCCTACGCGCTGAGTCGGCGAGTCGGGCGTTTGCAGCTCGGGATGCGCGGCCTCTAATGCCTGCAACTCGCGAAACAGTCGATCATACTCCGCGTCGGGGATCGACGGATCGTCGAGCGTGTAGTAGCGATGCGCGGCTTCAGTAAGTGCATCGCGCAACACGAGCGCGCGCTTGAAATCCTCGTTCGTTGCAAACATCACGTCGTGCTTTCGTAGCACGATCGATGAACCAATCGCCACCCCGCCCCGGCCTTCGCCGGGGTGACAATCGGCCGGGGCCCACGCCCTGGGGAACTCGCTAGTTTTGCGGAGGGCGTGGATACCGGCCTTCGCCGGTATGGCGAAAAATTAAAATAGTTCAATGATGACGTAGCCAAAAATTAGCCGAACAATGATCGCGCCGTATCCGATCCCGGTTCGATGCCAGCGCCGACAATGGCGTCCATCGCGGTTTTTACTTCGTCGCGCATCGTCGTGAACTTTGCGTCATCAAGCAGCTCACCTTCGCTTGATTTAAGGTCTGCATCAAGCAACTTCGAAAGTCCGCGCAGGCTCTGTCGAAACGAGTCGTAGCGAACTAGCGGGTTGGTGAGTCGCACCGGCTCAATGGAAAAACGCAGCGCGGTGATCGCCTCGGTGCGCAACCGCTCCGGCGTAAATGGCCGCTCAAATCCATCGACTGCGTGAAATATCACGGCGTCGGACTCGACCTCGTGATAGGCAAAGCGCCCGTCCGATTGCAGGCGAAACCCGTTGGCCTCAAGCGTGCCGCGCAGCCGCGTGCCCGTCCAGTGGCCACCCTCTTTTTTGACCAGATAGACATCGGGCATGATGTCCACCGCCGCCAGAAAACTATCCAGCTCTACGGCACGATGCGGCGCATCACGAAAGCCATGAAAATGCGCCTCGCAGCCCTGCGCCGTCGACAGCTCTGACAATACAAATTGCCAGGCATCCATGTCCTGCGCCTCTATCGGGCCTTGCCGCGACGCTAGCGGAAGCGCCAGCACAAGTTGCTGCACCGAGCCAACGTGCGCGGCGTCATACTGCTCCCATGGGCTTTGCCGAAACAGTCGCACCCAACCGACCGCACGTCCCGCTGCCGCAACAAACGGCGCAGCATCGAATGGCCCGCCGGTCAAATTGACAAAGGAGGCATGAACATGCAGGCGCTCGTCGAACGGCCACTCAGAGCGCAGCCTCGGGGGCGCGGTCGGAGGGCGGTCGGCGGCGACAGGCAGCACATGTTCGGGAGCCGATGCGCGCTCGGGTTCGGGAACGGGCTCGTGGCGCTCGACCAGCGGCATTTCGGTGTGGCCCTCATGACTGTCGGCAAACCCGACGTCGCCGGGTTTAGCGTCGGCGACCTGCTGCACCCCCACCCCTGCCTCACGAACATCAAGCGTCGGCTCAACGCGCTGATATGCGGGCTCGGAAACAGGTGCCGTGGGGATAACTGCGCGGGCAAGCGGTGCCGGGGAAGGCGCTTTTTCGCGCTCCGTTGCGGGTGTAGTGGTGACGACACGATGAGCCCGCCGCGACTGCCACCAGTGCCACAGAAATAACAGTGCGACGACCACCGCGCCGATGGCGATCAGGCCGATTTGAAGAGAATTCACAGCGTCATCCTTAAGCTTTGCGGCCCACGGCAGCGGTGCAGTGCGTCAGCCACATCAGGCCGCCTCGGCCATACGTAGCGCCTGCGACACATCCACCCCGACAATTCGTGATACGCCCGGCTCATTCATGGTGACGCCGATGAGTTGTTCTGCCATTTCCATGGCGATTTTATTATGTGAAATAAACAGAAATTGTGTCGCCACCGACATCTCGCGCACCAGACGACAAAAACGCTCGGTGTTCGGATCATCCAGCGGCGCATCGACCTCGTCAAGAAGGCAGAACGGAGCCGGATTTAACTGGAACAATGCGAATACCAGCGCGGTTGCAGTGAGCGCTTTTTCGCCGCCAGAGAGCAGTTGAATCGAAGCATTGCGTTTGCCCGGCGGTTGCGCCACCACCTGAATGCCTGCATCGAGAATTTCCTCACCCGTCAGCACCAGTTTGGCTTGACCGCCGCCGAACAAAACCGGGAACAGTCGACCGAATTGCTCGTTGACTTTGTTGTAGGTGTCTTGCAACGTCGAGCGCGTTTCGCGATCAATGCGACGAATCGCGTCTTCCAGCGTATGCACGGCCTCCAGCAAGTCACCTGCCTGTGCGTCGAGATAAAGCTTCCTCTCGGAGGCTTGCGTGAGCTCTTCCAGTGCGGCCAGATTGACCGCACCGAGCTGCGCAATTTCGCCTTCGACACGCAACACGGTGCGTTGTAATTCTGCGGCGCGCGGTGCTTTTTCCAAGGCACCGGCTAGCCACTCCAGATCAACTTTCAGCGCAGCGAGTTGCTCTTCAAACTGCGCCAGATTGAGCTCCGCTGAGTTTTGCTTGATACGCGCATCTTCGATGCGCTTACGAATCGGTTCCAGATCGCGCTCAATGACCAGACGCGCCTCGTCCGCCGCACGCAACGCCGCGTTCGCTGCGTCCACCGCTTCGCGTGCCGCTTTGAGCGACGCTTCGCGTTCGACGCGCATGTTCAGTTGCGCCTGAAGGCTCTGCTCCAGCGGTGCCAGCAGGATGCTTGTTTGCTCGCCTTTCAGGCGCGCGACATCCGCTTCCAGCTCCTTGATTTGCTGCGCATTGCTGACGATACGGCGCGAAAGTTCCTGCACTTTTTCCGTTGCGGCACGCTCGCCATACATCGCATCACGCAGCGTGATTTCTGAGGCGCGCAGCGCTTCGCGCGCCTTGACCAGTGCCACGTCAGCCTCGTTACGCAGGCCGCGTTTGACTTCGCGAGCAGCATGGCCCGCAGTGCGCTTTTCAACGCTTAACTCCAGCGCCTCGACATGCGATTGCACGTGCTCGGTTTCAGCCGCGACGTTTTCGGCAATCTCTGCTAGTTCATTGCTAATCTGTTGCGTGCGTTCGGAGGCTTGTGCTCGCGCTTGTTCAATCTGCAACCGCTCAACTTCGAGCGCATGCACGCGTCGTTGCACGCTGACAATCGCGCCGCGCTGCTGTGTGGCCTGCACCCGCAAATCCTCATACCGTTTGTGGGCAGCGGCAAACGCAACGTCCGCTTTGCTCGCAGACGCTTGCGCTTCTGCCAGTTTGGCCGTTATTTCGGTGAGTTCACGTTGCCGCGCAATCGCGCCGTGAACCGCTTCGTCGGGCGCAAAATAAGTCAGGCTGTTTGAGCCGACAAGATGACCATCGCGTGTGACAAAAATCTCACCTGCTGCGAGACTATTCCTCGCAGTCAGCGCATCTTGAAGCGTTAACGCAGCGCGCACACCATGCAACCAATGCGCGATTGCGCCTGCGACTTGCGCATCGGTCGATGTCACATGAGCAATCAGTCCGTCTGCGGCATGTGGCGCGGTCGCGGACGATACGCCCGAGTACACAGTGACTCGTGAAGGCGGCACTGGCAATGCTGCCGCCGCATCAAGGGACGCCACCGGCAACGCGTTCAAACGATCACGAAGCACCGCTTCAACCGCGTCTTCCCAGCCCGCGTCAACCTTCAAATGCGACCAGAATTTTTCGCCACGAATGCTGTGTGCGTCGCGCCATTCCTGTAGCTTGTTTTCACCGCGATTATCAAATTTGGCCTGCGCGCCAGCGATCATGTTTTCGCGAGTTTTCAGCTCAGCGAGTGCGCGTGACGCCTGCTCATGCGCAGCGCGTTTGCTGCTGCGCTCTTCATCGGCAAGCGTTGCGGCTTCTTCGGCTTCCTGTGCCGTTTGTTCGGCAACTTCCAGCTCAGAGCGCTCGCCGTCAAGCTGCTCTTCGATCTCGATCAGCTCGGCATCTTCCGGCGCGACGAGGCGATCACGCTCTTGCTCCAGACGCATCCGACGCGCCTGAAATTGCGTGATACTTTTCTCGGCGTTACCCTTTTTGAGTCCCACGAGTTGCGCATCACTTTCGATCGCACTGATGGCTTGCTGCACGTCGGTCAACGCCGCTGCAGCCGCGCGCAACGCCGTCTCCGCCAGCGGCATCGCCACGCTCGCCACTTCAACCAAACCCATTTGGTCAACATGCTTGGCAGACGCTACGGCCACCGCATCGTTCGCCTCCGCCACGGATTCAGCAAGCACCACCGACTGCTCTTGCGCCGCAATGAGTCGCGCCTGACGCTGAGCCACCTCGCCCGCCACACGCTGCGCACGATCACGTTCGAACGACAGCGATTGCTCGATACGCGACACTTCCGAATTGATTTCGTAAAACGCGCCCTGTGCGGCATGTTGCGCGTCGTTCTGCGTGAACACATCCTGCCGCAAGCCCTCAAGCTGCGTCACCAGCGTTTGCATTTCCGTCTCTTTCGCCAGCAACGCGGTCTCGGTCTCACCCAGCACTTTAACCGCTGATTCGCGCATACGAACCGCGTCATCACGGCGCTGCGCAAACAATAGCGCCTGACTCTCCAGCTTCTCTTTCTCCAGCTCACGGTAGCGCGAAGCGACCTTCGCCTGCACTTCGAGACGATCCACTTGAGCTGTCAATTCCGACTGAATATCGCTGATGCGCGACAGGTTTTCTTTGGTGTCCGACAAACGATTCTCGGTGTCCTTGCGCCGCTCTTTGTAGCGCGACACGCCTGCGGCTTCTTCCAGAAACACCCGCAATTCTTCGGGCTTTGCCTCGATGATGCGCGAGATCATGCCCTGCTCGATCACCGCATACGCCCGCGGCCCAAGGCCAGTGCCGAGGAACACGTCCAGAATGTCGCGACGACGCACCGCCTGATTGTTCAGGTAATAACTCGAACCCACGTCACGCTGCACGATGCGCTTGACCGACAACTCGGCATACTGGCTCCACTGTCCGGCCGCACGCCCGCTGCTGTTGTCGAACACCAGTTCAACGCTCGCGCGCGAGACCGGTTTGCGGTCCCCGCCGCCATTAAAAATAACGTCGTCCATCGATTCGCCGCGCAATGCCGAGGCTTTGCTCTCGCCCAACACCCAGCGCACGGCATCAATCACGTTCGACTTGCCGCAGCCGTTGGGGCCAACAATGCCGACCAGTTGGCCGGGGAGTGCGATGGTGGTGGGGTCAACGAATGACTTGAAGCCAGCGAGTTTGATCGAAGTTAAGCGCATCCGTGTCAGCAATCCGTAGTCAATAAGGCCGCGCCCCGCAAGGGATACCCAACCCGTAAAATGGCTTTCATTATAGGCGGCGCTAAACCCTTGAATTCACGACGGAATCGTGCGGATTTCAAGCTATATAGCCGCTATTTCAGGCAAATCTTGCTGCACACAACACAGAACGAGCACCATGTCCGAACGTCAACCCAGCACCCAATCCCGCCCGCAAACCACCCTCGACAGCTTCCCGAACCCGCAGCCTGGTCGGGACTATCTCATTCACATCCAGATTCCCGAGTTCACCTGCCACTGCCCGCTCACCGGCCAGCCTGATTTTGCGCACTTCACCATTGAATACATCGCAGACCTCGCCTGCATCGAGCTGAAAGCGCTGAAAATGTTCATGTGGAGCTTCCGCGACGTAGGCGCGTTCCACGAAAAAGTCACCAACGACGTACTCGACAAGATCGTGGCGACCATTGCACCGCGTTTCGCCCGCGTAACTGCCCGCTGGAACGTGCGCGGCGGGATTTACACCAATGTAGTGGCCGAGCACCAGGCGGATGGCTGGACGCCCAAGCCAGCTGTAGATCTGGCGCGGTTTGGATTGGCTAATCCGGCGGCGGTTTAGTCGCTGGAACCCAGGCCATAAATCGTCCTTCTTTAGGGCACATCTTTTTACGAAGTACCCCATTTTAATTGGGCTTACCGGCCTTTTATAGGAATTGTCGACTATGTGAATTAAATGCATCGAAGCCCAATTTAAACGGGGCTTTCAGCACTAAGCTGTTAACGATTTTTCTTTAGCGCGTAGGCCAGCGACCATACGCTCGATGCGTACATCCGCGAACGGTTGTAGCGGGTGATGACGTAGAAGTTCTCGAACGTCAGCCAATATTCGTCGCGACCGTCGGCGTTGTCTAGTGAAATGACGCCAACCATCGCGTCGTCAGCAGGCAGCGTCACGTCGGCATCGCGGGCCGTGATTGTCACGCCTGCCGCGAGAAATTCTTTGAGCGTTTTTCGTGGCGATAATCCGCCTTCGATAGTGGCGATGATGTCGGCGCTAGGTTTGGCTATCGGCAACATCACGGGCTCGCCGCGTTGCCAGCCGTGGCCGGACAAAAACGAGGCGACTGAGCCTACGATGTCGGCCGACGAGCCCCACAAATCAATGCGTTGATCATTATCAAAATCCACCGCCCATTTGCGGTAACTGCCGGGCATGAATTGCGGCCAGCCCATCGCGCCGGCAAATGAGCCGACGAAGTCGAGCGGTGATTTCTTTTGCTCGCGGCCGAGCAACAGCAACTCTTTCAACTCACCGCGAAAAAATTCAGCGCGTCGCGGGTAGTCGAACGCGAGTGTGGCCAACGCATCAATCACCCGAAAATTGCCGGTCATGCGACCGTACACCGTCTCGACGCCGACGATGGCCGCGATGACCGATGCGGGCACGCCGTACGCCTGCTCCGCTTGATCGAAACTGGCCTTGTTCGCCTTCATGAACTCAGCGCCACGCTGCAAGCGATCACCGCCGATGTGACGCGGCCAATACACGTACCACGGCGTTGGCGCACGGATCGGCGCGTCCATGTAGGTGATCACGCGATCCTGCCGCTTGACGCGTGCCATGATGGCGTCAAGCGTGGCCTCGTCGTACGCGTGATCGCGCACCAACTCCGCTTTCAGCGCGATCCACTCGGGCCGATCCTTATAGTCCTGTGCTGCAGCAGCGGTCGACAGCGTTGCGACGCACAGCGTAAATAGCAGGCAAAAAATGAGTCGTGTCATGGGCAGAGATAATAGCGGCATGGCCTATTCCTTATTTCGTCCCATCCTTTTCGCGCTCGATCCTGAGCGCGCTCATCACGCTGCGTTTGCTGCGCTCGATGCGCAAGCCGTGCTCGGCCTTGCTCGCGTTTGGGCGGGGCAGCTGCCTGCGCCGAAGCCGATTGCGGTGATGGGAATCAGCTTCCCCAATCGGGTTGGGCTGGCAGCAGGACTCGACAAAGATGCCAAACATTTGCGCGGTTTGTCGCAATTAGGCTTCGGTTTCATCGAAGTAGGCACGCTAACCCCAAAGCCGCAGTCCGGCAACCCGACGCCGCGCATGTTTCGTCTGCCAGAACATGAAGGGCTGATCAATCGATTGGGGTTCAACAACGGTGGCGTTGACGATGCCGTCAAGCGGCTCACAGCGCGCGACACCGTCGTTCCGGTTGGTGTGAATATCGGCAAAAGCGCGGTGACGCCGATTGAAAACGCTGTGGATGATTACCTGATCGCGTTGCGCGCGGTGTACGCGACAGCCGACTACATCGCGATCAATATTTCGTCGCCCAACACCAAAAATTTGCGCGATTTGCAAGCGCCGGATTCAGTGGCAGCGCTGGTCAAGCGCATCGTTCGCGAAGGCGAAGCGCTCGCAAAATCAAACAAAAAACACAAGCCCATCGCAGTAAAAATCGCGCCTGATCTTGATGACGCGATTGTCACCGACGTTGTGTCCGCAATTATCGACGCCGGCGCGGACGCAATTATTTCCAGCAACACCACGATCAGTCGCGGCGGCGTTTCAGGTCATGCTTACGCTGCGGAGACCGGCGGCCTGAGTGGCGCCCCACTCACTGCCCGCGCTGACGCGATGCTGGCTAAGGTTGTGAAGGCCGCTGCTTCACGCGTGCCGATCATCGGCGTCGGCGGCATCATGTCGGTGGCTGACGCCAAGCGAAAAATAGAAATCGGGGCCAGCCTGATCCAGATCTACACCGGCATGTTGTATCGCGGTCCGGGCTTTGTCGGGGAGTTGGTGCGCGGGTTGGCGCAAGTGAAGTAGTGGGTGTTTTGTAGCGGCGGCTGGCCGCTAGCCGCCAGCCGCAATAGTCGACGCGAACAGGATCGCGGCAGAGCCGCTCCTACAGGTGTTTCAGCGCAGCTTGCAACGCCTTGCGTGCCGCTTGAACTCTACCTTTGCTAGTCCCGCTAAGCCGCAACGCAACGTCACCTTCGGCAGCGGCGATCAAGCGCTGCGCCACGGTTGGGTGCTTGATTTTTGTTTGCTGACGAGCTTGCGCCGAAGTTGCAGGCTCAGGCATCACCCATCGCACCTGCTCGTTGGCAAACGCGCCCTCTTCCGCGCCGCGCGCTGCCAGCGAAGACTGCCACCAGCGCGCAAACAAATCATGCGCCCGCGCTGGATCACCGGGAAAAAAAGCAACATTGCCAACTTTCATCACAGCCGCATCCACATCAACCCAGTGCCGCGACAACCCCACTTCTTCACGCCCGCGCTGTAACGCGTCAATGGTCGGGCGGGTGTGGTCATCAACACCGCCACCCAGGCCACCGAAACAAGCGACCGAATGCGACCGCTGCCACGCCTCGTGTAACGCAGCGGCCAGTTGAATACGACTAGCTGGAATCAGCCACGTCCATTCAAGCGCGTGCGAAGTGCGACCAAGAAGCGACGCCGCGAACGCGACATGGCGATCAGCACCGGTGGCCAGCGCATAGTCGCCGACCACGATTAACCCCAGGGTCAAGTCGCCGCTGCCGCAACCGCGACGGCGGCGTTCGTCGGGAACATACCTGCTAACGCGCGATCAACAATCGGCTCGGACTGGATCATGCGCGCTTTGTCAGTGCGGAACCACTCAGCGAGTTCTTCCGGCGACAGCGAGGCAGCCTTGCGGCCATGGCGTGTTGTGAACAGGTACGTCGTGCCCTGCGGGCTCATCCAGGCGAGCTTGGCGTAGGTCAGCGCGCCCTTCTCGTCACTCATCTCAATCCACTGATTGCGCTCCATCTGTTTGACCAGTTCGCGGAACGGATCAAACGATGTGTCGTTGCTAGCTTCAGGCAGCGTCTCGGGCTCGACGTACTCAGGCTTTGCCCCGCGCAACAAACCCGAGTGAACTTCAAACAAGCGGTCAAAGAACGGCGCAACCGTCTCATTTGACAGCGACTTGAGTCCTTCCCGCAGTCGCTTGACCAGCGAGGGCACACGCTGACTCAACTGCGCGCGCTCGGCAGGCTGCTCTTTCGGCGTCACGCTCCAGATCAGCTCGTCAAGCGCCTCAACGGCTTTCGCGTATTCACCGCTATCTTTGCCCTGCGCGAGCAAGGCGTCTTGCAAATGCGGCTGCCACGCCACTTCGATAAATTCTTTGACCTGCTCAGGCAGCGCGTGTTGACTGATGCGCGAGTCCACAGCCTGCCTGGCCCCGATCACGGCGGCAATGTGCCGGTCGGCCGCCACCGCATCGGCCGTTTCCGCCTCAATAGTTGGCCGAACGTCGAGTTCCTGCTCGGCAACGAATTGCTCCAGATCAACCAGAGCGGCGGTGAAGATGCCCAAATCGTCGACAAAGTCACGACTGATGTGATCAATCACATCGTGAATCTTACGGAACAGCGGATCTTTGACCCCATCGTCCGGCGACCAGCCAAGGCCCGCGTCAGCCAGCCGGTTGAGTAACTGCCGACCCGGATGATTTTTACGCGAGAAGAATCCGCGATCCACCATCGCGGCCTTGAGCATCGGGATTTGCAGCCGACCGAGCAACACCTTGATCTCATCGCGCAACTCACGCCGCGCCAGCACAAAGTCGAACAGCATCGCCACCAGCTCGGTGGTGGTCGCATCGAGCACCGAAATGTCGCCCGTCGAATAACCCGGCACGACGTCGCGCAACACCGTTCGTGGCGCAGCGGCGGGAGCAGGGCCTGAAAAATTGGGCTGTTCAGCGCGCAACTGGAGATCGGTCAACGACGACATCAGCTTGCGATCAACGCCCGCCACCAACGGCGCGCGAAAAGCCCCGTTTGCGGCAAAACCAAGGGCTGCGCTGATCTGCATGGCCTCTTTGTTGCGGACCATAGCCCACAGCGACGGATCAGCCGCTGCCGGACCATCAGAAATGCCGGGCATCACATGCTGCAAACGCTCGACCAGAGACACCAGGTTCGCCGCCAGTTGCTGCAACGGCACGGCGTCCGGCTGCATCGACATCTGCGCATACTGGTTGTTGGCGTCGGAATACGGGTCACCTGGGTAATGCTCGCTGGCGCCACCCGCTGCGGCCCACGCCTGCTCGTAGCCGCCTGCGCCGGGTGGCGCATAACCCGCACCTTGCGGATATTGCGGATACGCGCCCCCTGCCTGTGGCACCGGAGGGTATACCCAGTTTTGGCCATAGCCAGCGGCGCTTGGCTGCGAAATGCCGGTACTGGCATGGCCACCCTGGCTGGCACCGCTGCCACCGAACGCGCCACTGGAGGGACGCGTGGGAGTTCTTGGTTTTTGCAGCGCAATACCCGCATCAGCCAGATAGCGATTGAGGTCGGAATAAACATCGTTGTAGCCCATGCCGCCCATCCCAGCCAGCGCACGCAGCCAGAACAGTCGCATTTCCGGTGTGGTCTCGGCCACCGATTGCATCGCTTCAAGCAACGCGCTAACCACTGACTGTGGCGAAAATGGATCCTGGTCCATGCGCAGCGCGGGCATGCGTTTGAGAAACGCGACTTTCTGATGGAACATCGGCAGCTCGCCCAGCGCCGTGCTCTCGATGGAGCGAGCCAACGTGCGCGCTGACACATATTCGTCGAGCACATCGGCGGATTGCAGCGACAGCTCCGCTTCGGCTTGCGCGGGCGCGGTGGGAACGCTGCACGGCTTGCGTCCATTCAGTCTCAGTGTCAATTCTTCAGCGAACAATTCAGCAATTGACGCCCGCAAGCGCAACAAACCCGACCGCGCATCGAGCAACGCTCCGACAACACGGGGCGCGTATTCTTTGGCAGCATTGTCGAGCAGAATGTCGGCCAGTCGATCAAACGCCGCAGCCAGTTGCAGATTACTGCGGTGCAGCATCAGGTCGCGACAGGCGTTGAGTATCGCAATCGTCGGCAACGTCGCGGTAGCTGCTTCAGTCGGCATTTAGGGCTAGCAGAGGGGAGAAATTTGAGACGTGCATCGAAAAAGTGACCAGAAACGTCACCGCCTCACAATCTAGCACACCGTCATAGAAAGGCGTAGCGCGGCAGTCAGTTCTTTCCTAGCGGCGTGGCGTGGATGCGACGCTTTGCACGTGCATGTCGGCCCAAGCCTTGTCCAGACGCTTGGTCGACACCGGAAACGGTGTCTTCAGCTCCTGCGCGAACAGCGACACCTGCAACTCCTCAATCAACCAGCGAAATTGCAGCAACGTCTCGCTCGGCTCTGCGCCCAGTCGCTCGGTTTCGGCCAGCCACCGCGCCCAATGCGCCGCCAACACGGGGCCGTGACGCGGCTCGCGATCCGGTTGTGTCAAATATTTCTCCAGCCGCTTACCGAGTGCTCGCAGATACCGCGGCAGATGCGGCAACTGCGCCCACGGCGTTGCCGCCAAAAATCCTGGATGCACCAGCCTATCCCGCCACTGCGCGAGCACCGGCACCACCGGTTTGGCGCGTGGCCCTGCCGCATACAGACTGGTTTGCAACGCGGCATAGGCCTCGGCCACCTGCGCAAGGGTGCGGCCCAACGCTTCGGCAACGACGGGAATACGCTGCTTGGCGCGGGCAATCTGGTCGCGAAAAGCGCGCTCTTCTCGCGGCAGTACGTCGTCGCCGATGAAGGCACGATCAGCGAGCGTCAGCAAAAAATCGGCCAGCAGTTTGTCGGTCGGGATCACGGTCTTTAACAGCAATGCGCTCTGGTTAAAGCCACTCGGCCCATTTTCGAAATTGCGCAGTTGCTGCTTGAGTTCCAGCGCAATGAGTCGCACCACGCCGTGACGGTGCGCCAATTCAGCCTGACGCGCAGTCTCGAACAAGCGCACGGCGACGCTCGCACCTTCGTCTACACAGGCCGGATACGCGGTGACGGCGCGACCTGCACGCTTGACCGGAATGCCCTCGGGCAGCGTACCCATCGACCATGCCGTGAGGCCCGTCTTTTCTATATCTGCCGCAGCGCCGGATGCTGCCGCACCATCCTGAAACGCCATACGCGCAATTTGCCCCAACTCTTCCTGCAATTTGGCAAGATCGCGGCCCATCGACAGCTCGTTACCCTCGCCGTCCATCACGCGAAAATTCAGGCGCAGGTGCAGCGGCAAATCGATGCGATCCCACACGCTGGCGGGCAGTCGCAAATTCAGATCGTCACGCAAAAAATCAAGCATCGCGTCGGCGAGCGGTTTGTCGCGCGGCGTAGCGAGTTCGAGGAAATTGGTCACACTGTCCGGCACCGGTTGCACGCGACCCCGCTCGGCTTTTGGCAGCGCCTTGAAATACGCCGAAATTTTTTCCCGAAACAAACCGGGAATCAGCCAGCTCGCGTAGCGATCTTCCACCGCGTTCAGCAATGCGAGTGGGAGCTTGGCCGTCACGCCGTCCATCACGTGTCCGGGCTCGAAACGGTAGCTCACTGGCACTTCGAAGTCACCCAGCTTCAGCGTTTTTGGAAACTGCTCTTCGGTGATCGCCTCCGCGCCGTGGCGCATCAGGTCGGCGCGCGTGAGCCGCAGCGATTGATCGCGGTGGCCTCGCAGCTCAGCGCGCTCAAGCGGCGGCAACGTGGTTTCTGCCTCGGCCTTGAGCCATTTTTCGAGATCGGCACGCGTCGAAATATCGTTGGGAATTCGCGCTTTGTAGAACGCAGCAATCGTCTCTTCGGACACCAGCACGTCGTTCCGGCGCGCCATGTCCTCAAGCGTCTGTACGTCCTTGACCAGCTTCAGGTTGAACGCGAAAAAAGCAGCCGTCGTTTCCACTTCAGCAAGCGCCAGCGCGTTGGCAAAAATCTCATGCGATTCCAGCGGCGCAATGCGGCTATAGCTAATACGCCTGCGCGGCACAATCGTCAGGCCATACAGCGACACCCGCTCACTCGCGATCACCTGACCGCTCGCGCGATCCCATTTCGGCTCGAAATAATTTCGCGTGGCGACGTCGCCCGCTGCCGCCTCGATCCAGTCTGGATCGATCCTTGCCAGCGTGCGCGCGAACAGTCGCGTCGTTTCGGCCAGCTCGGCAGCGACCAACCACTTCAGGCCCTTTTTGTCGACGCCGCTACCAGGAAACGGATAGAACTTGATGCCACGCGCGCCGAGAAAATGATCACCGTCGTCCGCTTTGACGCCGATGTTGCCGAGCAGTCCGGGAAGCAATGCCCGGTGCAGGTTTTCGAAGTGGACTTCTTTTGACAACGTGTGATGGTCGATAGCCCCACGCGTTGTTCCCTCCCCCCGGGGGGGAGGGTTAGGGAGAGGGTGATTGTTAAAACGCGATTGCTCCGAAACAAACGCCCTCTCCCCCGCCCTCCCCCCCGGGGGGAGGGAGTCGAACCAACCCAAATCGCGCAACGACTCGCACAGCTGCCCATGCAAATCACGCCACTCGCGCAAGCGCAACCAGTTCAAAAACTTTTCGCGACAGGCCTGCACCTGCTTTTTGTGGCCGCCCTCTTCGCGCAAACTGATGAAGAATTTCCACACGTTGAGCAGCGACAAAAAATCGCTTTTCGTGTCCTTGAACCACGTGTGCGCACGATCAGCCGCGTCGCGCGCCTCAAATGGGCGTTCGCGCGGATCGGGCACCGATAGCGCCGCTGCTATCACCAAAACCTCCGGCAACACGTTGCGCGTTTTCGCTTCGATCAACATGCGCCCGATACGTGGATCGAGCGGGATGCGTGACAGCTCGCGACCTATAGCAGTTAGTTCGGCATCGCCATTCAGCGCGCCGAGTTCTTGCAGCAACGCGGTGCCATCGGCAATCGCGCGGTTGCTCGGCGGCTCGATAAAGGGAAACTCCTGCACGCGACCAAAACCGAGCGACGCGAGTCGCAAAATCACGCCCGCCAGCGACGAACGCAAAATCTCGGGATCGGTAAACGCGGAGCGCGCGTTGAAATCGTCCTCGGTATAAAGCCGCACACAAATACCCGGCCCAACGCGACCGCAGCGACCCGCGCGCTGGTTCGCACTCGCCTGCGAAATCTTCTCGATTTGCAGCATCTGCACTTTGTTTTTGACGCTGTATCGATTGAGCCGCGCGATGCCTGTGTCGACGACGTAGCGAATGCCCGGAACCGTCAGCGACGTCTCGGCGACGTTGGTCGCAAGAATCACGCGGCGACCATTCGAACTGCCGAAAATGCGCTGCTGATCCTGCACCGACAGTCGCGAAAACAGCGGCAGAATTTCTGTCCCCGGCTTCAACCGACGACGCAGAATGTCCTGCGTTTCGCGAATCTCGCGCTCGCCGGGAAGGAACACCAAAACATCGCCCGGGCCTTGCAGCCACAATTCGTCAACTGCGTCGGCAATCGCTTCTTCCAGCTTTTCTTCGTCGTCTTCTTCGCTCTGCGCCGCGCGATACAACACGTCCACCGGATAGGTTCGACCCGACACCGCGATCAGCGGCGCGGGCTTGCCGTGGCGATCCTGAAAATGCAGCGCGAAGCGTTCGGCGTCAATCGTGGCCGAGGTGATGATGACCTTGAGATCGGGCCGTTTCGGCAGCAGTTGACGCAGGTAACCGAGCAAGAAATCAATGTTCAGTGAACGCTCATGGGCCTCATCGATGATGATCGTGTCGTACGCGTTGAGGAATTTGTCGCCCTGCGTTTCGGCCAACAAAATGCCGTCGGTCATCAGCTTGATGAAGCCGTCCTGCGCGCCTTTTTCGGTGAAACGCACTTTGAAGCCGACGCTCTGACCGACCTCTTCACCCAGCTCTTTCGCAATGCGCGTGGCTACGCTGCTGGCCGCGATCCGGCGCGGTTGCGTGTGACCGATCAGCCCGTAGCGACCTCGCCCCGCTGCCAATGCGATCTTCGGCAATTGGGTCGTTTTGCCGGAACCGGTTTCGCCTGTGAGCACGACGACCTGATGGTTTCGGATGAGGGAGGCGATCTCATCCGCCCGCTCGGACACCGGCAAACCTTCTGCGTAAAGAATAGACGGCGAACGTGAGAGGCGATCGCGAAAACGATCCTCAGCTCGCTCAATTTCTGCGGCGAGTTGATCAGGTTTCCCTTGAAAATGCGGCTGTTGTGCCCGGCGGGTGATGCGCCAGAAGTCCACCAAAAGCATCGTTTGGCGGTTGATGGGGGCGGGGGAAATTTCAGGCGTCATGCGAACGGTAGATTGTACGATAGTGTGTTATAGCTTTAGGCTGTAACCCTTATTTGATATGGGCAAGAGTACCTATTTTTACTTAAGTCGATAATTAGCCATTTATCTGCCTATGCCCATATTGGTCGGTTGTTTCAGCGCAAAGCTGTTGCAGCATACACGTACTTTTTTGTTGCGGGACGATGGAAATGCCTTCAAATGAGCATCAATTTCAACAGCGATTTTGCAAACGGAAAATAACGACGGCGGTACAGCATTCGGGCGGGAAACTGGCTAAACTAAATCTTCCAAACTTCAACGCTAAGATCGCTCGATGAAACGCATCCGTAGTTTTTTTGCACTTTCTGCATGTGCCGCGGCGCTCACAGCAACCGGCGTGATGGCCAACCCGCTGCGCTGGGCGGCGTCGGGCGACCCGCAGACGATGGATCCGCACTCGCAAAACGAAGGGTTGACCAACTCGGTGAACGCCCAGGTCTATGAGTTTTTGCTGATCCGCGACAAGAAGCTCAAATTCGGGCCGGGACTGGCCACCGAGGTCAAGCAGATTGATCCGCTGACCTGGCAATTCAAGCTGCGCAAAGGCGTCAAGTTTCATGATGGCACACCGTTCACCGCTGACGACGTGGTGTTCTCGTTCGAGCGCGCGAAGCATCCGAATTCGCAGATTCGCGTGTATGCCAACCAGGCCGGCGTGGCGCGAAAAATTGACGATTTGACCGTGGAATTCAAGCTCGCGCAGGTCAATCCGATCTTCCTCGATCACGTCAATTCGATCAACATCATGAGCAAAGTGTGGAGCGAGAAAAACAATTGCACCACGCCGCTCGATTACAAAAACAAAGAAGAAAAATTCACTTCACTGAATGCCAATGGCACCGGGCCGTATCGCCTGGTGAGTCGGCAGCCGGACATTAAAACGATCTGGAAGAGGAACGACAGTTGGTGGAGGGCGCACGAGGGCAATGTCAGCTCGGTCACGTTCAATTCAATCAAAAATGATTCGACGCGGCTGGCGGCGCTGATTTCCGGTGAGGTGGATTTCGTGCTGGACCCGTCGCCGCAAGATTTGGAGCGACTGGAGAAAACGCCGAACATCAAAGTCATCAACGGCATCGAAAACCGCGTGGTGTTCATCGGCATGGATCAGGCCCGGGATGAATTGCTCTACTCCAGTGTAAAAGGCAAAAATCCGTTCAAGGACAAGCGCGTTCGTCAGGCGCTGTATCAAGCCATTGACATTGACGCGATCAAGACGAAATTGATGCGCGGTCAGGCCTTCCCGACCGGCGCAATGACGGCCTCACCGCTCGGCGCATTCAACGATCCAGCGATTGAAAAACGGCGGCCCTATGATGTGCCCGCAGCGAACAAATTGATGGCAGAGGCGGGCTATCCGCAGGGCTTTGAGGTGACACTCAATTGCCCGAACAATCGCTACATCAACGACGAGAAAATTTGCCTCGCGCTCGCTGCGATGTGGGCGCGGATCAACGTCAAAGTGAAGGTCGACGCACAGCCGCGCGCGATCTACTTTCCGCGTCTCGACAAGCTCGACGTGTCGCTATACATGCTCGGCTGGGGCGGCGCGATTACCGATGCTGAAACAACGTTGACGCCGGTGCTGCGCAACCGCGCCGCCAATGGGATCGGCGACTACAACTACGGCAATTACAAGAACACCAAACTCGATGACGCGGCAGCCGCCTCAAGCAAAGAAGCCGACCCGGCCAAGCGTGAGGCGTTTATCAAAACGGCATTGCTCGCACACAACGACGAGATCAATCATCTGCCGCTGCATCGTCAGGTGATTCCATGGGCGACGCGCAGTAATCTCAGCGTTGTGCATCGGGCCGATAACGTGCTGACGTATGAGTGGATTACGGTGAAATAAGCTGCGCACGCGGCGGGCACACCCCCGCCGCTGCGCCTCGGTGCCGGGCTCGTCGCGCGAAACACCCCGCTTGTCGCTCTGAACCATTGTCCGGCGCAATGGTGCAACGTCGTTTGCTTGCCGTTGTCATAATACGCACATCAAATTCAATTTTTCGGAGTGCCCAGTGATGAAATCGAATGCTCTCGCGCCGTTGATGCGTCGAA
Source organism: Burkholderiales bacterium (assembly GCA_043758415.1). Lineage (GTDB taxonomy): Bacteria > Pseudomonadota > Gammaproteobacteria > Burkholderiales > Casimicrobiaceae > Casimicrobium. The sequence continues at coordinate 22,654 of JAYVNO010000274.1, forward strand.
TCCTCGTCACGCTCGGTGTAGCGTTCGCCACCACGGCGTTCGCGCAAACGCCGGTGTTCGTGGTCGAGTATTACAACAAGGCAATCGCGTCGTACTTCTTGACCGGGCGCGCAGGGGAGCAGGCGACGCTTGACGCCACGCCCGGCTCCTTTACGCGCACGGGTGTGAGCTTCGTGGCCACCGCCGCAGCCGGTGCCGCAGCCCCGCTCGATAGCGTGTGTCGCTATCGCATCAACGTCACCGGGTCAACTTTCTCGTCACACTTTTATGGGCTCACCGCCGATTGCGCCGTCATCGCTGCGCTCAATTTACCGAATTTTTTCAACGAAGGCTTGGATTTCGCGGTGGAAACGCCGACTGCTGGCACGTGCCCGGCTAGTTCACCGGTGCCGATCTACCGAGCGCTGCGCACGATAAGCCCTGTCGATGTGCCCAATCATCGCTACAGCATAAGCGCGAGCGCCTATCAAGAGATGCTGACGCGCGGCTGGGTGGGTGAAGGCGTGGTTTTTTGCGGTCGTTCGGCAACCCCCGAAACGCCGCGCGCAAGCTTCGTCGCGTCGAATTCGGTGATCAACCAATGCGCGGTGCCACGGGTGGGGGCCAGCGCTACCACCGGACGAGCGTTTCCGGATACACAGGGCACGCTGGCAGATGAGAAAAGCTGGTTGCGCTCGTGGAGTGATGAGACCTACCTCTGGTATCGCGAAATTCCTGACTTGAATCCTGACAGCTATGCAACGATGGCGACCTGGTTCCCGGTCGTGAAAACGCCGGCACTCGTGCTGTCGGGTGCCGCCAAAGATCGCTTTCACTTCACCGAGGACACAGAGACCTACGAGGCGGGCAACGCGGGCGTGAGCGTTGGCTACGGCATCCAATGGGCGACGGTGCGGGCGATACGGCTATGGACCGCAGGCGTAGTCACGCCCAACACGCCCGCGGCCCTCGCGGGCATCAAACGCGGTGACAGCATCTACAGCATTGATGGCGCGATTTTTCAAACCACGAACGATTTAGACACGCTTAACCGCGGGTTATCTCCGCCCACCATTGGCGAGAGTCACACGTTCGTGCTCACCCCCGCCGACGGTGGCGCACGGAAGACTGTGGTACTAACGTCGGCTGCGGTGACGATTCGCCCGGTGTCGGTCAGTGGCGTCATTAACACCGCAAGCGGCAAGGTCGGCTACATCGCCTTTCATACGTTCAATACTTTCACCGCGGAAAAAGCAATTGCCGACGCCTTCGCCGGATTGGCGGCGAGCGGTGGCATCACCGATCTGGTGCTCGATCTGCGCTACAACGGTGGCGGCTACGTGTTCATCGCGGCGCAGACGGCGTTTATGATTGCCGGTAACGCGCGCACTGCCGGAAAAAATTTCGAGATTTACAAGACCAACGACAAAAAGCCGTTTGGTCCCGAAGAGTCCGAAGCGTTCTATAACGTCGGGTCGGGCTTCACTGGCGGCGTCGCCTCCGGTCAGCCGCTGCCGTCCTTGAACCTGCGCCGCGTTTTTGTGCTGACCTCTGCTGGCAGTTGCTCCGCGTCCGAAGCGCTGATCAACGGACTACGCGGCATTGACGTGGAAGTTATCCAGATTGGGAGGCAAACCTGCGGCAAACCATACGCCTTTAAAGCAACCGGCAACTGCGGCACCACCAATTTCTCGATTCAGTTCACCGGCGTGAACCAGAAGGGCGCAGGCGACTATACCGATGGTTTCGCGCCCACCTGTGCCGCCAGTGACGATTTCATCAAGGCGCTCGGCGATCCGACTGAGCGCCAGCTGGCCGCCGCACTGACCTACCGCAGCACTGGCGCGTGCGCGGCCAGCAGCGCAACCGATGGCGACGTCAAACGTGGACTTGTTGATGCCCAAGCAAGCGACGCGCTGGCGGTCCGCGAGTTCGCGCGGCCATCGGATAACGCCAAGCTGATGACGCCTTCCGATGCGCCTCGCGGCGGTGCGGCACCCATCGAGCCAAAGACGCCGACCACGCTGGGCAGTTTCTCAATGGGCAAGCATTAATTTCGACTGCGTAGACACGTAGTCGATTTACCGGCCCGTACCGCCAACGCTTAGTGCCGCGTAACGCGGCAATAAGCGTTGAGCCCATCACTCCACAGGCATGATGGGCGAGGCAGCGGCAAGCCGTTGTAAACACCGTCTAATTCCACTTCTATTTCAAAACAGCATTAATTTTTGACGCAGATTAACGCGGATTTCACACAGATTGCCGC